>NZ_JBHTBW010000081.1:0-131859 GCF_042665195.1 Laceyella putida
GTTATGAAAAACGGGCGGTTTATTTTTGTGCTGCCATTACCTTGATTTCCTTGATCATGTGGCTCAATTAATCATTCACCAGACACGCCCTAGTGCAACCGCCTCTTGCTTCTCATAAAACTCTTCCATTCTTTTTTCGTATTCTGCATCATATTCTTTGAGTTTCTCATTATATTTAACCATTAATTCTTTAAGTTTTTGCTTGAACTGCTCTTCAACTTTTTTTCTCCTAGATTTAGCAATTAGTTTGAGCAGTAAAAAGATAATATAAGCAACTAAAATAGAACCTATCCCAATAACTACACCATAAAATATAGCTTTAAAAGGGGAAATGATCAGTTCCAAAATGCTAGACCAGCCAAAGTCATTGAATATATGAACTAGATTTACTACAAAATTAACAACAGCACTCACAACCCCAACTGCCATTCCAACATACGTAAATTCCTCAAATCCCCATGAAGGTTCCCATGGAACTTCCATAATAGGAGCTGGCTTATTTGGTGGCAAATAAGCCGGTTCAGGGATTTCTGGCAAAACTGGCGGATGGAAAATTTCCCCTTGGGTTATCATCCACTCATCTTGTTCGTTTTCCATCTCGATTATATCTAATTCTTCCGATTTGCGCTTTGTATCACTTAGCCTCCAATATTCTACACAATAGAGATACTCTTCAATTTCTTTCGCGTGAATATATCGATTCAATGGCTTTCACCTATTTCAATTAATAATTTTCTTAATTATTCTGCGTCTATCCTATATCATGATCCTAAAAACAGACCAATCACTTCTGAAAGAGAGGCCATATTTTGCAGAATAGGAGAAGGTTGACTAATTTTCTCCCTCAATATAGTTAATTTTTGCCGTAACAAGGTTAAAATTGTCGTGTTCGGTTCGCCTTTTTGGACAGATGGTTGGCTTGCACTAACAAGATCAACCACTTCTTTTTTCTCTTGCTCCAACAGATCGGTACTTTGTTCTAACAACTGTAATAACTCATTGCTTAACCTTACAAAAGCCTGCTCTTTCGTTTCCTCACCTTCTGCTGCATTGTTATTGGAATTGACGTTATTTGAATTAATATCTCCACTGTTCCCGCTAAAGTCTCCAATTACTGAATTATTTCCCACATCTCCACCGACATGGATATGAAAACCCGATGAATTATTTGTTTTTTCATTCTTTTCATCCGAATGAGCCATCAGTATTACCTCCTAAAATATTTAATTTTCATAATACAATTATATTATAATCACAACAAAAGGTAAATAGTGCTAAATGACAAAAAATTATTTATCATCATTCCCAACAAAACAATCCAATGTATCTTATGAAGCTGTTCTTGTAGCTATTACACGGAATTTAGTCATGGAGGAAAATTTACAGGTCTAGGTGGAAGTATATCGATTTTATAACAAAACAAATATAGTTTGATAAACCCCAAGCCGCATCAAGCTTGGGGTTTCGTTCGCACTTATGCACTTTTAAAACCATTCTCCAATCAGAGTCGGATATACCCCGCCTTAATGATTTGCGCCATCTTTTTTCTGCGCTCTTCCAGAAAAACTGGATAGTCCAGGCTTGTCCAGTTGTCAGGAAGCGCGTGATATTCCATCATCTCCGCCAGCTCAGCGGGAGTGAACCGCTCCGCATACCTGGGGAAATAACTTTCAGGAGATTCATCCGATATTCTGGCGTTATCGCCCCATTCGACCAAAGCCAGGTTGGCCACTTGATTGATCAGTTTGTCTTCGTTAATCCCGATGGATTTCAAATATTTCTTGGGGAACAAATGATGTTTTTCTATGGCGTTCCGATTGGCTCTCAGCACCGGATCAAGCAACTCGGACACTTTCATATTGGAAAACAACACGTTGGCATCAAGAATGTTCAAGGCGGCATAGTAAGCGTGGAGCGCCGGGTTCCTGGAAGTGGAAGATTCAAGCTTGTTGACCAAGGTAATGGTCCAAAAATCGTTGGTGAGGGAATCCGCGATGATTTTTTCCAGCGTTCCCACGAACTCGTCTTGATCGGCCACCCCGCGCAAACGGGCCAGATCCGCTTCCATCACCGTTTCGGGAGAACCCGTGTACCGGCCCGTCAACACCAACATAAAATACCACTTGGCGATCATCTTTCTTAAACGATAGGCGTCAACGTGAAAATCCTCTTTGCCGATCAAGTAGATGACATAAGAATAGATAATGCTCATATCCGAACTGACCATCGCTTTGCTTCTGAAACCTGCCTTGATCAACACCTTTAAGAAATCATGCCAATTTTGCAAATTAAGCACTTTCTGTTGGGCTTGTTTTAACACGTCAAATTGCTGATCTCTCCGCAAAGAAGAAACCTCACCCGTTTCCAGATCCTTTCCGCGCAAGATGGTGTATACGTTTTTCAACCGGGCCCGTTTAAATCCAAGACCCACAGCGACTCTCAGCATTTGGGCCGGATCGGGGTGAATGAAATGATTGAACGGACTCGCCTGTTCCCCTCTTGCCTCGCGCGACTCCCTGGAAAACGCCTCCAACTCCTTCCTTCCCTGATCCCAGAAAACGGATAACAACGTCAAGATGAAGTCGGCCTGATTCAATTTCTTTCCTTGACTGTTAATGCGCACGAAAATATCCGAGACCTGCTCTTCATCGACGGTGGACGATATTTCCATCGCGGTGAATTGATATTCCTGCAATTTATACAAGCGATCGATATTATCACTGATCACGTTCTCTTCTTCATCGGTGATCTCCCGATGATTTCTCAGTTTCTCAATAAACTTATTGATAAACCGGAAGCTGGAAGTTCCTTGTTTCCAAAGCTCCGAAATATCATAAATGTACTCGGGATCCCGCTCAATGGCCGCATCCGCGACGTCAAATTGGCTGTCGATGGGCCGAAACGAGATTTTGATCGATGTCTCCTTAAAATCCTTGTTTAGCACCCGTTTCCCTTTCAGCACGGCGAACAGGGAGGTTAACCGTTGCTGTCCATCGACAATCAACAATCTCGGCACCTTCGCCTGTTTTTGTTCCACGCCGATTTGCTTGATATCCGTCAAATGCTCATTCGCCCAAAACAAAAAGTACCCAACGGGAAACCCGCGGTACATGGAATCGAACAAATCCCTCACTTTTGCCGCTGGCCAGACAAACGGCCGCTGCAAATCAGGCAGCGCAATATCCCCATGCTCAATATCATGCAGGAGCTTGGACAGGCTGTAATCCACTCTTTTGTATAGCATTGTGCTCACCGTTGATCTTTCTCCTTTCAACAATACTTAATTTTAACACATTTGCAATCGTTTATCTTAGTATAAAAAACCCCTGCTATTCGCAGAGGTTGGGTGCGGGGTTGAGAATAGGGAAATTGAGTACCAACTTATATATCCATCCACTACAATTGAACATTTTTAGATCAAAGCCAACAAAAATAAGGAGCCATCCCCCATAAATTTCCCCTCTATGATTTCCTTACTACTTCTTAGTCTCATTACTTGGTTGGTTTATAGTTTAATGCTTCTTCTACAATTTCATCTGGAATTAAGTTTCTTTCATCCTATACTGAACCCCTGTGACCCCAGACAAAAGCTAAGTTATAATTAGGGGGCGAAAGGGGCGTTTTTTATAGGGAGAAGAAAATGGACGGCCGAACAGAAAATGGAGATCGTATTGGCTGGCATGGTACCAGGAGCTAACATCTCTGCTGTATGCAGAGAATACGGAATATTACAACCTCAATATTACAAATGGAAAGAGGCCTTTCTTCAAGGAGGGCTTTCAGCCCTGGCAACAAATCCATCTAAACGGGAGATAGAATTAGAGAAAGAATTGAAAGAAGCCAAGGCATTGCTTGGTGAACAAGCAATGCAGATTGAGATCCTTAGAAAAAAGACCAATTGGGGCCGAAGGTAAGTTTAAGAGAGTTGGCACGAACCTTGATGGATGAAGGGTATTCGGTCCCACAAATTACATATGCCCTTCAAATCAATCGTACCTATGGATATTCCTTACTTAAGCAAGAACAACCTAAGAAGCGAGAAAAGACAGACGAAGCATCGCTTCGTCAAAAGATTTTAGAGTTGTGTGGCGAGTTTCCTACGAACGGATATCTCCGTATTCGAGTATGGCTAAAAAAGCGATTTCAACTCCAGGTTAATGGCAAACGTGTTTACCGAATGATGAAGGAGTTGAATGTACTAGTTAAGACGAAGCGTTTTGAAGCCAAACGAAAAAAGCAACCAGGAAAGATTCCCGTTGTTCGTTCCAATGAGCATTTTCAAGTAGATATGACAAAATTCTGGTGTGGCAGAGATGGCTGGGGGTATTTGTTTGCGGTGATCGATGCATTTGACAGAGAAATCGTAGGCTATTCTTTCTCTCGGTTCTGCAGAACCAAGAAGCTTCTTATGGCTGTAAACCAATTTGAATTACCGTTTTCCTGAAGGAGTAAAAGGCAAAGGGATAAGCATACGGAGTGATCATTGAGCGTTGGTTTCGTACGCTAAAAGAGGAAACGGTTTGGCTCCAAGAATATGGATCGTTCCTGGAAGCTAAACAGGACATTGATCATTTCATAGCCTTTTACAATGATGAAAGACCTCACTCTGCGCTTGGATATCTGTCGCAACGAGAATTTCGTCAATCTGTAACTTCAAACGTTGCATAGTTGTCTGGACATATGGGGTTCATTAAGGGACTTAACTCATAGCAAAGAAAACCCCTGTAATTTGCAGGGGTTTGAGGATGGGAGAAAATAGTGGTCGTCTATAACGAGTAAAGGTGTATTGGAGTCACTGCTGAATATTTCAGACGTTGGCGGTTTCCTTAGAAATTTTTTAGAATGTTAACTTCAAAAATAACATAATTTTTGACTTATACCGCCCATCATTAATTACCTGACTCCTAAAATAAGCTCTCTAACCAATACAGATGGTGGACCAAACGATGTAACATACAATTTCTCCCGGGCTCTTGTACTCGCCACATATAGTAATGATCTCTCTTGTTTTTTAAGCTCTTCCAATTCCTCTTCATCATCCATCTGATTTACAACATACTCAGGTGGTATTACATTTTCGTTTACTTCTACGATAAACACTGCACGAAACTCTAGCCCCTTACTGCGATGCATCGTTCCGCAATGAATTGCGTCAATGTTTAACATAGTATCGGTTGACAACTTGTGCGCTTTCAATTCTGCTTTTTTAAACGCTTCAACATACTGATCAGCAATATAGTTGTTTCTTGCCAGAACTGCTATGTCACCTAACTGAATCCCTTCATTTAGTAGATCTATTACCTTATCTACGACAAATTTTCTTTCTTCACTTAGTGTGTTAAAGTTGACAATCTCTGGAGCCGACCCTGCTAACAGAGAGATGTCTTTCCCATCATCATGTCCACCATCTAAGTCATCAAAGGTTAAAGTATGGAGCATTTCCATCGCTTTGCGGCGGATTTGCTCGGTTGTACGGTAATTAATACGTAATCTCTTGGAACGCTGACCGCGAATGTTAATTCCGCATCGACTCAATACAACATGGCGAGAATAGATTCGTTGGTGAGCATCTCCAACAATAAATAGGTCATTGTCCCCTTCAGGCACAAGGATACGGAGCAACTTGAAAGCTTCTGGATGAAAATCCTGAGCCTCGTCCACTATAGCCGCTCTGTAAACCAGTGCCCCTCTATTTTCTTCGAGCCACTTGCGAGCCATTCTTTGAACATCAATATGCTCAATGATATTTTTCTCTTTCATTTTTTCACGTACCCATTGAATTGTACCCCAAATCTTTTTCTTTTCAGCGCGAGAAAGCCGTTTTTTCCGTCCAACACGTTTTGTATCTAAGTATTCTTCCCAAGTATCTACTCCATTTTGCTGAATAACACGGTAATATTCATTTTTCAAAAAGGTTAGATCTCCCACATTCCAGCCATGTTCAAACATGGCGTTTTCCCAAATTGCTTTAACGTCTTCATGGTCGCTACCAACTGGGTGTGCTATCAATCCGCAATACTTCTTAGCGATCTGAAAAGCTAGACGATCGATGGAGATGACATCAATTCGCTGCATCTCTACTTCTGTACACATAGTAGATAAAATTTCGCGAATCGTATCTGCTAGATTTACAGTGAATGTTGTCACCAACACCCTCTCACCTGATTTTAATTTCTCACGAACCAAGTGACGTGCACGGTGCATCGCTACTACTGTTTTACCAGTCCCAGCACCTCCCAATACGCGAACGGGACCTTTATAATCTTTTTCCACTAATTCCTTCTGAGTAGGGTGTAGGAAGGTCCGCCATCGTTCTAGTGGCTGTTCTAGCATTTCGTTTAATTGCACATCGGAAGTGACCACCACAATATGGCGACTCGCTTTCGGATGAGCTACTGCTTCAGCAAATGATGCAGGCTTTGTATCAAGCATTTCGTCTTCGCGTTCTGCTTTTAATTGAAAAACAAATTCTAAAACTTCATCGTACGGGTCTCCAGTTAATAAAAATTGCAAAGCCTCAGCCGTTTCGATAGGTAATTCCCTTATATATTCATCCAACTCATCTTCAGATTGAATGTTGCGAATATGGGAAAGTAATTCTTCAGGAACCCCTAGCTTTAATAATTGCTTATTACTATACTCAGCAAACAGCCCTACAGCTTCTTCCACTGATGCAGTAGGTGTATTTTCTTCAGCGCTTGTCCACATTTGGAGCACACCTGTGAAAGGGTTAACCTCAAACCTCTTTCTTTTGGCCCAACGGTATGCTTCATCATGATGATCCACCCAGACAAGGAGGATCACACCCTCCTTGTCTGGACGAACGGCAATTGCTCGATATCCTTGGCTAATCCGAATCGAATGTACTTTTGGATCTACCGCTTCGATATATCGTTCAAAGTTGAGACCATTATTATCTGGATTACTACGAAGTAAATCAATCATCTGGCGAGTTCTTTTTTGCTCAACCTTCGGTAATTTTGAGAAAGCCTCAAGAAATGTGTCTTGGATCGCAATTGTCTGCATCTTACACTTCCCCTTTCACTAGTTGATCCCACATCTCTGACCAGTTTACATCAGAGATCGATTCAGGAGATTCGACTTCTAGGGAGTACTTCTGTAAATCCCACACAGTCCACCCTAGCTTTTTAATCTGCTCTACATCCTCATACTGCACTTTTCTCAGGATACAAATCTTCTCATTTGGCCATGCCAACTCAGCTTCATCTACAATCTCATCGTTCTCAAGGAACTCATATCCTACCTCTGGCAATGGAACACCTGATCTGGCAAGAGCAACAGCTATTTGTCGATAAGAAGGGTGGATCAGATCAAGCCAACTTGGATCAATAACAACTTGTTGTTCTTCACTCTCAGTGTTTTGGACTTGATCCCACATTTCAATGGGATACATGGCATCTAGTACATCCCACTTATCTTTATGCTTCTGGAGACTTTCCGCCGTAACAAAGCGAAGTCCAGGTAACCATTGTAAATAATTAAACCAATGGAAGAAAATTCTCCAATCACGCAAGAATGTATCTTTTAATTCACCTTCTGAATCAAATCGTTGCTGATCTTCTAAACGGAGAATTCCGTTAAACTGATACCCAGACTTTTTATTTCCTCGTGCAGCGATAAGTAAAGAAAGATTCTTTCCTGTACCAAAATGATGCTCTGCAAAAACAACCTTCTTTGCCTTGCCATCCATGATTCTCATTAAATTAGGATTTGCCTTTTCTATCTCACCAGTATAGGATGCCTTCGTCTCTGCTACTAAGACATAGTTTAGGGATTGACCAACATAATGAACAGAAGCAACATGCTTTTCTCTATCTAGCACTCCCGCTGTTACAAGACTAACAGCTTCAGCAAATTTAATTCTATTACTTAAGGAAGGTTGTTTGAGATAGTCAACAAGCAACTGCAATCCTGAATGATACCAACTAGTGGTCGGATCTGTATATTGAAGATGACTGGCTACCTGTTTCAAATGTTGTTCAAAATCAAGTTCTGGATCACGGTCGTATATGGCGGTTTGCCCCTCATTTTCACTATCCTTGACAACAACATCACGCCAAGTAAGAGTAAAAACAGTATATTTTCCACCTCGACGCAATCCTTCACGAATTAGTACATCTTGAGCCAGTCGGTTATATTCTCCATCACCGACATGATACTTAGCACCATCCAAGTAAACTACGATCGGTCGTAATTCCTCATTCCTAAATGCTCCAAGAGGATAGAGCACCCAATCAGCACGTGTAGCAAATGGAACTCCATCTTGCCCGGTTAAGTTTTTCTGCCTGATGAGCCTCCAACCTACTTCACCCGAAAAAGTTCTCCAGCGAATTTCGATCCCCGTTTGATTTCCTTCCACATAGTTTCTCTTCTCAAACTCTGGAAGTCTTTCTTCCTCTAAATAAAGAACTAGTTTATCTTCTGCTAACTCTTCAAAATCGCTATCCAGAAGTTGGCGCCGATAATTGCTGTTTTGTACATCTAAGAAACTAGTCTCTTCCCAGAGATTAGGATCTTGAATTAAGTATTTTAACATATCAACTGCAAGACGACGTGAGATATACTGCTGATCATATTGGGATTCGTAACGGAACAAACAATGATAACAACCATCTCGCCCTTCATGCTGGCAGGAACAGTTTTGAATCCGATCCCAAGCTCTCTTCAGCAGATCATACAACTCCCCTTGTTCAGCCAATTGCTGGAGATAACCTGTTCCACCTGGGATTTTATCATAGAGTACAAGGTAGTTGGCGTTGATCGTTTCTTTTCCATCTTGTATTGGTTCATGGTATCTAGCAATTCCAATCTGTTGTTCAGAACCACCTATTTTCTCTCTTAACCCTAATCGGAAAATAGCTACCCATGTTGCATATCTTTCATCTTTCTTAGTAAGATGGATTGGCAGTGCAATCCGAATCATTTCAGATTCTAATTCCCGATATAGATAAAGTGAGATTTTATGTTCATCCGCCCGAGACAGACGTTCATTCGTTCCTTGCTCAACTGCTTGTTTGTTCACGTCTTGTTGTTTATGTCGTTCGCAACCAAATCCACGAACATGGCGAATGCTTAATCTTCCATTCTTATCTTTTACTTCAGAAGCACCACATTTTTCGCACACCACAAATCCTTTCTGTGGCACCCTTTGTTGAGCTACGATTCGACCACTCTGTTCCAAATTCTTCGGTCCAAAGTTAATCTCCCTCATCGTGCTGCGTTCAAAAAACTCATATCCAAACGGTTGTCCCTGGACACGATAGCTTGCTTGTGGCATGGTATGAAAATCAAAGAATTGCATGACCTCCATCGGTTGTCTGGTTCGTTCTTCACTTTCATCATCAATCTGTGTTTCATCTTTAAGTCTTGCACGAGAGATGACATGACCTTGCGGAACCATATAGGCGATCTGCCCTTTATCACGCCACTCTTGGCAACCACAACGTGGACAAGTATGACTTATCTGATCATTATTTTTTACCATATACTGACAATAAGGGCACAATCGCCACTCTTCCAATTCACGGCTTACAAGCGGAAGTTGGTTAATTACCGTTGTTCGTCCACGGGCATAAAAATGATTTCCAGGTGCCAGATCACGCAAAGCCACTTCTGGATGACGAACAAATTGCTCTAAGGTAGCTTTCATCCCGCTTGCTGGGGGAATAAACCGCTTTAAGGTAACTTCCCGATCTGGGAAGGCATAGTTCGGTAGTAATCCTTCTAATGTCCACCACTCTAGTGTTTCTTCTTCCATCAGTTCACGATATCGAGCTCGAGCTTGCTGTAGCTCTCGCTTCAATTCTTTTTTCTCATCATCCTCATCCGTTGTGCCCTGTTGCTCCAATTTTTTATATCTATTATTCAAACGAAGCAGATGATTAGAGGCTTCTTTTACTTCATCCCGTCTAGTCGCAATAACATGTTGAACAGCATCTTTCCATTCTTCACCTATAAAATAGTTATAGATAATCTGTACATTTCTCTCCTTCAGTTGTTCAACAAACATGATTGTAAACTCTTCCCATAACATCTCACGACGACTGTCTACATAGGAAAACCAGTGATAAGGGAACGCCTTCAACTTCTCTTCAGTCAATACTCTTGAGACATGAAGTGGGATTTCAGCCTCTGATTTATCACGAATCCAAGCATCTAATAAGAAGGCACACAGATGCCTTTTTAAAACCTCTGGGGCATCCAGCAGACAAACGGGGGTCTCTACCCTTCCATTTAATAACTCTGATGGATCTTCCCAAAAATAGTGGTCGTGTGGAGAATCACGGAACACCTGTGCAACAATGGCGGTACCAGTAGAACGCCCTGCACGTCCCACCCTTTGTACCCGACTCGCAATCGATGGTGGAACGTTGGTTAACAAAACAGTAGACAAATCTCCAATATCAATCCCCATCTCCATCGTTGGGGTACAAACTAATACATTAACAGGAGATGGCTTGCCTTCCGAGAAACGCTTCTCTACTTCCTTCCGCTTCGCAGTCGATACCAAGCTAGAATGTTCCTTAGAGATTACCGGTTCCAGATTCCACTCTTCATAAACCCGCTCATAAAATTGCCCTGTGCGCTTTGGAGCGGACAGATAATGTCCATGACATCGGTAAGAGATACAAGGAACCTTTTGTTCAAACTCTTCTTTATCTTGAACGGCTAGGGTTAATTCATAATGACAACTTTTACATTGGACACGTGTTGTATCCTTAGTTAAGAGTAATGCTTCTTGGGATAAACCAAATGTCTCACTACTCTGATGATGACGAATATCCAAGAGACCAGCTTGTTGCATATTATGAAAAATCCTTGAAGCAACATTACCCTCATCAATAGATTCAATTAATTGAAAATCTTGTTCTGGCAAGAAGACTTTTTGAACGTACTGAGTTAACCAGCTCTCCTTACCACCATACACAGGATCAAAGCCATCTTTTTGTAACTTTCCAGAAGTCGTGTAAAAACGTGGTTGTCGCTTTGAACCTTCATACAAGCGATTTTGTTCTTCTGATAAAAGATATCGATTACCACCCGATTCACGATAGGCATCAAGCAATGGATGAGAGATACCACCACGAATCGCCATTCGATGAGCCACACCTTGGATAAACGCACGTACACGTTCGGACAACTTGCCATCCCAGTTCAATTGTGGCTCTCTCGCTTGAACGGATTCAGTAGCTCCTTTCACAGCCTCTTCCAGCTTTTGTGGATCTAATTGGAGAGCAACTGATCCAGTTAAGTAAAGAGAACGACCTAATCGAGCATGCAGTCCTAACTCCTTTAACAACTTCCAGGTGATATAAAACTCCACTTCTTCCCAGATTTTGTCTGTCCATTCACTACGATTGCGTGGGAAACGTCCTGCTAATTGTTCTTCCTCTTCATCTCGCTCCACAAATGCTCGTAAATACTGCTCATCACCTGCTGTTCCATATGTCTTAGCGAAATACGTACGCCAATAAGTTTGGAAGTCCGTTAATAGTTCGGCAAGGGGCTTCCGCTCATAACCATTTAATAACATCTGATTGAGTGCTGTACGCAAAATGGTAGATTTAGTACGGTAACGAATAAAGCCAGCAAGATGAGCGGCATCTTGTACTGAATCAGTAAAAGATAAGATTTTACGGTCCTTGGTATGAGCTGAGCTAACTGTTTGAGCAATGATCACTGAACTCAAACTCGCCCTTCTCATCGAAACAAGCAACATCGAATTACGTTCACTACAATAAGGACAACGATGTGTATCGTCGCGAGCAAAAGGCTTTACCACATAAATAGGGAGCCGTTCTTTCCCAGGTTTATCTGCTAGTATCGCTTCTTTTTTGGTTATATACCACTGGCTGTGTCCTGGTTCTGGTTCCCCTTCTGACTGCGGAAAAAGGAAGCGGATACTTTTCTTCTCCTCATCTGAAGTACTGGCATGAAAGGTACGACCATAAACTCGGTTTACCGCATATGGATCTGTTTCTAGCCGTGGATCAGCATCATGTTGAATAGCGACCCAACCGCCCACTCCACAGGAGTTACATACAATCATCGGTAAAGTAGCATGATCAAAACGTGCGATATATCCTTTATCCTTTTTAGAAAGGCTAAAATCAACTGTGGCACGGTCTATCCAGCGGAAGCGTGGTTGTTCGTCCAGTTCACGCACAAGCCCACGCATTTCTTTCATCCATAATTGCGTATGAATCGGTAATAATGGTCGGTATCCGCTTTCCTCTTTTGCAAAAGAAATTACAGCCAGTAACGAACATAACAGAGGTTCCACTGCCTCAGGAGGAACAGATCCTTGCCATTCTTTCTGAAAACGCTGTACTAATTGCTCCCACGTGATCGGTTCTGCATGAGTATGTTGACAAAAGACCTGAAACCAAGCATGAGCCCGTAACCGCCGTCCTGTTTCACTTGAATCTAACTGTTCTCCAAACCATAACTCTAGTTGTCTTGATACATAAGAATCGGTGTCTTCCAACGGTTTGGGTAACAACTCCGTCAGTGTAGCCGGTTCAGGAACAGCGTCTGTTTCTATAGGCAATAGAAACTCACTCAATGTGGGTCGATCTTCCGTCACAACAGAGGAGGTATCGAGACTTCTTCCAAACACAGTTGCCGCTAAGTCTATTAGCTTAGCTTTCGTTTGTTCACTTCCATCACCCAAGGTAGCCGATGTTCCTACTGGACAAAGTTGAGCAGGCTTCATATGCAATCTCGCTAGTAATCGACGAATTAAGCAAGCGATATCTGCTAACTGAACACCATCATAAGCATGCATCTCATCTAGAACCAGATAAGTTAAGGTATCTGGCTGATTCATACCCCAGAGGGAGGCGTCTGACTTACGGTGAAGCAATAAATCCAACATCTTATAGTTCGTTAGTAAAATGTCTGGAGGATGCTTTCGCAATATTTTTCGATCTTCGATCAGTTGCTTCTCCGTCATGACTCGGCTAATGCTCTGAGGTTCTCCCTCTTCTTTACGACCTTGCCCTACATAAATTCCAGCAGTTATGGAATGCTTTGCTTCTGGATGTTTATGGATCAAGTCAGCTAAACGTTTGGCTTGATCATGTGCCAACGCATTCATTGGATAAAGAATAATCGCTTTAATGCCTTCTTTACCTTGTTTCCGCATCCGAACACAGTGGTCAATAATCGGGTATAGGAACGATTCAGTTTTCCCTGAACCTGTGCCTGTTGTCACCAGTGTCGGTTGAGGTCCATCCTCACGAACTGAATTGAGTCGTTCAAAGGCACGCAACTGATGGACAAAGGGGCGAAAAAATGGTTGAACCGCCGTTAACGGGATGGGCTGAGATGCATCAGCCACCCGATATGGCAGTCGAGAGTGAATATAAAATCCTTTAAAGAGACCCTCATCAGGGTCTTTTAGAAAGTTTAACCATGCTTCTCTCAGCTGGTCATTACTAAAGGGGAAAACGGTGTCCACATATTCGAGAACAGCCGTTTTCCAATCCTGTGCTAATTGAGCAGGAATCATGCTGTCGCCTCCTGTAACATCCGTGAAAAGGCACGATATGCTTCGCTCAAATCTTTCTCTCGATCACAACGGTCAAATGGTTCTTCGGTTCCTGGATTAAAGAGTGGATAGTCCATAGCAAGAAGCTCAAGGTGTTTATCGTATGCCTGACCTCTTGGTTTGGCTGCTAGTCCTTGTTGGATTTGGTATTCCAATTGATAGGCTTTAACAACATCTTTCGGAACCAGTCGACCCATCGCATCATAGAATCGTTCATTTTTCTCGTAGTTTTGGAGCACTGGGAAGTGTACTCGGTAGATGGTGAGTAGCTCTTCTTCTGTTAAGCCATATGCTAACGCTACTAATGCATCTAACTCTACTAATGCTTGTCTACGTTCATAGTCTGTACGTAATGCGACCTCACGGTTCCAAGTTGGTGTCAAGTGGGACCATGATTTTAGGCGTGGGTCTTGTTTAACAAAGCCATCTTGGTTAAAGGATGAGTCATAGAGTTGTTCCCATAGGTCTTTGTAGTAGATGGTTAGACAGTTTAGACGTAAGGCACGTGCAATAATAAACTTATTTAACTCTAAGATGTTTGGGAGGGGTATTTTTTCAATTTCCTTATGAATATTTGCTCTTCCGGTAATTCGTATAAAAAAATCAGATACGATAGAAAAAGTAATGCCAGAATATAAGACAAGTTGCTTTAAATCATCTATCACTACACTAACCAATCCATCAACATGTGCTACGTTAGGTGCAATTATAGCAGGAATAAAAGTTCTCTCACCAGTTAAAGATGCCATTTTTCTATAAACTAACCTATAAAAATCTAAAAGTGACTTATCATTAAATTTGGGAGTACGTTTTCGGTATTCGTCTAAGTTTACTTGTGGTAAGTAATTGGATCTAGGTAAATAGTCATTTGGCAATTCAGCTAGGTTTAGAGAACTGTAATCTAAATTATGTGAGCATTTCTCGTTAGGAGTTTGATAAAGTGGATTCCCTACATAAATGTGAGGACCATTTAAAATTAGATACTCAATACTCTTAGGAAACTGGGTATACCTTTTAATAGTTTTAGTTTTCTTAACAGCTGCTGTTTCGTCCCAACATACTGTTCTACCTAAGTAACAATTCTTCGTACCTATGGATTCTTTTATTCTAGATAAATTCTTTAATATATTTAATACTTCAATGCTATGGACTACAGGTAATTGTTGTTCTAAACTACTCTCTTCTTCTTCCCCATAAAGAAGCTTAAACAAAGATAATTCTTCTTCCGTTATCTTAACTATCCTATGTCTGTGCCCTCTTGTTTCCCAATCATTATCATCTGTTTTTAACCCTGGAACAGTTCCCTTTCCAGAGTGAATAAAACATTCATCAATTGTCTTAGGTAAATACAAATTACCCAAGTGGAGAAAAGAAACGATTGATTTTGGTTTTGATCTATAAACATTGATACTAAATCCATTATGATGGTCAATATCTTTAAATAATTTCATTTCATTAATAAAATGAAAATGAAACAATAAGCGAGGATATATTGCTTTTCTTAATCGTTTACCTTTAGTTTCATCATAAACGCTGTCGGGATGGATAAATCCAATAACTGCATCATTTGATCCCATTCCCCAAGCCCTACAAATAAAAGACTTGTATAAATTTGGTTTTGAATTCTCTAATTCATTATATAAACCTGTAGAAGTAATAAAAGATTGAGTAGATATTCTAGTAATATATAACTCTAAGTAAGGATTTCTAAGATTGTATTTATCAAGTAAATATGTTCGTTTTTCAGCTACTTTGCTAGCACTTTCTTTTCTAAGAAATATTAATGGATCGTATTCAGACAATATATCGGTTTCTTTCCATTCAATTGACACCCAAGGGGGATTACCCAAGATCACATCAAACCCACCGTTTTCCTTAAACACTTCTCCAAATACTAACTCCCAATGATGAAACCGCTCTTGCTCAACCACTTGAAGCACAATTTTCAACCATGGAAATTGATCTACCACACCTGCAATACCTTTTGAAGTCGTGCCAATTACTTTAACCAGCTCTTCTACAGCAGAAATCCATTGCTCAAACGTTGGCAATTGATCTGCCTTGTTAATCGGCCAGAACCAAAGAGCACACCAAATATCTTGTATTAATTTCACCACATGATAAGCCTTGTGGTTTCCTTCAGTCATTTCCTTCAATTTAGCACGGCGCTCTTGAATGTTATATTCATTAGGTCGATCTTCTGTATGAGGGGTAGGCCACACAGTGAGATGATCGTCTACAGATCTCAACAACTCTTGACGATCGATAATCGCTTTTTCCCACAGTTGGTCAATCTTTTGTGAAAGAGTAGCTAATCGCTTGAACATTTTAGCTTCGATTTTCTTGGGCAAATTTCTTTTCCATTCTTTAATCGTTGCTAGTTCCTCTTTGCACATCTCTTTAACCGCTTTATCCTTGTCATAGTTACACATCCCAGGATCTGGTAGTAAGAAATGGTAGACCTTTTCTCCATTTTCTAATCCCATACGTTCTCTCTCTGGTGGTTGCTTCTCCCATCCACCTTTTCGAAGTAACTCTTCTCCATAAACAGCTCTTCTTGCACCGATTAAACTATTCCCTGTAGCAAGGCGCGCTTCATACCAAGGACCCGCTTGACCTGCGTGCAGGGTGTTTAACCAAAGGCTCACGCCTGCTAGTTCGCTTGCTAACTGGTTTTTGTCTACCCCATAAGCGTTTTTAGCTGTAATGTATGCCCGAACACGAGCTAACTCAAAAGTCCTTTGATCTTCAGGAACCTTTTGACCTAATTCCTCTTCTTTTTTAGTCAAATACGCTTCCGCTAGAGCACTGATTCCTGCGTTCAAGAACGCTCCTGATCCCATCGCTGGCTCCAATACTTTCAGTTTAAGGACTTCATCCGCTGACAACTTAGGCAAAATCTCTTTTAAGGTGTATTTTACTGTCGTTTCTGTTAATTCCGATGGTGTATAGTAGCTAGCCGAGTCAGCACGTTCACGTCCACGCAGACGGAAGATAAACGTTCCTCGATCGTAACGCTTTTTCACCTTTTCTCCATCTTCCGTTATGTTGTATACGAATTCGTCTTCAGTCAGCTTGTACTCCGCAATTTTCGCCTCAGGGATAAAGTAAGTTTGTACATTTGGTTTTCCTTGATCTTTAGCACGGCATACTTCATAAAGCACTTCAGGTGCAAAGAAGCCTGAATATGATAGAAGCCCCTCATAGATCTCACCAAGATGGTTGGTAGTGAGTGCAGAATAGCTAATCCGCCGCTTACCGCCTTTTCCTTCTGCAATAGAAAGACGAATGATGATCTTTTGTAAGACAATGTTCCGAATCTTAATGGATGAAAGCAATGGAGTGGAAGATGGATCAAATAGTTCACTGCGTAGTCCACGTAAAGTAAACCCAGCTGCTAATGGCTTCTCATCAAAAATTAATGCCATTTGCTCTTGTAACTGAGGTGGCTCTCCTTCATTAATCAGGCGGAAAAGTTGATCCAGGCTTTGTTGAAAGAAGGTTCCGTTTTGTGCTTCTTCAGTCACCAGATTTTGATTTTCCGCTAGATCACGAATCGCCTCTAAGCTATATGCAGTTCTGTACTCTTCACTATTCATCGCTACCATACGTAGATCACGGTCACGAGCCTCCACGTAAAGCAAAAAGAGCAGACGATATACATAACGTAAGCATTCTGTGGTTAGCTGACGCTCTAAGTCAGGCTTATTCAAGTATTTTTGGTGTGTCTCTTGTTGATGGCGCACAAACTCCTGACCTAGCATCTCTACCGCTTCACGGGCACGTTGTTTCAGATCGTCCGTAATTCCGGTAGCATGTTGACGGGATTGTTTTTCCAGATCATCATGGAGACCATCTCGAACTGAGCCAGTTAAAATCTGACGATGGAATAGTCCAACTAAAACTATAGCCTCTTCACGAGCCAACGGACCATACAACGTATCCAGATCAACTGCTAAGAAACGACGATCTGCCCACTTTTCATAGTCAAATAGGCAAACAAAACGACCACACAGAACGACAACAAAACGGGGACGTTGTTGTTCACGGAATAGTCCCCCTAGACATTGTTCCAATGTAAGGGTTTCTTGACTGTTCGCTTTTGGCAACCAAGGTGTTTCCAATAGTTGATCAGATTTTTTCACATAAGGTCCTGTGAGCACAACTAAGAAACGACGCTCATCTTCGGTGCGATGCGAATAAAAGATGGGAATCTCTACTTCATCATCCAGTAGCCATGTTTCTTCTTGAGGATTATATATGTAGCCAAGCGCTCCAGAAAGACGTTCATGCCACTCTTGTAAATCGGAACTGTTGCCCAAGTGGTCATGAATTTGACCTTTTACTTTGCGAAATGCTGTGCTTAATTCTTTCACCTGTTGGACAGGGTCATCTTCATGATCGAGCAGATTGCGCACAGCAGACTCCACTTCTTTCTTCAAATAAGTGTCTATAAAAAATGGATTATAGAAGTCGTTATAGTTCCCCAAGCTGGTAATCATCTGTTCATCTCCTCGCTTCCTTGAAACCGGGCACAAATCCTTAACACCGGCTCTCCTTTCACCTTGAGCATGCTTTCTAGTCCTGCAACAGTTGATTCATAAGTGGACTGGATTTGATGCTCTTTTTTCACTAGACGGCGTAGCTGCGCAGCTTGATGCGACTCTTCAAATAATGAAAGCTGCTTGTCTTTAATAGGCTTCAAGCTTTCTTGATACCACGCAGTGAGTCTCTCTTTTTCCCGATTAATCCGTTCTTGTAATTCAGTCTGAACTTGTTGCAAACGATCCTGTACATATTGCTCCGCATATGCTACTACGGATGTTAAATTCTGATCTTCCACTTCTGGATGGTAGCTTCCATCATTAATCCACTGGTCCGCTTTTAATAGCTCTGGTACTTCAGATAGTGGAATTGCTTTCATTCCTTTTGCATCAACACGTACCACTAGCCATTCTGCTAAAGCAGGATGTCCGCTTTCAGTTAATACATTTGCCTGTACTAGGTAATACGTGGTACCAATTGGAACTGTAGAAAGCTTCAGCGATGGCGCTTGTTTAGATGGGAATAACGCCAGTGAACGATCAGCAATCCAATCGGCTACTGGGTGATTTTCCCATAACAAATGCTCTTGTGGCCATTCTCCATCCCGCGTCGCATTAGCAATCGCTCTCATCACTCGTTTCGTATCTGTGGTACAGCGGAGCTCCTCACCTTCACGTGGTCGTGCTTCTGGTGGTAGAGATTCCAATCTCTTTTTCAGATCTTTAATGCCTGAAATAAATACTCTCTTTTGCTCATGGTCTACTCGAATTTTGACTGATTGCTTTCTTCTGCCCCGTAAATCCGCCAGGGCTCTCTGTTCGTCTTCACCTAGTTCTTGTTGGAGATGTTCTAGTTGTAGTAACCAATCATGATATAATCTGGTTGGCTCTTTCATTCGAATCGCCTTAGCCTCTACCAGACGTGGAATTGGATCGAAGAAATCTAAATCCCAATCATCTTCATCATCTTCTTCGAAAATCTCATCCACTTTTTTCCCTTCAGCAAGTCTATTCTGAATATGATCTTCTTCCTCGTCAGGGTCGAACAAACGTAAAATACTGCTGGGATCTCCTAAGCTTTGCTCGATACTTTGCGCTTTTTCCACTAACTTTTCAATCACATGTGTTTCCGCCTTGGCTTCGTCAGACTTTAAAACAATATATCGGATCTCAGGTGTTTGGGTTTGTCCAAATCGGTCAATTCGTCCATTTCGCTGTTGCAATCGGATAAAGGACCAAGGAATATCAAAATGAATGAGATGATGACAACGATGATGCAAGTTAACCCCTTCGGACGCAATATCAGAGCATAAAAGAATACGCATAGGTGACTCTTCTTCGTTAAATTCACGCACAACCCGAGCTTGTTCATGATCTGGCATTTTAGCCGTAAACAATTCGATTACTTTCTCATCCTCTTTTTCTGGAATGCCAAACTCTTTCATAAGAGCTTTTTGTAGCGCTTCCAAGGTGGCAATGCGTTCAGAGAAAATAATCACTCTTTCAGAGGAGCGTGTTCCATCCCAACCCCATTCACGTAACATGTTACATAGTGTTTGGAACTTGCTGCTCTTTACTATTGGAATGGCGTCTACTTTGTCTTTCACCAGCTGTAACTTATGTAGATCACGTTGGAGTGTCTCCTTATTGGACGAATTCCCTTGTTTCTCCAACTGGCGCTCTAGTTGATGAATCCGCTGTTTTAATGTTTCACTTAGCGCTACTGAACTAGAGAGGAAAGACTTTAATAGAGTTACTTGGAAGAGTGCATCCCGTTTGGGACTCTTGGACTGAATGGTATGTAATAAAGTAGAGCCTAAATCACAAAGAATGTCCGTCTCCTCTTTCGATGCTTCGCAAGGTACTGGTAAATCATTCACTTTATAAAAGTTTGTCGTCTGTGCCTGCACATCTTTTTTAAATCTACGAACAACCAGGTGTTGAATATCTTCTTTCGTCACTTTTTCTGGATCAGCAACTGCCGTTGGATCAAGCATCCGTAATAAAGTAGCAAAGCTCTCTGGCTTCCCATTGTGGGGGGTAGCTGACAAAAGGATTAAACTATGGCAACGATCCGCCAACAGTGTCGCCAACTTGTTTCGATCGGTATTGGCATTGGCTACGTTGTGACATTCATCAATCATCACAATATCCCAATAACAATTTTCTAAGTAACGACGGTAAAGTTCATCGTTTTTTAAAGTATCAATGGAAATAATCACTTTGTCGTAGTAGTGGAAAGGGTTTTTATTCTGTGGGATGTTGTAACGAATCTTAGCAATCCCTAGAGAGTCTAAACGCATGAGTGGAATGGAAAAACGAGTCCACATTTCTTTCTGAAGCTGCTCTAACATAGAACGAGCAGATACGACTAGAATTCGCCGCCCTCTACCACGGCGAATTAACTCAGACATCAACACGCCTGCCTCAATCGTTTTTCCCAATCCTACACCATCAGCGATCAAAAAACGCGGACGCACTTGTTCTAATGCTAGTTGAGCAGGAACATATTGATAATCGCTATCTTCCATCGCCGCTTGTTTACGTGTCGTAATCTCTGAACCAACAATTGGTGTTCTCATCATTAAAGCATTTAAGTATAAGCGTGAACGGCGATAGTTAGGCGATTCATCTGTAACAAAACGTACATCTTCTGGACGAATTTCAACTACCTCATCAATACAATCCAAGAATGTAGCTTGATAGTCGCGAACAGTTTCAGATAAACCAATCACTCGTACAGCATACGCACCTGTATTAGTGGGTTGAACACCTTGAATCAGCCATTCTTCACCTCTAATATGTAAACGCGATCCTATCGGATATGACATATGTTTCCTCCTATATCAAGAATTCTATATGTATATCAAAGTGACTATCATTTTGATATATCAAAATAACATATACATTATAAACGAATATATAAAAATATTCAATATTCATGTTTATATATCTTGTATACTGTAAACAAATCACCTTGTGTCAATAAAGTTATGTAAAGAGATAATAATTCTTTCTTACTAAAAAATTATAAAATTTTCAACTAGATGATTGTTGCCTCTTGCACTTCAAATTTGTACAGTCTAACTATTGTTTAGGTATCATTTTGTGATCCCCAACAAACACTCACAGAGGCTACTACTTCATCCGTGTATATTCTTCACTTGTTTCTTCTGTTTTCTTATGTTATTTCTACACGATTTCCTTAGTATATAACAGCCCCAGTAACATTCAAGTTTGGGTTTTAAACCGTAACCAGATTAGATCTCCTTCTGGTTACATAAGCAGATGAATAAAAACAGATACCAATAACTTTTTTTCCAGTCTAAAGATCATATCTTGTTCAGTTCTTATATATAAATTATTCGTAAAGAAAAATGAAATTCTGTCCTATTAACCCCTAAGAGACCCCAGAGAAAGCCAATGTTACAATGAATAGATTTTTTAAATTTATAGGAAACTATCTCGATTAGGCCATTTCAGAAGATAAAGTGAACTTGACTCTCTTTTATATATCAAATTCTGCTCATTCACATTAACGGCTTAGTTCATAGTCAAGAGATATTGATTTTTAACAAATGTATTCAAAAAAATTAATAGCCAATCAATATAAATAACTATATTGACCTCAGAAACCTGCTCTCAATTATATTTTTCAATCCTCTCATCTAAATCCCACAATCACCTTCCTATTTATTCCAATCTCTTCCCCTTCCATGTATAATTGTTGCAAACAAGGAGGGATCGGCTCATGACTGACTTTTCTCATGATCTAGTCCGGTACATCATCAAAAAGAGACGGAAAAAAAAGAATCTTCGCCTGGAAGATCTGAAAGATCGGAACATCTCCATCGCGACGATCAGTTTCATCGAAAATGGCGAACAAAAGGTGTCACAAGAAAAGTTTCACTATTTACTGACGAAGTTAAACATTGATCCCGCGTCATTGGGACATCTTGTGGCACAGGAAGAGAAGAAAATAGAGGAACTTCGGTTTCAACTAGACTTTATTGAGGCTCTGTTGGACAACAATGAGACGACGACGGTTTACGATTTATTGCTACGCATCCATCTCGAGGATTTCCATCCCCTCGCGCCTCATTACCACTATCTGCTCGGACTGGTTCACTTCAAGAAGCAAGACTGGCCCAAGGCGGAGCACTTTTTTCAGCGGGCGATTCTGTTATGTCGTCATCATTCGCTCAACCCGCAGGATAACGTCATTGCCTTATGCTTAAAGGAATTAAGTGCTTGTGCTTACCACCAAAATGATCTCGAGCAAGCACTGTCCTTTGTCGATCAAGGGTTAGAAGCCTTTCGAGAGGAAAAAGGGCGAAAAGAGGTGCGATTTGTCTTATTAAGCAACAAGATCCTGTATTTGCTGAGAGACGCGCAAACGGAACAGGCCAGTCACTTGCTAAACCAAGTTTGGCCGCAAATCCAACAAATTGAACTGACACGGGTTACCTTGAACTTGTATAAATTCCGGGCCATCTTACTCAGGAAAAGCAAAATGCATGAGGAAGCCATTGCCTGTTGCAAAGAGGGGATTAGAAAAGGGAAACGAAACCTTTTCTTAAGCCGTACCTATGATTTGCTCAATGTGTTGGGAAGCATTTATCTGCAACAAAAAGAATTTGAGAAAGCGGCTTATTATTTTGAGTTAGTGATCAATAACGACCAAGACATGAAATTCCCCCGTCGACATATGGATGCTCATACCTATCTAGCCATTCTGCACTCAAGTCAACAAAACTGGGTGAAAGCGAAAGACCATTTCGATCAAGCAATCGAGTTAGGAAAAGAACTCAACGATGCCTTCCGCTTAACCAAAGCCTATATTGTTCGCGGAAACAGTCTGAAAAACCAGCAACGTTATAATGATGCGATTGCTTCTTACAAACAGGCAATAGTATTAGCTCAGAATCACCATTACAAATCGAGAGAAGCAAAAGCATTATATTTAATGGCAGAATGCTATGATAAAATGAAAGAAGAAAAAGAGTTTACTGAATCGACTAACTGTTTGTTCTTCCTTTTGAAGGAACTCAACTTTAAGGGGGACGAAGATGACATCTATGAAGTTGGTTAAGGGCCTAAGCTGTAAGTATGGAGATGATGACACTGATACAGACTAGGGTAATCCTACACCAAGCCGATTGCTTGGTGTTTTTGTTTTTATTAACTAACAAATATACCAACACTTTTTTCACTTAAAAAATCTCCTCCATCGTTAATAACGAATAAGAGGAGATTCATAAAGTTGGAGCCCTATACCCCTATCCCGCTTCATTTCGTTCCATCCTTCTGTGAATTCCATGGGATGAGATAACGTTTTACATCAAACGGGAGAAGCAAGGTTTTGTACCAGTTATTGTCCTGTCCGTTTTTCACGGCATATTGCCAAACTTGATAGGCGGCTGTGTCCGTCATGCGCGTATGGGAAGCGAACTTAATGATATCTTCCACAGGAACAGCATAGAACGCCTGTGTTTCAAACGAGATATCTCTGGCTTGTTCCATGATCGGAAACAGCTCTTCCCAAGTTTGGTCGATGGAAGCATGATACAAGAAAATGGGTTGCATTTTCTGCTTGGGCACGACGATGCCGTCAAAATGCAAACGTTCCAGATCCAGGTTGAGCTCTTCTTTGATTTCACGTAGCCCGCATGACTCAAACGGGTTATCAGCATCAAAGTCCACATCACCAACGGTACCCGCGCAGGTAGCCCCAAAGTTTCCGGAAGAAACGGCGACCTTGTTCGTGCGCTCAACGATGCCGATCCGGCCTGTCGCATCCACGATGAGCACACTCACGGAAATGATGTTAGCAAGCGAACGATTCTCTAAAACATCCTCCACTTTCTTTGGCTCACCGTATTTATGTACCTCATTCACAACCTGCTGAATCAACCCAAACGTACGGAATGATCTCATCAGGGTAGCCATTTGGCTGCGAAAAGAACGGATGGGTGCATTGGCGGGATAAGCCGTCAGGTTTGTCGCGATGAAGTCAAAAAAGCCAACCTTGGAAATATGAGCGGTGTATTCCTTTTTGTCATTGGAAACGGGCGAAATCCCATCCAGTCTAATGGAAGAACCATTATGTGGATTGGAACCATTGCGCGCGGCATGAAACTTAACCAAAATGTCCCGCTCATGTTCTGACAAAGGTGACAGGAACTTTGACACTTCCAGCCTGTTTATACCGTTTATTTTCAGATCATGCAAAGCGAACACCCGCTGTTTCGGATGGATTACTCTCCGGATGGTCTGGGTGATGCCTGACATGCGTATGTAAAGGATGATGTATGCGGATACCCCGAAGATAAGTGCCGTGACCAGATTGGCAACCACATTTGTAAATACATCCTTAACCATCTCCATTACCTCCCTCCTCGTTCGGGTACGTCTCAGGAATATTTTATATAATAACTTAACTTATTCATGCTATCGTTTACTTGTTCATTCTAACATTCATTGATTAGGGTTAAAACAATTCAATCACTAATTTTTATCCTGATTGTAAAAACAGCCCCAAAAACCCCCGCTTACCCCAAAGGTTGAAGAAGCTTCATTGGAAGGCTTGGTAGATAGCTAATTAGCCTTAATAAAAAAGCATCATTTTTGCTTCGTATTGCTCATTTATCAAGATAAATTCACTCCCCTTCGGCTCGATCATAATTAACGTTTGAGAAAAAACAAAAGACGCCCATTATTGGCGTCAAACAAAATTAAACTCAGCATCCCCGTACCTTACTTTGGATCTATCCATTTTTCACTTAGCAAATCATAAGTTTCACCTGTATTTGGATAATACAAGTAATAAGGAATTTGCGAGATTTTCCCTCCGGCTTCATTGAAGCATTCTTGAAGAAAAGTAACTAAGTAGTCTTTAACAAAGCTATCCATTTCGTCGACCAAGTCATCATCATCTTCAATCTCAGAGTAATCTAATTTTGAATCAGCCTGAAACATAAAGCCGTCCAACAATGGACTTAGTTCACCATGGGCGTTTTCCATCAGTTGTTTGTCCCAACCTGCCATCGCTGATACGTTGATGCCAAAATACCCGCCATCACCTCTTATCTCCATTATCACAAATTTGGTTTCTTGATGATAAGGGTACTGCAATAGGTTGCCAAACGTTTCAATAGTTTCTTTCTTGGACTCATTAATTGATTCGATAACTAATTGCTTATAAGATATTTTTACAAATCCCTCCTCGGCTCCGAATTAACCACATGAAAGTATACTTGCCCAGTCAACAATGGAATCCGTAACTGTTCTAAAAAAAGGTCGTCCTAAGAATCGCCCAACTATGATCGTCGCTCTTTCCGAACTTGGTTGAGAAGTCGCGGGATAAAAATTTTCATTCCTTCTTCAAGCGTGTCGCCCATTTTTATCAAATGTCGTGAACACATTGAAGTGACTAACTATCGGAATCCTAGACTTCAGTAAATTTAAATCCCACTAGACCGTTTGATTCAACCGCTTTTTTTAACTCATCAGATATAAAGACCATCCACATTAAACTCTCATCCAGATAAATTCGAAAAATATGCTTCCCTTCGATCTTTTCATTAATAAACGCATACTTTTCGAATTCTAGTCGAAATCCACTAGGCAACTCTTTGACAACCGCTCGATCATAATCAACAGCATCAATCGCATTTATTACATGAATCGCAAAATATTTCTTTTCAAGATGAATTAATGGCAATATCTCTGCTCTATCTTTCAAAAAACTTTCTGTAGCACGGAGCGCGTTTCACTAAAAACTGGAATAGACCAGTCTCAAAAATGCGACAATCACTCCCTTTCCCTTCATCTATTGTACATACTTCAATAGGATCCCACGTTTTATAATCCCGATCAAAATCTGCCAATCCCAATGTTTCAAAATCATTTAATGAAACTTTCTAACTGCCACACTTTCTTAGTAATCCCTCCATCTTAAAAGCACAGAGGTTGAATGAGGAGTTGAGGATGGGGTAATATGAGTGACCCGCTTGTGCCACCAATTTTATTGAACATTTTTTGATCAAATCCAACAAAAATAAGGAGCCATCCCCTTCAAATGGCCCTGTATGATTCCATTACTATTTCTTGGTCTCATTACTTGGTGGAGGAGTAATAATTGATTGATAGTCCAATGCTTCTTCCACAATTTCTTCTGGAGTTAAGTTTCTTTCATCCCAATAAATTAAATCACTAACTTCTGGATGAGGAACTCTTCGTTCAAGCAAGTCTAACATCTCATCTAGTTCCTCTTCAGTCCCTTCTGCATTCACAATCTTTCGGACAAGCTCTATTAATTCTTCTTTTGTTCGCACTCTATCCATAACAACATCTCTACTTAGTAAAGCCAATCCCCTTTCAAGGTAATTGGCTTCTCATTTTGAAATAGTCTTTACAACAGGTTGTTATCTTCCATGTCTTCTTTTATGTTCATAAACAGACGATACATATAATCTCCACTTCGCCGATCCGTACTGGCCACAATTTGTGAAAAAGGAGATTCTGCATAAAGATTATGTTCATCGTCTCGCGGTTTCACCAAAGGCATGCTGTAAAAAACGTAGCTTTGATCGTTCAATTCAACATCCCATTTCCATTTTAACTGCTTTACATAGACTTGCCCCACATAGCGAAGCATACCATCAACAATTTCTGCCTTTTCATTATTCATCAAGGCTTGTGGTGAAGGATGTCTATCTAAAATCCATTGTTCCAATCGAATGAGAGATTCTGGGGAAAAGTCAAGATTCAAATGATCAAATTCATTTATAAACTGTTCAACTACATCCGATTGAAAAAAAAGCCATTCTTGAAATTGATCTTCCGAAGAGAAAAATTGCTTCCTACTCATAATAAACACCTACTTATTTGGTCTAGTTTTTTCAATTTTAACCTTTATGCCAATTCGCTCGAGCTCTTTTTTTAGCGGTTCACTGGCATCAGCATTTTCAAATACCCAAGTAATATCCCACCCTCGTCTAACTAAATATTTATCTTTTGCGATTTCTTCCCTTATCCTATCATTAAGGTAAAAATAACCTTCAGTATTTTCTTTGGTGGTCGTTTTATGTTCAATAGCTTTCCGCAAATCCTCGTTTGCAATATCTAATAGTCGTCGCCCATAAGGTGTATTTACCGAAACTTGAGTAGACCCTTTCCAATCGAGTTTTTTCATATATTCGTCCACTATTTTATGAGACTTTCTTGCTTTTCCCATGTTAGCCTCATACAGATTACTCCAATGATTATAACTCATCTGCCCTCCATTCTCTTGATATTCTTTCCATCTTTGTTCTTTGTGTTCGGGACTTCCGGGTATTAAATCATCCCTTTTAACTTTTTTTCTTCCACCGCCGCCTCGATCAGCCTGAGCATACAAACACTCAACAAAATTCCCATCTCCGAATCTGATCAGCGCAAAATACCCCGGCGTTCGCTGATAGCCAAAACATTTGCTAGTATTTTTGAACACCGGCTTGACCTTGGCCACAACCGGACTTGCATGCTTTTCGATCGCACCTGTGGCTTTGGCGATCATAGGTTGTACCACTGGATACGCGCCGGAAGCGAAGCTGACCAAGGTGGCACCAGCCAGGCCGGAGAGAACGGCCCGTTTCCAATTAAGCTTTTTCCCTCTTAACCAATCGTCGACTCCGCTGGTGATGGCCCCTTCCGTTGCCGCCATCGCGCCGACTTTACTAAAGAACCCACCTGCCATGCGCTGGACAAACGCGGGCGCTTTGCCAATCAGTTGCTTACCCCCGTTGATGATGGGGCCTAAAAAACGCGATCCGGTTATGGCCGTTGCCAGTCCCGGTGCCAGCTTGGTCAAGCCGGAAAAGACCATGCTCGCCGCACCTCCGCCGATGGCGCCAGCGGCACCGCCAATGGCCGCCTCCAACAGCACCGTCTCATCCACTTTGCCGCCGTTGAGCAAGGTGCCGAGGCCAAACGAAAGGCCCCAGTTCGCCAACAGCATGAGTCCCAACGGTTCCAATCCCGGTACCAATAAGAGGGCAACGCCAGCGACAAGCACCAAGCCGGAAGCAACCAGTTCTTTGTTCTCCTTCATCCAATTCCAAGCTTTGCTTAAGCCGTTTCCAACGTCATGGGCAAACTCTTTTCCCTTATCCCACCATTTCTGATACCAGGGACGATGGTCTTTCGCGGCGTTGGTTCCACCTCCTTTGTCATTCGTTCCGCCTGTTTCCAAATCATGTGCCTGATATGGATCCGGCGCATGATAAATGTCCGGCGCTTTGTATGGGTCCGGCGCCTTATACGGATCAGGTGGCACATAAGGGTCGGGAGCTTGATAGCCTTCAGCCAACACCGTCAACGGAAAGAACAATGAAAACAGAAAAAAAATTAGCGCCATTCCTGAGAAACAGCGCACAACCAGTTTCTGCAAACTCATCACCTCTATTTATATTTTAAATAATAGTAGTGATTTGTTAAATATTTCCCTGGTTATAAATTTTCGAAAGTTAATTGAAGTGTAGAATAGGTTCAATCATAGCACCTTCGTTTACGCGAATATTACAGGAGCTTCCCTAGTTTTAATCGGACTGGGATAGGGTAACTCGACCTTCCATTTTATTTTGATTTAATATTAATAATTTTAACAATGGACGGATATGGTTAAAGAGGGAGGTGGGCAAATGAAAAAAATGAAGGTGTTTTTGTGCAGTGTGCTGTTGCTCTTTGCTCTCGTCTTTGCGTCCGTTTCGGCAGAAGCATCAACCAACATGATGCCGGTTCAGCTTGATGGAAAGGTTTTGTCTGCGGAGGAGTTTCAGCGGTTAGACCGTCATGACATCGTCGTGATGGCCTATGTTGGTGAACGGTTGTATGCCTTCACGACAGAAACGGAGTTTGCACAATTCCGGAACCGCGTGGAAAGTGAGACGAAGCGGGATGTCTCTATCGAAGTGCCGCATGTCGGTTTTTATACGCATGCCAAATACAAAGGGGAAAGCATGGGAACGATCGCGCATGACCCGGACCTGAGGAGAACGTTTGGAGGGAAATTCCATGATCGGATCTCGTCTCTGAAAGTGCAGTGCGGGGTTAGTCTCAGGATCTATGAACACATCAATTATAAAGGGGCGAGCCTTTACTTTAATTCCTGCAGCAACAACAGCAATTTGAGTTATGTTCCGAAAGCCGGAGGAGGAACCTGGAACGACGTCATTTCCTCGTATAAAGTGTATCGTTAAGCAAGGCTGAATCAGACTTTCTTGCTTGGAATATTTCCATTCAACCCGCATGTTAACTGCAAAAGCACTGGCTGGAGAGGCCAGTGCTTTTTTTGGCCGTTTATGAGTGGGATTCTGGAAAATGTTCTGTTGTCCAACTACTCAAGCCCTATTTTTTGTTTTAATTCAAAGATGAGTTTTTAAATCTCTCTTTTAGCGGTAGTGACAACAGTGTTAAGCCTACAAGAAACAGAATTGCCATCAGGCCAACATAACTGTATTGAGACTCCACACGGCTGAAGCCGTGGGATTCTTGGGTAGTTAGCGCACTCAATTCATTTCTGCTTCATGCAACTCCCAAGTTCAGGGCTGTCCCATCAGCCCGTCCCATGCAGTTCTACAACTCATGTTGCATGTACCCACATGGGCGGAACGCCTATTACCAGCGTTCTAGTTCCGTTTTACTAACTCTCATGATTTTACCCAGTGGGAGAGATTGGTTCGCCACTGGAACCCCATATCATGACGTACAGAGGAACAAAACCCACTACCAGTGGGATGAGCACCGATCATGCGTTAGATTATACCGAAAATTGCTTCTATTAACAATCCCATAAAGGGATTACCGAGCAACGCCGACTTTCATCCCATCCTTGAAAGAGTTGGGCTTTCTGTCGGCAACTTCTGTAATAAAAACGATGTGATCTGAGATATTGAGCAATCATTTTTGAATGAGTCCAGCCATACAGCCCCACACCTAATGCTTCAAATAAGAAGTATTGACCATATAGATAGATTGAACATGCCAAAACAGCAAAGCCTGAAGGGGTATATATATTGGTAGGTTTCACTTTATTAAATATCAAGGTTAATCCCGTAGTGAAAAAGACGATAATCAATAGCCACAGCAATAACCAGAACTCTCTGGGCGGGCTTGTGTGAAGCATGAAATACATTGCTCCACCGTCATTTTCTTTTGAAGGTGTAAAAAACATGATGGCTGTAGCAAAGAAATGGATTCCTATTAAGTAGATACTTAAGGCAAACCAACCAAATCCTAAATGACGAGAACTCATGGAAGTTTCCCCTTTCCCAACTATTTCCCATTTGAATTGTATGGAATGCGGTAACCACTCAGTTATATAAAGTTCCCTGCACGAACCAACCATTGTTCATCATTATTTTAATTGATATAATACTAAAAACAAAATGAAAACACCGAAAGGAGAGTGCCCATATGAAAAAAAGATCACTGCTGTCTTTGTCCAAAGGAATCGGGTACTCAACTGCGGTTTTCTTTGATGATGCCAACCATGGGAGAAGTCTGTCCAAAATCAGGTAGGCAAGCGACCGGACATCCTTGGGTTAGGATCATCCTGAAGGAGCATGTGGGAATGAAACGCCACAGGTCGCTTTCCTGTGGTTGACATATCTTGATATGCGCGCCACGGGACTGCCTGTGGTGTTTTTTATTTGCAACGAAAAGGGAGGAAAACCGAATGAAACTGAAAGGCAAACAGATCTTTGTGAAAATACTGGAAGAGTCCGATGCGGAAGCGATGTGGCGCCTGGAATTGCGGAACCGGGACTTTTTTCAATTGTATACCCCTTTGCGGGACGAGTCGTTTTACACGTTGGAAGGGCAACGGGAGCGGATCCGGAATAACCTGAGACTGAAAGAGCGGGGCCAGCAATACGCCTTCGGCATTTATCTGCTGGAAACGTGGGAATTGATCGGGAGCATTACCCTTTCGGAAGTGGTGCGGGGCCATCTGCAAAGCGGCTGGATCGGCTATTATCTGGACAAACATCATAACGGCAAAGGGTACATGACAGAGGCGGTCCGCCTGGTGGTGGCTTATGCGTTCAACGAGTTGAAGCTCCATCGGATTGAAGCGGGAGTCATGCCGCATAACACCGGTTCCATCAGAGTATTGGAAAAAGCGGGATTTCATAAGGAGGGCATCGCCAGGGAAAACGTGAAGATCAACGGGCGGTGGGAAGACCATCAGATCCTGGCCATCATCAACGAGGCAGAATGATATATTGCGCTGAAAGTGACGGGCAAGGATTCCGGCCATGTTGCGTCTTCCATCGGCCCCTATGGCCTCTACCCTCTCTTAAGATGGAAATGGAAGCTTGGGCAGTGCGATGGAGATTGGTTTGTCTCCACTTCAATGTTAGAAATACGAAATGACTTGAGACAAGTTTAGGGGCTCGAGTCATTTTTCCGTTTGTTGAGCAAATATCCCCCGCATGGATGGATGCACCCTCCGCCCCATCGCCAACATTTCCCTTATTGCTTATCCATTCCTTGGTATGCGTTGGGTTCATGCATGTTCCGGCTGTCCCTTTGGTGCCTGAATGCCAACAATCTCTTGTAAATCTCTTCCCTTGCCCGATTGATGCCGCCAATCGGTTGATGTTCCATCAACGCATGGCCGGGTGAAATCGACAACTGCTCGGATACCCTAGAATGATGGGTAGCTGGTTTTTCAAGTGAATTCGGCCCTCTAAGAAAGTCTTTCATAATGAAAAGTAAAAGCAAACGATACGGCATCCGCTTAGCGGGGATTTGCCATTTAATCTTTTATCTTCAAATCTAAAAAATAGGATAGTAAAGCGTTAATTACCCCAATCATAATGGCTATATTGAAAGATATTTCAATTTTCGGGTGAATCAATGCAGATAAATATACCAAAAGGACACCTGTTATTATTGCTTCTGGGACTTTAGCCGCTAAATAAGGGAGGCCTAGGTGTTTGGTTAATCCAGTAAAAAAACCTTCCGCAAAAACACTATAAAAAAATAAACCTAGTGAAGTAAAAATAGATAGTGAAAACAAGTATGATAAACTTGTTGCACCTAAAGTATCAGGACTCAGATAACTTACAAGCCATAATAAAAAGAATATAAATGTTGCTGGCAACGATAGGACGGCCATTGCACTGAGCACTGTAAAAGCGGTTACTATGTACGTAATCCAAGTGGGTATCTTTTCATGGTCTTCTTTATTTATCCAATGAAGTAACCAGTAAAAAAAACCAAATAACACAGTTATCGCTATAAGTATCGTTCCACAAAAAATCATATGATCACCTAATTATTAGTGGAGTCTGGAATTCTCCACACTCCACTAATTAATAACTTTTTAGAGTCCAAACACTAAAACGATATAATGTGAGGCAATCGCAGCATCCGCAGGCGGCACTCCCAAGCTAACTAAAAAACTAGTTAAAGCTATTTCTTGGACATCTCCAACTTTCTCGATCCAATTAGCAATTTTATTCAAGTTGCTTTCAACAACTTTAGCTGCTTTTGGAGAAATTTTCTTTGCCAATTTAGTTAACCAGGGCCCACCATGGCGAATAATTTGTGCGGCTAATTTCTCTTTCCAACCCTTTGTTGTAATCGTTTGTTCATTAGTCAGAGATTTACTAGTACTAACTGTAATTTTCGACATATTATTATTGATATTAGCAATTGCAATTTTTGCTTTTTCAATTAAATAACTTGGAACATTATCAGCTTTTGCTTGCGCTTCATCAAAAATCAACATCTCACCGTTGTCTTTTATATATTTGGCTATAAGCTCAATCTCTTGATCCTCTGTTAACGAATTAGATTGTGCGTATACAGCACCACCGTTTGTACTAAAAAGCACCACAAACGAAAAAATCAAACACATCGAAACAATCAGCATTCTCTTCATTATGCACTACCCTTTCTTTAAATTATAATTTAGATGGAACGATATTTAAAATAAAGTAAAGGAGTTACAAAAGTTATACAAATGTTTTGGGGTTTTCTAAATTAAATTATTCTAGCGTAGACTCTTGCTCGACGCCATCGAGTAGGTGCCGAAGCCAAACCAAATGACCCAGTTAGCCAGTCCCAATTGGTTCTGATTCGGGGAATTAATCCAAGCAACTGAACAACCCACTGAAATCCCTAACCAAAGGTGGATTTCAAATTGTTGGGCACACTAAGTGGATCGCTTCCGGGTACAGGATGGATACGTGACACTGTAACCCACACAGTCATTGGTTTTCCAAATGGAAAAATGACTTATCATTATTATTAAACCGTTTCTAAATGGGTGAAAACATGAATAAGTGGACATACATTGTCGGCGGGATCATCCTTCTCAGTGTATTAGTCACTGTTATTTCAATTAACTTCATTTCTAATCCCTGATTTAGAACATGCCGTTGAGATAAGGTAAAGAAATGCCTTTCAAAAAAGCACGAACTTCCCCTATTGATAAAGGGGCGGATAGTGCTTTTTCTTTGATCACCACAAATACCCATCCAATATTCGGCAAAGCGATTATGCGAACAATGTATCAAGCCCATGATACTCGTCATGTAGGCAAACATTCTGAAGTTCGAACTGTTTTTATACCTACTGGCTCGATTACCAGCACCAACTTTTTCTTAAACAAAGAAGAACGGGAGACTTTGTGCAAGAATGGTTATCAAGCGGGAAAATATGATCCACATGCAACACATAGATATGGCCATCTGTGCCGTTATAAGCGATCATTTTTCCATCCGAGGAAAAATCCGCGTTCCATTCACCTACGGCTGGTGAGTCGGTCAGATTGTCCTCCGTTCCAGCCGCGGTCCTCGTGCACATCGAAGCCGTTGTTTTTACAATAGAGAAATAAGTCGGAATTTTAATTTATCAACAATCAAAAAATTATGTAAATTACGAATAAATTGTTTACTTTCTGACAAACTTCAATTATACTAATTTATAGAAGGTCATCGCCTTCATCTTGAGTCTTTCATCACGAGTTTTAGGGGGTGGCCTGCATGCTGCGTAAAACCACTATCGAAGCGAGTGTAGCTGGACTTGGAAATGAAGGTTAATACTTATGTACGGTAAGGGATAGGCTCAGATATATTCTGGGCCTATTATCATGATTGGGAAGAGGTGTTGCGAATGATATCGCTCAAAGCAAAACCCAAGAAGAAAAAAGCCTATCCTTGCGTCAGCCTGGATAACCACATATATATCGCGGGATTTGGAAGCATCAACAAATACGAGGACCCCAATGGGGCCGTCGGTGAGCTGATCGCCTTGATGGATGGCGAAAGAACGGTGGAAGAGATCGCCAACACGATCAGCGCCAAGTATGAAGAGATTACGTTTGATATGGTAGTGGAAGCGATTGCCGATCTCAGCCAAGACCGGATTATAGAGGACACCGCTTTTGTCGGTTCGGAAATTTTGAGCGAATACCAATTGGAACGTTACCATCGCAATATCAACTTCTTCTCTACATACGCCACATTGGAACAAAACAAATACCAATACCAAAAGAAACTTTGCGAGGCGAAGGTGTGTGTGGTCGGATTGGGAGGACTCGGTTCCCACATTGTGTTTGATCTGGCCGGACTGGGTGTCGGAACGATCAGGGCGATTGAGTTTGATCGGGTGGAAAGGTCCAATCTCAATCGGCAGATCCTATACACCGAAGCGGACATCGGGCAAAAGAAAGCGAGCATCGCTGAACAAAGGATAAACATGTTCAATCCCTCCATCCATTTTGAAACATTGGACAGGCAAATCACTTCGGCGAATGACGCCTTTGAAGCGATCAATGGTTTTGATTATTGCATCTTGGTCGCCGATCGGCCCAAGACCAAAATCGCGTTGTGGTTTAATGAAGCGTGCGTCAAAGCGGGCGTCACGTTAATCTCTGGAGGCTTGGAAGCGCAGCGGGCCATGCACTACACTGTCATTCCCCATGTCACGGGTTGCATCCAGTGTTGGGTGAATCAAGTCAAAAAGCGAGATCCCATCTCCTACGCCATATTGGAAGAACGCAGGCGGTTGAATCTGACCGGCGACAACACCGCCATCGTCCCCCTCGTATCCGTGTGCACCGGCCTCATGTTGGCCGAACTGGTGAGATTGATAACCGGGGTAAAACCCAGCAACGCTTCAGGCAAAATGATTTCCATCGATTTTGAGACGATGACGACCAGCGTTGCGGAAACGTGGGAAAAAGATGCGAATTGCGAAGTTTGCGGCAGGGTATGACAAGAATCTAGCGAATTATTAAATGGAGCGGCTTAATAAAATCAAGCCGCTTATTTATATTTTTATGGAGGGAATGAACATGGGGCGTAACTACTATTTATTGTGGTTATCCTATCTTGTCACGCAAGTGGGAAATTGGGTTTACCTCATTGCTTTGCCGCTTGTCGTGTACGACTTGACGGGCTCCGGGTTGTACATGGCCTCGTTGTATGGCGTGGAATTTTTGCCTTGGATCCTGTTTTCGCTGTTTGGCGGTTTGATCGCGGACAAGTATAACAAGAAAAAGGTAATCATGGCCGGCAACTTGGCTTCCGCCATCTTGATCGGGGTTCTCCTTGTCGCGGTCAATCTCCCAACCTTGAACTTGCCCGTCATTTTCATCACGGTCTTCTGCTTGTCTTCCATCAATCCGCTCACACACCCTTCGTTCAACAGCATCATTCCACTGCTCGTCACGAATCAACACATCGTCAAAGCAAACTCGTCCATCCAATTGATCGAGAACATCATCACGTTGCTGGGACCCATGGTCGGGGGTGGGGCGATTGCCTTCATCGGCGGCAAGCAGGCACTTTTTATCGATATTGCCGCGTACTTGCTGGGCTCCCTGTTTGTGGCCTTGCTTAAATACACGGAAGCACCAAAGGAATCGGAGGTGAAGCGGAAAACGCGCATCAAAGAAGACTTATGGGTGGGCATCCAATATACTTACCGGAACAAGGTCATCTTTTACGGTTCTCTTTTGTTCTTCTTCACCAACCTCGCGATCAACGCTTTCCAAAGCAACTTTATGTACTACTTGGCCCATACGCTGAAACTCGACTCCGCCACCATCGGATTGACGCTTGGACTGCAGGGGATCGGACCGTTGATCGGCGCGTTTTTCGCCCCTTATCTCAACAACAGGATCTCCTCCGGCAAGCTGATCCTTTTCTCCACCAGCTTGGCGGGACTGGCCACCTTCTTCCTGCTGGGCGCCAAAACCTATTGGCAAGTCGCTCTCATACAGGCCATCGCCTTGACCTTCGGCAATATCAACGTCATTACATACTTCTCACTCAGGCAGCGCATCGTTCCTTCCGAACTTCTGGGCAGAGTGGTCAGCGTAACCCGGATGATTTCTTACTCTTCCATTCCACTCAGCTCGTTTTTGGCCGGTTGGGCCATCAACGAAGGGATTACCATCTACAGCATCATCCTATTTTCGGCTAGTCTCCGGTTCCTCGTCGGCGCTTTGGGATTTTTGACACCTTTAAGCGAGGACAAGAAACAACTGGACAGTTACGCGAACAAACCAAATATTGAAGTGTAGGGAGTGACACATATTGAGCAGGGAAAACAAAACAAGCGCGTTCCATGCGTTGCATCATGGCGAATCCTTGTTTTTGCTTCCGAACGCATGGGATGTGATCAGTGCCAAAATGTACGAACTGGCGGGCCATCAAGCCTTGGGAACGACGAGCGCCGGCATCGCCGCTGCGCTTGGGTACGCCGACGGCGAGAAGATCCCTTTTCATCTGCTTCTCGAGACTGTTGATCGGATGGTAACCAGCGTGAACATCCCCGTGAGTGTCGATCTGGAATCCGGCTACGCCTCCAACCTGCGCGATTTGCTGGCGAACGTCCAATCTGTCGTCGATATCGGGGCGGTCGGCATCAACATTGAGGATACCGCCGATCACGAAAGCAAAGATTTGGTTGACGCAAACAGGCAAGCGGAGAAGATTCTCGCCATAAAGGAGCAATCCGCTTCGGCCAAAGCCCCCCTGTTCATCAATGCCCGCATCGACACCTATTGGAACAACAAGTTGGCGCATGGGCAACGGCTGGAAGAAACGATTCACCGCGGCATACGCTACGGTGAGGCGGGTGCCGATTGCATTTTTATCCCGGGGGTCTTTCAAGTGGAAGAGATTCGAATCCTTGCGCGGGAGATTGGGCAGCCCATCAATCTTCTGTTGGGCCCATCGACTCCCCCCATTGAGACATTGGAAGAGCTGGGCGTCAAACGGTTGAGTGTCGGATCGGGTCCCGCGCGCTCCGTTATCGGGTATATCCAGCGCATCGCCACCGCCCTCCACGCCAAAGACTTCGCGCAATATCAGGTGTTATCGGAAAACCAAATCCCGTACCCGGCACTGAATGAATTATTGGACAAGCAATAGTTGCATCAGCCAGTTACCTGTTGAAAGTAGCTGGCTTTTTCTTGTTGACATATTGGTTCGTCCCACGCATGTCCCCGTCGATCGCATAGTTCCCCGAACCTGGATCGTAAAAGAGGGCGGGTTGCCCGTTCTTTGCCTTAAACAAAGCCGCCGGACATGCCGGGAATCCATGCGATATAGTCTGAATTTTCAATGTCCCACGCTGTTCTTTATCTTTTCCCGAACGCCAAGAACACACTTGATCGGGAAAATCAACCTGAGCTTCAACCGGCAAACGGGGCATATCTACGGTTTTTGCGTGAACCCGGCCCATCAAGGCCAAGGGATCGGCACCGCCATCATCGCCGCTGCCCTTGGGCGATATCAAAGCCAAGTCGAAACGTTCACTTTGGAAGTGGCCACGGAAAATCCCTTGGCCATTCGCTTGTATGAACGATGTGGTGGTTTCGCAAGATAACTACTACGTTTTGCCCGTCACCTAAGCATCCTTGGTGGTGCTTTGGCTATCGGTAAGAAGGGGCGGGCTCCTATCGGAGATCACACCCTTTTCCGTCATTTCCCCCCTGCGTTTTCCACGACCCGATTCAACCATTCATTGACCATCGCATGGAACAGTGCCGGCTGTTCCAGCTGCAAATTGTGCCCGGCGCGGTCCAACACGGCAAAGGTGGCGCGGGGGAACCGATCAAGAATGCGCCAAGCGTCCTCGTAACCCGTGATCGCATCCTGTCTGCCCAACAAAAAGAGGCATGGCTTTTCATAGGGGGACAACCGCTCATCCACATCAAACGAAAACGCGTATTGCTTCTTTAATTTGTCCAAAAAGGATTCATCGGCCAAGGCAGCGCCTGCGAGGATTTCTTCACGGTATCGGCGCCAATTGGTTTCGTCCAGCACCACTGAAATGGATCGGAATTCTTCACGTTCTTCCGCACTCAACCGGGACAACAGCTGTTCATCTTGGTGGATGACGGTATGAGGGGGAAGCGTTCTCCCATTCATGTCCGCAATGATCAAGGGGCAAATGAAAGCCGCTCCATCCACTTGTTCTTTCCGTTTGGCTATGATGCCTCTGGCCAAGTATCCCCCATAGGATTGGCCCGCCACCAGGAAAGATTCATCGGGAATGATGCGATCGATGAATTGCAACACGACATCCAACATGTCGTCCGAGTTCTGAATGCCGTAAACTTCCTTGCTTTGTCCCATCCCCGGCAGATCGATATAGATCCGTTTCCACTCTTCTACCCGTCCTGTGAAAACAGGCTCCATGCAGCCGGTCATGACCCGATGATCGAGGGAAAAACCATGAATCATGAGGATCGGCCGGCCTGAACCATAAACGTGATAATGGACTTTCACATCGCCAATGGAGCATTCCATGCTGTGCCCCTCCCATTATTTTGATAAATTCATTTTCCATTATATCAGAATATTTTTTTCACTAATGAAGACAAGATCATACCATGAAACAAATAACCCCCCGCCCTTCCCCAACATCGGAAAAGGGCGGGGGTCGCTTTTTGCGCGACAGCCTCAATCCCCGTCAAACAGGTCGCCCAAGCCGCCGAGAATGCTGCCTTCATCTTTACGGCCCGTTGCCGGCGCGGCGGCGAAGATCCGGCTGGCCAGGCGGCTGAACGGCAAGCTTTGGACCCATACTTTGCCCGGCCCCCTGAGCGTGGTGAAGAAGACCCCTTCCCCGCCAAACAAGGCCGTTTTGATCCCGCCGACAAATTGGATGTCATAATCGACGGTGGCAGTCATCGCCACCAAACAACCCGTGTCGAGGCGAACCATCTCCCCCGCTTGCAACTCCTTTTCAATGATGGTGCCGCCCGCATGGACGAAAGCCAAGCCGTCCCCCTCCAGTTTCTGCATGATGAAGCCTTCGCCCCCGAAGAATCCGGCTCCGATCTTCCGTTGCAGTTCGATCCCCACCGATACGCCTTTGGCCGCGCAAAGGAAGGAGTCTTTCTGGCAGATGATTTTCCCGTTGTATTGTTTCAAATCGAGCGGGATGATCTTGCCCGGATAAGGGGCGGCGAACGAAACGTTTTTTCTTGTGCCACCCGTATTCGTAAACACGGTCATAAACAAGCTCTCGCCCGTGAGCAGCCGTTTCCCGGCGCTGAAGAGTTTGCCCATCAGACCTTTGCTCGTTTGGCTGCCGTCGCCGAAAATGGTCTCCATCTGAATCGTGTCATCCATCATCAGCAGACTGCCCGCTTCCGCGATCACGCTTTCCTGCGGGTCCAACTCAATCTCCACCAATTGCATGTCATCGCCATAAATGCGAAAGTCAATTTCATGTGCCGAAGCCATCTGATCCGCTCCCTTTTTCATCATCATCATTCTGTTCTTATCGCAAACAGTAACTATTTTCCCGCAAATCGCTTGTTCCTATCACTTTTGCAAAAAAAATAACGATCCGGTCTCGCTTCGGATCGTTACGCTTTCGTTACTGCTTCATGCGCGGGTCAAAAATGTCCCGCAGGCCGTCGCCCAGCAGGTTGAAGCCCAGTACGGTGATCATGATGGCCACACCCGGGAAAATCATCGTCCATGGGGCCAACTGCAGGTAATCGCGGGCGTCCGACAGCATGGTTCCCCATTCGGGGTCCGGCGGTTGCGCCCCCAAGCCCAAGAAGCCGAGCGCCGCCACTTCGATCACCGCCGTCGCGAAACTCAGCGTCCCTTGCACCATGATCGGCGTCCAACAATTGGGCAGGATATGATGCCAGAGAATCCGGCTGTCTTTCATCCCGATGGCCCGCGCCGCCAACACGAAGTCTTCCGCTTTCACGCTGAGCACGCGGGACCGCATCAAGCGGCCGAAGGTGGGGATGTTGATGATCGCGATCGCGATCAGGGCGTTGTTCAATCCCGGGCCCAACATGGCCACAATGGCGATCGCCAACAGGATGCTTGGAAAAGCCAGCATGATGTCGAACAGGCGGGAAATCAAGGTATCCTGCCATTTGCCGTAAAACCCGGCGATCAAGCCCAAGAAGCTCCCCACCACGACCGAACCGACGATGCTGGCGAAACCGACCCACAAGGAGATGCGTGAGCCGTACACAATCCGCGTGAAGATGTCCCGTCCCAAATCATCGGTGCCAAACCAGTGTTCCGCGGAGGGGGCGGCCAGCGTATCCGGACTCGGCTCCGTGTAATCATAGGGGGTGATGACGGGCGCGACCAGCGCCAAAATGATAAAGATCAGGACCAATCCGCTTCCAATGACGGCTGAACGGTGCCGCAAAAAGGCGCGCACAAAACCTTGAACCGGATTTTCCAGCGGAGCGGAGTGGGACGTTGCGGTTGCTTCAGGAGTTTCCGTTACTGGAGGTTGAACATTGCCGGTTTGCATCATACCTCACTCCTTCCCATACTGGATCCGTGGATCGATCCAGGCGTATAATAAATCGACAATGAGATTGATCATGACAAAAATCACCGCCAACACCAGAATGCCGGACTGGATGACGGGATAATCGCGCGAATTGATCGCATCATAGATATACCGTCCAATCCCGGGCCAACTGAAGATCGTTTCCGTCAAGACCGCGCCGCCCAACAGCAGGCCCAGTTGCAAACCGACCACGGTCAAAATGGGGATCATGGCGTTTTTCAACGTATGCTTGTAGATCACCCAAAACTCGGAGACCCCTTTCGCCCTGGCCGTGCGGATATAATCGGAACGCATCACTTCCAGCATGCTGGAGCGGGTCATGCGGGCGATGATCGCCATCGGGATGGTGCCGAGCGCGACAGCCGGCAGCAAGATGTGTTTCAACACGTCCCCCAGCATCGCCATATCGCCAAACAAAAAGGCGTCGATGATGTAGAAATAGGTGATCGGCTCATACTCCATGCGCGGATCCAGCCGCCCATTCGAAGGGAACCAACCCAGTTCTTGCGCGAACAGCCATTGCTCCATCAATCCGAGCCAGAAAATCGGAATGGAAACACCGATGAGAGCGATAAACATGGAACCGTAATCCAGCCAGGAGTTTTGGCGCCACGCCGATAAAATGCCCAAGTTGATGCCGAAGATCAGGGCAATTCCGATGGCGACAAAAGACAGCTCCGCGGTTGCCGCCAAGAAGGGGCCAATTTCTTCACTGATCGGCGTCTTGTTGACCAAAGAGGTGCCCAGATCCCCTTGCAACAGTTGCTGCAAATAGCGGAAATACTGGATATAGATCGGTTGATCCAACCCAAGGTTGTGCCGGATCTCTTGCAGTTGCTGAGGCGTCGCTTTGTCGCCGGCAATCGTCTTGGCTGGGTCACCCGGAATCGCGTGCACGACGGCAAACACGATCAACGACATGCCCAAGAGAACAGGGATCAACATCAACAATCGTCGTACTGTGTATGCTAGCATTCGGTTTCACCACCTAATCCCTATCGGTCACGTTGATACAAAAGGTAACACCATAGCGAAACGCTATGATGTTACCCCCCGTTTTTTACTGCAAGTCGACTTTCTCCAGGGAAAGCTCATTCGTCGGGTGTGTCTTGAATCCAGTCACTTCTTTTTTCGCCGCATATGGCACGGTGGCATGGGCGATCGGCACCCATGGCGCATCTTGCTTGATGATTTCCTGCGCTTTCGCATACAGGTCGGCCCGCTCTTTTTCGTCGCTGGACTCTTGCGCTTTGATCAGGAGATCATGCAACTCGTCGTTTTTGTAGAAAGCGATGTTCCCGGCGTCCGGCGTGCGGGTGTTGTCTTTGTCCAGCAGAACGTACAAGAAGTTGTCCGGGTCCCCATTGTCCCCGTTCCAGCCGAACAAGGCCATTTGATGCTCGCCTTTCCCCGTTTTGTCCAAGTAGATTTGCCAGTCGTAGGTCACGATTTTCACTTTGACCCCGATTTTGGCCAAATCGGCTTGGATGTACTCGGCCACTTTCTTGCCGTCCGGCATGTAGGGGCGCGGCGCGGTCATCGCATAGAACTCCACTTCAAATCCGTCCGGATAGCCGGCTTCCGCCAACAGTTGTTTCGCTTTGTCCAGGTTGAATTCATAATCTTTCACATTTTTGTTGTAACCCAACATGAAGTCCGGCATGGGGTTGACGGCCGGTTTGGCCAAACCGGAGTAGAAGTTTTTGATCAGCGCTTCTTTGTTGACCGCATGGTTGATCGCTTGGCGCACTTTCGGATTGTCAAACGGTTTCTTCTCAGTATTAAACGCCAAGTAGCCGACGTTCATGCCCACTTGCTTAAAGACTTGCAATTTGCTGTCTTTTTCGGCCGGCCCCACATCACTGGGATTCAAGCCGTCAATGATGTCCACGTCACCCGATTTGAGCGCCGTGAAGCGCGCGGCGTTGTCCGGGATTACTTTGAAGATGACTTTGTCCAGCTTCGGTTCCCCTTTTCTCCAGAAATCGGGGTTTTTCTCAAGCGTGATCGTGTCATTCTTCTTCCACTCTTTAAACTTGAACGGCCCCGTGCCGATCGGATGCTGGGCGAAAGCGGCCGGGTCTTTCTTCACCGCCGTTGGCGAGGCGATCCCAAACGCGGACATCGCCAGGTTTTGCAAGAAGGGCGCTTGCGGGGAAGTCAGCTCGAATTTGACCGTGTACTCATCCACCGCGGTCACGCTCTTGATCTTATGTCCCGCATCCCCTTTATATCCGCCGAACATATACCCGTAGTAAGAGAAGTCGCCGCCCTTGTGCTCCGGATGGCTCTTGTCGGCCCAACGTTCAAAGTTGTAAACCACGGCATCCGCATTGAATGGGGTGCCGTCGTGGAACTTCACGTCTTTGCGCAGTTTGAAGGTCCACACTTTGGCGTCCGCGCTCACTTCCCAGCTTTCGGCCAAGCTTGGCACCACATCGGTGTTGCCGTCCGCGTATTCCACCAAGTTGTCAAAAATCTGATCAGTCACCTTGGTTGATTCGCCATCGGTCACTTGAATCGGATCAAGCAACTTGGCATCTTCCCCGCGACCGTAGATCAAGGTTTTGGCACCGGAATCGGCGCTTTTCTTCTCCACACAGCCGACTAAAACAGATGAAAAAATAAAAATTGCCAGCAAAGGTAACAGCCATAACCGTTTTTTCATACACTTTCCTCCTTTTCATGATCCTTGATGGATAAATTGACTGGTGACGTCGCTTCTCCCCTCACCTCCTTTGGCGAAAAAGCCGTTTCCCAAATGTCTGAATATTTCTTCGACGTGGCGCCGCTCCCACTCTACCCTTGCTTATCCAGCAAGTGGCAAGCCACAAAATGGCCTCCACCCGCATCTTTAAAGGTGGGGCGCGCTTCTTTGCAGATCTCCATCACATGGGGACAGCGCGGATGAAACGCACATCCCCGTGGCGGATCGGCCGGACTGGGCACATCCCCCGTCAAGATGATGCGCTCTTTTTTGGCTTGGGGATCCGGCACCGGCACCGCGGACAGGAGCGCCTCCGTATAGGGATGGAGCGGCTTCTTGTACAGTTCGTCACGGGGGGCCAGTTCAACCAAGCGACCCAGGTACATCACGCCAACCCGGTCGCTGATATGCTTCACCACACTGAGATCATGCGCGATGAAAATATAAGTCAGTTCAAATTGTTCCTGCAAATCCATCATCAGGTTTAGCACCTGGGATTGGATGGAGACGTCGAGCGCCGACACCGGTTCATCCGCGATAATCAACTTGGGCCGGGTGGACAGCGCCCGGGCAATCCCAATCCGTTGCCGTTGGCCGCCGCTGAACTGGTGGGGATACCGTCCGCCGTGAATATGATTCAACCCCACCACGTGGAGCAGTTCCTGCACTTGCTCCTTCCGTTCTTTGGCGTTGCCCAACCCATGCACGATCAAAGGCTCTTCCAAGATGGTTGAAATTTTCTGACGCGGATTGAGCGAAGCGAAGGGGTCTTGAAACACCATCTGCAAATCCCGCCGCGCTTGCCGCATTTCCTCCGGCTTGAGCTGAAACAATTTCTTTCCGGCGAACTCCACTTCTCCCGCCGTCGGTTCGTACAAGCGCATAATGGTGCGACCCGTCGTCGATTTGCCGCAACCGCTTTCTCCGACCAACCCCAGGGTCTCCCCCGGCTCCACCGAGAAGCTCACATCATCAACGGCAACGACCTCCCCCACTTTGCCGCCCAGGACCCCGCCATGGATGGGAAAGGTTTTCTTCAGGTTGCGAACATCAAGTAGTGCCATGAATCGATTCCTCCTTCTGATGCAAGAAGCAACGGCTCACATGCCCCTCCGTAACGGAAATCAACACGGGGCCCGCCTCATTGCAAATGTCCATCACATGCTCGCATCGCGGAGCGAACCGGCACCCCTTCGGCATCTCGTACGGGTTGGGCACTTGTCCCGGAATGGCATACAACCGTTCCTTTTGCTCATCTAATTTGGGAATCGATTGCAACAACCCTTGGGTGTAAGGATGTTGGGGCTGGCTGAACAAGCGGTAGCGATCGGTTTCCTCCACCACTTGTCCGGCATACATCACCACAATCCGGTCGCACATCTCGGCCACAACGCCAAGATCATGCGTAATCAAGAGGATCGCCGTGCCAAACTCTTTGTTCAACAGCTTCATCAATTCCAAAATCTGCGCTTGGATGGTGACATCCAACGCCGTTGTGGGCTCATCGGCAATCAGCAGGCGCGGGTTCAATATCATGGCCATGGCAATCATGACCCGCTGCCTCATCCCGCCGGACAACTGATGCGGATACTCATCCAAAATCCCTTTGCGGGAAATCCCGACCTTGTGCAAAATCTCTTGCGCAAGCGCCCGGGCTTCCCCATTGCCGCTCTTCCGATGCGCGCGAATCGCTTCAATCAGTTGATTGCCTATCGTAAACAGCGGATTCAAAGAGGTCATCGGCTCTTGAAAGATCATCGCCATATCTTTCCCGCGGATTTGCCGCAACTCCCGTTGGCTTAACTTGGTCAGATCCGTGCCTTGAAACAGGATCGATCCGTCCACAATCTTGCCGGGCGGCTGGGGTACCAGGCCCATCACCGCCAGCGAGGTTACGCTTTTACCGCAGCCGGATTCGCCTACCAGGCCAACGATCTCCCCTTCACGTATGGTGAGATCCAGACCATCCACTGCCTTCACCACGCCTTTATCGGTAAAAAAATGCAACTTTAAGTGCTGAATCTCTAACACAGGTTGGGTCATTGGATCACCTCAGGGATAGCTCATAATAAATGAATTGGGAATGTACTGAATGATTGCCTGTTTTTTATAATGAATAAAATATTATTAACTCAATATATTCTACCAATTAATTTAATACTCCTTCAACAATTATTTTTATACATCTCATAAATTGGATTAGTATGACCTATTTAAAAATATTGCCAATTCATTATGGGATGAGTGGCGTCTCGAGGAGACGCCACTCATCCGTCATCAACGGCTTGCTCCATAGACGCGGTGCGCCGCATGGAGGGTAGGGCCGACATACTGGTTCAATGGGAACGAATGACGGATCGCTTCGGTAATAAAGTCTTTAGCGGTTTCAATCGCTTCGCGCACTGGCCGTCCCTTGGCCAATTCAGCCGTGATCGCCGCCGAATAAGTGCAACCAGCTCCATGGGTGTAAGTGGTTTCAATGCGGTCGCTTTCCAGCACGTCAAAGGCATGTCCATCATACAGGACATCGACCGCCGCTTGATGTTGCAGCTTGCCACCGCCTTTCACGACGACGATTTGTGCCCCCAACGCGTGGATGCGGGCTGCCGCCTCTTTCATCTGCTCTACCGTCGCAATCGGTCCAAGCTTGCTTAATTGCCCCGCTTCAAACAGGTTGGGTGTCACCACGGTCGCCTTCGGAACCAATACTTCACGCAACGCGTCCGCCAATTCCGGGTGCAGCACCTCATCCGTTCCCTTGCAAACCATCACGGGATCAATCACCGCGGGCACCCCTGTCTTGTCAATCGTTTCCGCCGCCAGTTCGATCAGTTCCACCGATCCCAGCATCCCCGTTTTCAAGGCATGAATGCCAATGCCGTCGACAATCGTTTTCAACTGTTCACGCACGACCTCAATGGAAATGGGAAAAACCAAATGATCCCAGTTGTTCTCCGGGTCCATCGCCACAATCGTGGTCAACGCGGTCATGCCGTAGACATTGCGCTCTTGAAATGTTTTTAAATCGGCTTGGATTCCCGCTCCGCCGCTGCTGTCCGATCCAGCAATTGTTAAAGCTTTATATACCGCCATAAAAATCCCCCCTGTATCCTAAAAACAAATCAATCTCTACGCTCCATCATACCTTATATTGCCAAGGCGAAAAAGATCCTCCAACACCGCAGGCGCTATATAAAGATCGGCTTTTAAAGAGTGCGCGCTTTTTTGTTATACATGAAGGATTACCGGATCGCTTTCACCCGAGTATCTCCAATAGCCCACAAACTCATTTCCATTGCCTGCACCCGAAATGTAAGGAGTTAGCCAGTCTAAGAAATCATCTACTTTCTGGTACCAGGAGGAAGGAAGATTGGTTCGGATGGAGACACGATACTCATCTCCTGGTCCATATTGGTACATACTCGAATCTGGGATGCTTGCGAACATTCCTTGATCCATAAAAGGAAAAAGAAGCCATTCTTGCTTATAAGGATCTTTTTGGAAAAAAGGATGGTCTGGTAGCTTAAAAGGGGGATTATACTCGTCTTCTGGATTTCGTTTTTCTTGATCAATCATGTATTCGAGAATGTCTATAATCTCAGAAGGTGTATCTTCTTTTAGATGAAAAGCTAATACGACTTCGATTGCCAATGTTCCCACCTCTGTTTTTTCTCTAATTCTAAAACATGCCGACCCCCATTTTAAGAGTTTATCTCGTATCCTGATGGAAATCATAGAGATGCGCTGCAATCCAAGTGAGGTATGGTTCAGGAAAAGCCGTGGCAAACCATCTCCCGACGGCTTTTGTTGCGTTCATTGCTTTCTCTCCATCTCTGCGATAGAATGGCCTGTCTGGAAGAGGATACTAAGCCGGGGTGATTTTTGTTAGAATGAAATGATGAATCAGGAGGGATGGAAAAGATGAACACGGAGCATAAAGTGGATTTGACCCGCTATGTATCCAATTTGGATCAAAATGTCTACACCATTTTCAACTTGCCGGAAGAAGTGATTGCCGTGATCTTCGCTTATGTGAGCCGCAGCCCGCTCAGCTTTCGCGACAATCTGGCCAAGTTGCTCGCTGACGATGAACTGGCGGTGAATGAGCAAAGCGGCGGACTCGCCACATCTTATTCTGAAAAAGCGGCGCGCTTCCATGAGAAATGGGTCGTCGGCTATGGGCATTCCAGTGTCGCGGAGCATGCGGTTGCCCATATCGGAATTGAAAAAATCAGCCGCCTCGCTTCCGCTGAGCTGGAACTGGCCAACTCCTTCAACAGCTTTACGGAATACAGCCAACGTTACCAGCGCCCGAAACGGGGAGAATTCTACATACCGGAAGAACTGGAGCAACATCCCGAGTTGAAAGCCAAATATCTCACGCTGAACGATCAGGCCTACGACACGTACGAAGCGTTGATGCAAGGGCTTATCCATTACCTGCGGCAGGCCGTACCGCGGGCGGATGGGGAATCGGACCGGGCCTATCAATCGCGCGTGGAAAAAATCGCGTTTGAAGACGCGCGCTATGTGCTCACCTTGGGCACCTTGACCAACTTGGGCATGACCGGGAACGGCCGCGCCCTTCGCGACACACTGGTGTCCCTCCTGTCCAGCGAACTTGCGGAATGCCATCAGCTGGCCCGCGATATGGAGAAAGAAATCAGCAAGGTGATCCCCACGCTACTCAAATATGTGCGGCCCAACGAGTATGTGCTGGGGGCGCGGCATAAGCTGAACGAACGGTTTGCCTCCCTGCAACCAAGCGGCCAAGCCATCGCGGGGCCGCGCGCCCGGTTCACCCAGATGCCCGAGTACCACGACGCCCTGACTGCGTTGGCCACCCATCTCCTCGTCAGCCATGCCGGCCTCACGTATGAAGCGGCCCAAGCCAAAGCGGAGGCCCAAACGCTGGCCGAACTGGAACAAGTGGCCCATGATGCCTTGGCGGACTTGCGATTCTTCGATAATCCGCTGCCCGAACTGCAACATCTTCATTACCACATGGAGTTGGTCATCTCGGAGGCCAACTGGCATCAACTGTTGCGCCATAATCGGCGCGCTCACTTCAGCTTTGGCAAACCCACGATTTCTCTGGGTTATACGGTTCCGCCCCATGTTGCCGCCGCCGGATTGACGGATCGTTATACCGCCTTGATCCAGGAGGCGGAAGCGCTTGTGCGCGAATTGTCCGATTGGAATCCGACCATCGCCGCATACGCGGTCACCAACGCCCATCACCGCCAAGTCACGTGCACGGCCAGCTTATGGGAACTCTACCATCTGATCAATTTGCGCACTTCCGCCGAAGCCCAGTGGGACATTCGCGATACCTTTGAGCAACTGCATGAACAACTGCAAGCCGCGCACCCGGTGTTGGCCCAATATGCGAAGCGCCGGATGGGCTGATTGTGAGCGGGACTCCTTTAGGCGAGAGGGAGTACTCAAGATAATGACCAACCTTAGAGGAAGAAGATTTTTGCCTGTACCCTGTGGGTGAAAGCGGAGTGACTGGGAGCTGTTAATCAAGCGGAGTGCCGAACGAAGGAAAAAAGCGGGCAACGGAGCGATAGCGACAACGAATGTGATTGTTGCCCGCGCCGGAGTTCGGTGACGGAGCACCTTCCCGACAAAGCGACCATGGAACGCAGACTCAAAAATCGACTCCGGGGTCACTTTGTCAGCAAGCTCGGGACTCCTTCATACGGGGGAGTCCTTTTTGCATGGAGAAATCATCGCGCTTTTATCCAGATCCGCGTCTCTTTTTCCCGCCTTTCGATGTATAATGAAACTAGGAGTTTTTTACACTAGGCATAGGTGATCACGATGATCAGACGAGAGGGGATTGTCCGCATGTCTAAAGCGTTTGCCCGTGAAGAGCTGATATCCGCCAGTGAATTGATGGAGATCGGCAAGGAACAATTGTTCGAAGAGAAGCTGCACGCTTTTCAAAAATTGGGATTGGTGCACAATAACGAGCTTCGTGCTGTCATTTTAGATATCAAAGCCTATGAGCAGCTGTTGGACCGCTTGGAAGAATTGGAAGAGATGCATGAAGATATGCGCCTTGCCGACGAATTGACGGAACGCTTGAACATCGCCAGTACCGATTGGATCGAAAAACCGCAAGCCCAAACCCGGCTCAACTTCTTATCACAACTGGTAGAAAACAAAGGAACCCCTTGATGATGAAAGAGGTTTATCATCCATCTTTTCGCGATGACCTCGCTTTTCTGTATACGGTACTGGGAAAAAAGCGATTCCAGGAATGTTTGATGCAGATCGATAAAGCCATTGAGCAAGTCTTGCGCAATCCTGCGAAAGCCGCGCCGCTCAGATACGCCCCCTTGACCGGTTTCCGCAAAAAAAAGTTTTTTTCCGTCGCCCGGCCACGCAAAAAGCAGCGCCCCAATATGCGCTTAATCTACCGTTATGCGCCGACGGAGCAAACGATCTACTTCTTGTCTGTCGGCTTGCGCATTGCGGGGCTCCCCAAAAATCCCGATGATGTTTATTCGCGCGCACGCGAACGCGATTTGTCCCACTGGGAATAAATGAAATATTGCCAATGATATGAATTCGATCCACACACTATCACATCAACACAAAAAAAGTTGCTGACCCCCGTTGAAAGCGGTCTTGTCAGCAACCTTTTTTATGTCTGATTCCCGTCTTTATTGCATCTCCTGATATGCCCGTTTCGCTTCAAAATAGAGAACCTGAACAAATTTTTTCACATTGACGCGGATAAGGGAGGTGGACCGCGTTGAGCCATTCTCCAATTCCGCCATCTTTTTCCGCACGCTTGCGAAATCAAAAAACGTTGAAGCGTAATTTTCAAACTTCCAATTTGAAAAATCGGCAAGGCCAAGGGACGCCAAATGATTCAACGATTGATAAATCGCTCGGCGGACCCGTTGTTCGGAAGCTTTGACTTCTTTTTTCAATTCCAGTTCCGTCGCTGATTTTCCAAGCCGTTTTCGGGCCAGATTCACAAAAATCTCTCTAAGGGAGGGAAACCCTTTTTTCAACGTTTGGCCTTGTTCGCATTGATATAAATAGTCCAGCATATCCAGCAAATCCTTACTGCCGTTTTCACCAGCTATCCCCAATTCGGATAAAAGAACATTGCCGAAGAATCTTATCTGGTTTTCGGTGGAAGCTTTGGGTTGCCGGCCCTGCGGGTTGTCCAATTCAAGAACGGCATGGAGTGATTTGTGAATGTCTTGTATCGACTTTTCCAATCGAATCCGTTCGATGACTTTCCGAATGACCGACACCACCTCGATTCGGTTGATCGGCTTTGTAATATAGTATTCACAACCGAGCGAATAGGCTGTGCCAATCAGTTCTTTCGATTCCACCTGGGAAATCATGATGATTTTCCCCTTGAATGTCGGTTTTATTTGGCGAATCGTTTCAATTCCGTCTTGAATCGGCATCAACAGATCGATCAATAAAATGTCTATGTTTTTCAAGGTCAGCATTTGCCCATCCAACAATGAGCCGTCCCCAGCTTCCCCCGCCACTTTGCCAAGATCCTCGTCTTCGATGATTTGGGCCAACATGGAGCGAACGGCTTCATCATCGTCTGTGATATAAAAAAGCATGCCATCACCCTTCTTCCGTTAAGCGGTCAACCCGCAATCGAATCGTGAACGTCGCCCCTTTTCCCCCCAACCCGCCCTGGAGTGCAATATCACCCCCGAGTTGTTCGACCATTTCTTTAACATAGGACAATCCGATGCCTGTGGATGAATTGCCAGAACCATCATATTTGGAAGTAAACCCCGGCTTGAAAATCAAATACTTATGCTTCGGCGGAACACCGGGGCCGTCGTCGCCCACCCGGAATGCAACCGAATCACGCTCCCTGTCAACGCCAATGGTGATCGTTCCCGCAGCATGGATCGCTTCCACCGCGTTGGCGACGACATTATTGATGATCGATAGAATGGTGAAAACATGGTAAGGCGGATGATTCCCTTCAACTGTTAAGACAAATCGAATGTCTTTTCCCAGCAAACGGGCATATTTCTCGTTTGTCCGCACGATGATCCCGACAAGTTCATGCACGTCCATATAATCCACGAACCTTTCATCAGAAATGAGCTTTGCAAGTCCGGCAAAAATGCGTTGGTTGTCTTTTTTGACCTCATGTATTTCTCCGGCGATTTTCAATGCCTGTCTGCGGAATTCCTCGATCGGAACGGCGACCCGTCCATTTTTCAAACCGTTTAAACGCTTGTACAGATCATACGATTTCTTCGTGGTGTTCTCAATATTTATCAATGTTTTTTTTAAATGAATGGATTCCTCATATAAATTGGAGATGAGCATCAGCATGTGTTCGTTCTGTTTTCTTATTTGCCTTTCCTTTGACTGCGCTTCATATAATTTCAGCACATTAAAAAAGCTGAGCACAATAAAACTGTGGGAAATCGCAATAATGGTCATATCGTTCAACGCCGCCAACGTCATCGTTGTTCCCAACACGAAATATTGCATCATCAACTCCACCAAGTCGGACAATAGTTCGATCGTGATGCCAATGCCTCCGATGATGAAAGGTCGGTTGGGAAATCGGTTGACTTTTGCCAAATGAAATAGAAAAGAATAAGTGAAATAATAGAAAAAACTGGAGAAGTGAGCTTGAAAAGAAGAGGTCCAATCAATATTCTCCCCCATGAGCTGATCCAAGAGAACACGAAATCCCACAATCACCATTCCTGTCAAAAAACCCGGCAAAACCACTGGCATTTTCCGGAACAACAACAAAAAGAAAAAAAATGTCGGCGCCCCAAAACTGACACGGAACGTTTCATTAACGGGATAAAAATTCAATTCGCCTGCCAATGGCACGGTAAACATCATGAGAACAAGTATGAAGATGTCTTTTTTCAACAAATGACTGATGTTCACGAAAGTCACTTCCCCATTTTGTTTGAAAAAAGGTTAACTTACACGGATCAACAGAAGCATTCATTACAACTCCTTCTCATTACCCATTCCCAAAATAATGTGTGTGTGTTTTTGTAGATTTTTGTTTGATTTTGTAGGTCGAATGATAGGATCAATTATATCCTTATGAATGAAATGGTTGAAAGCCTTTTCATTCCATTCTTTTTTGGAATCGCGCCTGATAAACAAACGTTTGAAAGAGGGTGAACAAACACCGAACGCAATTTTTGGAAAAGTCTGCATTCATACGGTGCGGTTTAAAGAGAAGCAAATCTGCCCAGCGGGAGAACCATTTGGGAATTCAATCCAATGACTTAAGTAAAACATTTGTGATATAAAAGTTTTTGGTGATTATGTGTCATTTTTTTGAAAAGGGGTGGTTTGACCATGGAAGCATTGGGTCATTTGATCACAGAAATCAATGATATTCTCTGGTCCTATATCTTAATCATCATGTTATTGGCACTTGGTATTTATTTTACTATCCGGTCTAATTTTATGCAATTTCGTTATATTGGTGAAATGATCCGCCTGCTGGGGGAAGATATCGGTAGCAAAAAACAGGGAGTCTCTTCTTTCCAAGCCTTTTGCATCAGTACGGCATCCCGGGTTGGCGTGGGGAATATCGCGGGTGTGGCGATGGCGGTCGCCCTCGGGGGACCGGGAGCCGTGTTCTGGATGTGGGTCATCGCCCTCATCGGGGGCGCTTCCGCCTTTGTGGAAGCCACATTGGCGCAGATCTATAAAATCAAAAACGGGGAAACCTTCCGCGGCGGACCTGCTTACTATATGGAAAGAGGGCTCGGCAAGCGGTGGATGGGCATTTTGTTCGCCGTTCTCATCACGCTCTGCTTCGGGCTGGTTTTCAATGCGGTTCAAGCCAATACCATTACGGTTGCGTTTAAAGCGGCCTACGGTGTGGACCGCATGACTTTGGGTCTCATCGTGGCGGTGTTGTTCTCCATCATCATCTTCGGTGGGGTCAAACGGGTGGCTCGCGCCGCTGAACTGATCGTTCCCTTTATGGCCATTGGTTACATCTTGCTTGCCCTGTACATCATGGCCATCAATTACGATATGATTCCGACCATCTTTAAAGATATTTTTGCAAGTGCTTTGGGATTGAAGCAAATCGTGGGCGGCGGGGTGGGCGCCGCCATGTTGCAAGGCATCAAGCGCGGTCTCTTCACCAACGAAGCGGGTATGGGAAGTGCGCCAAACGCGGCCGCCACAGCTGATGTGTCCCATCCAGCCAAACAAGGGTTTATCCAAGCGTTGGGGGTTTTTGTGGACACGTTGCTGATCTGCAGCTCTTCCGCCATGATTGTCTTATTTTCCGGAGCCTATACCCATTCCAATTTGTCCGGCATTGAAATCGCACAAAAAGCGCTCAGCATGGAAGTGGGCCCTTGGGCCGAACACTTCTTATCCATAGCGATCCTGCTATTCGCCTTCACGACCTTGATTGGGAACTACTACTATGGTGAAACCAATATTGAATTCATTCGCAACAGCAAAACTTGGGTCACCGTGTATCGCTTGGCCGTTGTGGGCATGGTGATCTGGGGTTCCCTGTCCCAGGTGCAAATCGTCTGGGATTTGGCCGATGTGTTCATGGGTCTCATGGCGATAACCAATTTGATCGCCATTGCCCTCTTGGGTAAAATCGCTTTTGCGGCATTGAAAGACTACAACAAGCAAAAGCAAGAAGGCAAAGATCCCGTCTTCTTCGCGGATAGCCTCCCCGGTTTGAAAGGGATTGAAGCTTGGAAGAAGAAAGAGAAAAAAGCCAAAGCCAGCTAAGCATGAAAAAGCCCGTCGCGCCTGACGGGCTTTTGTCGTTCATCGCTTACTTCAACGAATCCAGCGTGCCGCGGACCGGATTGGAAAACGCATGGCCGGAAGCGGCGTCCCAGTTGATCGACCAGGTCATCACGCCGCGGAAACCGGGGTAGCCACCCGATTTGACCAGTTTGTACGATCCACCGAAAGATTGGCCTTTCACCAGGTATTTCAATGCTTTATCTATATTGTCCGGGGTGGTGTAGCCGCCTGAAGCCGCCGATGTGCTCGCCGGCAAGCCGATCGCCACTTGGTCCTCCCTCAATGCCGGGAACTTATTGTTCGGATTGTTGCCCACCGGAAACCCTTGCAACAGCATTTCTGCCATGGCCACATGGAAATCGGGTGTTCCTTGCGCATAGCTTTTGCCGTCCAGACCGACCATCGAACCCGAATTATAATGCTGCACATGTATAAAGGTCAATTGATCCCTCAGGGCGTGAATCACCGGCAGATAAGCGCCCCATGGACCCCCGTAAGACAAGTATCCGCCTTGCACGTAAGCCGTTTCCGGCGCCATCGTCAACATGAAGTCGCTGCCGAAAGAGCCGCAAATCGCCCTGATCGCATCGATCATATTCACAATGGCGGGGGTGGTTGGATTCTTAAAGTCCGTATCCCCGGCCCCAAGCGTCAATGAACTGCCTTCCAAGTCAATATCCATTCCGTTAAAGCCATAGGTTTGGATGATGCTCTTCATCGAGTTGATGAAGTTTTGTTTTGCGGCCGCATCGTTCAATTGGATATGGCCATTGGCTCCCCCAATCGAGATCAGCACTTTTTTACCCAAACTGTTGAGGTACTGGATATCCGCCTTAAATTGTTCCGTTGTCGCGTTATAGGGGGTAAATTGCATATGACCCGGAGCTTGTCCGCTCGGTTCGGCGAACGCCACTTGAATCACATCATATTTCGTTGACACATCGCGCAGTCTGATGTTTGTGGAACCGTTGTCAAAATTATGCCAATAGCCGATTAACAATTTGCCGCCCGCTGGTGTTCCGCCTCCGCCATCCCCGGCGGGATCGGTGGTCACCGTTACGCTGTTGCTCGCACCGGACCGGTTGCCAGCCGCATCCTTCGCTTTAACCGTAAAGGTATAGGACGTGTTGGCGCTTAGACCCGTCACCGTATAACTCGCTTGGCTGCTTGTCCCGGCCAGGCTGGCGCCGTTATACACTTCATAAGCGGCAACCCCGACATTATCGGTCGAAGCCGTCCATGACAGGCTCACGCTGCTCGCGGTTTTGCCGGTCACTTTGAGCCCTGACGGAGCGGTGGGCGCCGTGGTATCGTCACCGCCGCCTCCCCCGGAAGAGACGAACTTCCACAACGCCGGCACGTTGGGCGGTTCCCAACCAACCAAAGAAGTATGGGCTTGTAAACAGGAGTAGGTGCTGCCTTGGTACGTCACCTGATCCCCCACTTTGTAATTGACATTGGGCGCCCACTCACTTGCCGCAAAAACGCTTACGGGCAGGAGCGAAACCAAAAGCAGGGTCACAACCAACAAAGCTCTGCAACGGCGTTTGTCCATCAGAATACCCCTTTCCATTGACAATATAAGTAAATGTTCTCAATATTTCAATAAGTCTCTATGTCTATATTTAATCATATCTCTATTCTGAAAACAAGGATTTCACCTATCATCTAGTTGTCATGACAACTATTCTTTTTAATAAAAAAGCTACTCTTATTAAAGAGTAGCGAGAATGTTGACAAAGTGGCCCCGGAGTCGATTTTTGAGTCTGCATTCCTTGGTCGCTCTATCAGGAAGTAGCTCCCGTCGCCGAACTCCGGCGCGGGCAAAGTCACTGTCGTTCTTAGTGTTGCCCGCTTTCCTCCTCCGTTCGGCACTCCGCTTGATTAACAGCTCCCAGTCACTCCGCTTTCACCCACAGGGTACAGGCAAAAATCTTCCTCCTCTAGGCTTTGTCATTACCCTGGCTACTCTCATTAAAGAGTAGCCAACTTGTGCAAAACACCTATTATTGCAGATTCAACAATTGCATCGCATCGCGAACCGGCTTGTAGAAAGCGCGGTCGGTGCGCTCATATTTGGCGATCCCCAGTTCTTCCAACACTTCTGGGTCTTTTTCGTCGGCCAAGGTTAACGCATCCGCCAATTTTTCTTTCAACTCCTTGTCCAGTTGCGGATGGACGGCGATCGGCGCACCCGGAATCAGGCTGGAAGTCCAGATAATCTGGAGCTGATCCGGATTAAGCTTGCCTTCATTGACCAGTTTTCTGTAGGTGACGTCATTCATCGCCCCGGCATCCACTTGCTTGTTGTACACCATTTGCCCGACCGCATCATGGCCGCCCGCATACGTGACTTTGCCGAAAAAACGGGATGGATCAATGTGATAGCGTTGCATGTAAGCGGTTGGCATCAAATAACCCGAGGTGGAACCCCGATCCACAAAAGCGAACGATTTGCCTTTTAACGCTTGCAGAGAAGTCAGTCCGCTATCCTTGCGCGTGACAATGATGCTATGGTAGCCGCCCCCTGAATCCGCCTGGTTCTCCACCACGATCGGAACCGCGCCCACTTCTTTTTCGGCCTGCACATAGCTAAGTGGGCCAAACAGGGCAAAATCGATTTTACGCTCACGCATCGCTTCGATGACTCCGTCATAATCAGGCGCAACATAGATTTTCACTTGCACATTCAGTTCCGTCTCAAGATATTTGACAAGTTCCTCATACTTATCTTCCAGTTCTTTGGGGTCCTCGTGCGGGATGATGCCCATCCGCAATACTTTGTTGCTCTCAGCGACTCCCATTAACGATTGGCAGCCGACAAGGGCCATTACGACGATGAAGCAAGATAAAAAAATGATTCCCAAACGTTTCATGCCAAAGCCTCCAACAAACATAGTCCTTTTGCGCCATCTCTCGACGGCACTTAGATCCATAATACCAATGATAAGTAAACCATTCTGATATTCAATGATAAGACTATAAAAATAGATTAGGAAGAGGTTAAAAACAACTAATTTACGACATTTATTACATAAAAATCGCGCGCAAGACTGATGTCTCCACGCGCGATGCCGCTTGTATATTCTTGCGAGCGAGAAAACCCCCTAGCTTCAGCTATGGGGATGATAGCGAGCGTTGGTCAAGAGAGGGGGTTAACCCTTTTACAAAATTGCTGAACCCGCTCATGCCCTTGCCGGTCACGGCACCCGTCCCCCTCACATCCGCCTCGTCGGCATCCACTCTTCATAATGCGTCCACTCCGACCACGCTTGCTCTTCGGCGGGGATCCGCACACGAAAGAGGACAAGGGCGTTCAGGGCGGAAACCACCATCATCGTCACCACCGCGCCCAACATCAGGGGCAAGCAAATGAGTTCAATGATCACCACCAAATAATTCGGATGGCGAATATATTTATACGGCCCTTTCACTTGCGGCTCTTGCCCCGGAATGAGCAAGATGCGCGTATTCCAGTATCGCCCCAGCGAACGGATGCACCAGATACGCACCCCTTGTGCCAGCACAAAGAGAAGAAAGGGAATGGCCCACCATGCCGGCGGTGTCGCCCCAAACACGAGACACTCGACCCCCATTCCCACAAACAGCAGCGCGTGAACCAGCACCAACAGGGGATAATGCCGCCTTCCGAATTCAACCGCGCCCCGTTTTTTCATCCACCGGGTATGCCGCTCGGCCAACCAACACTCTCCGACACGTTGCACGATGACAAAGAGAAGAATCCCCCATTCCAATCGATTCATTCGACTGTCTCCTTTGCTTGTAATAAGACCGTTTCCAGGCTGAACCCAGGCCCCAGCGCGGCCAACAATCCCATCTCACCCGGCTGCAAAGGCTGGCGCATGGCTTGTTCCAACACAAATAACACCGTGGGCGATGACATATTCCCGTATTTTTTCAACACTTCGTAAGCGCCGGCCAACTTGGCCCGCGTCATCCCCAACGCTTCCTCATATGCCTCCAGGACTTTCTTCCCGCCCGGATGCATAAACAAGCGGTCGATTCGGGTCATGGTTAACTGATGGGAAGCGAGAAAAGGATCCAGCACCCCTTTCACCTGTTGTTTGATCAATGTGGGAATATCCCGTGAGAAGATGACTTTCATCCCATCGTCCATAAAATCCCATCCCATCACATCGAGGGAATCCGGCCAACAATGGCTGGCGGCATCGACCACTTCCCAACGCACTGTTGGCGGGCCACCTTTGCGCGCCTCCCCCGAGACCAAGACCGCCGCCGCTCCGTCCCCAAATAAAGAGGTGGCCACAAGGTTGCTTTTGCTGTGGTCTTGCCGGCGGAAGGTCAAGCTACAACACTCGACCGCCACCAACAACACCCGATCGGTTGGCCAAGCTTTGGCAACCGCTGCGGCTTGCCTCAATCCGGCGGCCCCTCCCGCGCAACCGAGCCCCCATATTGGCGTCCGCTTCACATTCTTGCGCAACCCCAACTGGTTGATCAGCCGTGCGTCCAAACTTGGCGTCGCCAGGCCTGTGGTGGAGACGACAAGGAGGTGGTCGATCTCGGTGGGGTGGCAACCCGCTTGCGCCAGACATCGCCTGACCGCCTCCGTCCCCAACCGGCAAGCGGTCTCAATATAAGCCTGATTCTTCTCTTGCACCGAATGCTCTTCTTCAAACCATGCCAATGGCTTGCTCACGTGCCTTGTGTCAATGGCCGTATTCTCAAATATCTTCAACAACCGTTCAATTCCCGGGAAGGCTTCCCCAAATAGACTCCCGGCAAACGTACGGGCTTCAGTCTGGTGGAGCACATAGGGTGGCACTGCTGTCCCCACTGCAATGATTCGCGGCATAATCCAGCCTCCGCTTTTCCTTTGTTTTCCATATCATCCCCCGATTCGGTTTCTCTATGCAAAAACTCCCCCGCTTCAGGGGAGTTCGCCGCCCTTTTCCTGTCTCTGTCCATCATGTTTCAATACCGCTTCCGCCATCTGGATGATTTTCGTTTTTAGCGCCACCGGAGCAGACACCCGCATCTGATCGGCAAAGCCCAAGACATACTCAGCCGCCTCCTGCTCGACATCAAACCACAACGTGGCGGGAATCCAGCCATCAGGCAAAGGCGGATGGAGTTGAATCCCTTTGACAAAACGGCCGGTGAAGCGAAGGCGCTCCGCAATGGCCGGGGATAGCTCCACTTCGGCCCGATATTGCGGAAGCCGCTCCACAAACGCTTGTTTCGCTTGGTGCCAATAATCGGCCAAACGGAACGAAGCGGGACGCACAAACGATTCATCCAACCGGTCAACGGATTGGATGCGGCTCATCCGGTATGTGCGCATCCCCGCCTCGCTCTGTGCAACCAGGTACCACTTGCTCCCCATCGCCACTAAACCAAGCGGCTCAATCTTGCGCTCCACCACTTGCCCATCGGCGCGTTCATACCGGATGTTTGCCCGTTGCTCGCGCCAAATCGCTTGTTGCATCTCTTTAAAGAACTTGCCGCTGTCCGTTGTTTGCCTCCACGTGCTTGTATCGACATAGATGCGCTCCCACATCTGTTCGGCCGCTTGCCGATACGCGCCCGGCATGGAAGCGATCAATTTCTGCTTCGCCAGCTGGACTTGGCCCGCCACTCCCAAGTCTTGCAACAAGTGAAGCGAAGGCGAGATGAACAAGGAAGAAATCTCATCTTTGCTCAACACGGTTATTGGAGCGAAAGGGATCCAGCAACCGCCAACCTCCCGCCTTGCCCCGGTCCGCCACAATCGGGATGCCCGCGGTGGTCAATGCGTCCATATCGCGGTGAATCGTTCGTTCGGAGACTTCCAAGGCTTGCGCCAGTTCCTTTGAAGTCATTTTTCCGCGTTGTTGCAGGAATAATAGGATGGATAACAGTCGATCCGCACGCATCATGCCCCTCCTGTGCCTAATCAATAAATGATGACAATAGATGTCATGATTCCATGATACCCTGGAATCATCTTCAAGAGAAAGGAAGTGTGTCCAGATGAAACCATTGCAAGGGAAAGTGGCGGTGGTTGCCGGGGGAACACGGGGAGCCGGAAGAGGGATCGCCATGATGCTGGGAAAAGCGGGCGCCACGGTCTATGTGACGGGACGCAGCACACGCAAACACCCATCTTCCATGAACCGCCCCGAAACGATCGAGGAAACGGCCGAATGGGTGACGGCACAAGGGGGAACCGGCATTCCCGTCAGAGTGGATCATACCGTGGAAGCGGAGGTAAAGCGCTTGTTTGCCCGGATTGAAGCGGAGCAGAACGGGCAATTGGATATCCTGGTGAATGATGTATGGGGAGGGGACCCTTTGACCGAATGGGGTAAAACATTCTGGGAACACGATTTGCAGAAAGGTTTGCAGATGCAAAAGCAGGCGGTTCACTCCCATCTGCTCACCAGTTATTATGGCGCCCCCCTGATGGTGAACCGGAAACAGGGGCTGATTGTCGAAATCACCGACGGAACCAACTACGAGTATCGCGGCAATCTTTATTACAGCTTGGCCAAGATCGGCGCCATCCACCTGGCGCAGGCCATGGCCCAAGAATTGAAAAAACACAACATCACCGCAGTGGCCGTCACCCCCGGCTTTCTCCGTTCGGAAGCGATGCTTGCGCACTTCGGCGTCACGGAGGACAATTGGCAAGAAGCGACGAAACAAGACCCCCACTTTATCGCCTCGGAGACGCCATTCTATATTGGGCAAGCCATTGCCGCACTGGCCGGTGATGCGGATGTGTTTAAAAAAACCGGGCAAGTGTTGTCTTCATGGGAATTGGCCAAAGAATACGGCTTCAAAGACGTCGATGACCGCCAACCCGATTGGTGCGCCTACTTTCAAGCGACATTCGGGGAAAAGGTGGACGTCATGGACTTAGTCCAACACTTTCACGAGCAGAGAGATGAATGATCGCCGCAGCGGCCTTCAAACCCGCTTGGGAGGCTTTCTTCACTCGTGACGAAGCATTTCCTTCACAGTAGCGTTTATCGGTAAATGGAAGGCGATTTTACCTGTACCCTGTGGGTGACAGCTTCGTTACTGGGAGCATTTGATCAAAACGGAGAAGCCGAACGAGGATGAAGCGGGCAACGAGGCGATAGCGACAACGAATGTGATTGTGCCCGCGCCGTCGTTTGGCGACGGAGCCGCAGACTCAAAATCCGCCTCCATCCACAACCTATATGTGATAAATTGACAGCACTGTTCCCAAGCGGGTTTTGACTTTTGAAATAACGCCTCAACAAAAAGCCAGCGGTCCGCTCATGGCCGCTGGTTCTCATCTCTTTTCATCAACTTCCTTACCCTGGCGATGGTTTCCTCATAAAGCGGTACATGTAGGCGCATCGTCCGGCTCACTTCATGCTCTTCACCATAGCGGCGCACCACATCCCCAACCCGCTCATCCAAAGAGACCGCCTCCCCTGTTGGCGAGGTATGCAGGTCACAGTAGGTGACCAGATCGATAAACAGGCGATCCACTTTGTTTAAAAAGCGGTCATTCTCCCGGTAACTGACCGCCAAGTCGGGCCGGGTGCGGTCCGCCAACTCCCTTGCCCCGGAGTGGTAGAGCACCGCCGCGACAACCGGTTTGGCAAAGCCTTGCGATAGCGCGAAGATGGCCCCATCCAACGGATGAAACTGATATTGGTTCAATGACGGACTGTACCCGATATCATGCAAGAAACACGCTTGAACGAGCAAAGAACGCCATGCCGGTGGCACATCCAAGTCGGGCAACAAGGATTCCATCCGCCTTACCGTTCCCAAAATATGCTGGTACCGCGGCTCATGCGGCGCCAAGTATTGCGCCAACCGCTCTCTGTCCATGACAGCGGCCTTCCCTTTCACCGCACAGGCGCCCAGCAGGTTCAACGACACGTTTCCATCCTCGGAAATGTCAATCCCCTCCCTCTCCCCAATTTTGCCTGCCGTCCCTTTCCCCGTTTCATATTTCCCGATGCGAATGCCCAGTTCCCGCAATCTGCGCCGCGTTTCCACTAAATTTTCCTCCGTTCTTCCATATTCCAACACTGGATTCCGAAAATATGATACCATATCAAACATCTGAAAATGATTCATGGGTCGAGGGTGAAAAGAAAACCAGGATAATGAAAAACCAAGAGGATGGAGGCGATTTTCATGAAAAGGGATGATGTGAAAAGAAGCAAGTTTCTCAGTAAAGTTTTGCGTCACAAGCCCGAGACCATCGGCATTCGTTTGGATAAGAACGGGTGGGTGGGCGTAGAGGAACTTTTGAACGCTTGTCGGAAACATGGTGTTTTGCTGGATCGCGAAACCTTGGAACGCATCGTTGAAACAAACGATAAGCGGCGCTTCTCCTTCAGCGAAGACGGCCAAAACATTCGTGCCAATCAGGGGCATTCCGTACCCATCGACTTGAACCTGGAACCAATGGAGCCGCCGGAGAGGCTGTACCACGGCACAGCCGGCCGCTATCTTCCATCCATCCGCGAAAAGGGATTGGTAAAAGGGAAACGACATCATGTGCATCTGTCCGCGGATCCCGTTACCGCCCGCCAGGTGGGGAAAAGGCATGGCAAGCCAGCCATCTTGCAGATTATGGCCAGAGAAATGCATCAGGATGGATATGCCTTTTTCCGGTCAGCCAACGGGGTTTGGTTGACGGAGCATGTTCCGGTCCGCTATCTGAAAGAAAAGTGAGACTCCACATGACTTCGGCTTTGCCGTGCCCAACCCATCCCCCGTTCACCAGTTTTCGCTTGGGAAGTTGTTGTTTAAATACTCTTGAATCCGTCGCCTTGTGGCTGGTGACAGATCTTATGGCAAGTCATGAAAAGAGAAAAAAGCTAATTTGTCTATTTCTATGCTTCGTTTGGGTTTGACTTTGGTAAAAACCGAGACCTCGAACAAACCAACGTGATCATTTTTTCCCTCCTTCTTGCTGAAGAAAAGATGCAAAAGTTTGGCTTGTTCCGCAACAATTCCACATTCTTCTTTTAACTCGCGCAGGATCGCTTGGCGAAAAGTCTCTCCCTTTTTAACCGCACCGCCCGGCAAATACCAACCGTATTCATAATGGTGTCTTACCAGCAGAATGTGATGATTGTTCACGACGATGGCCCGCGATCCCAAAGTCACCGGCTTCGCCAACTTACAGTAAAGTCGATACGCCTTGGTTAATACTCTTAACCACTTCTTCACCGGAATCCACTCTCCATAAACGATTTCCTTTCATTGGACTCTATGTCAACCTTAACGCAACCGCGGGACACCGAGCTGCCCTTCCGGTTATGGCTACATTGCCCTGGCGTGTTCTTTCTGGCATCGTTTCTATGTTTGGTATATAGGTAACATAGAGGTGATGCCGTACTTGTTGGCACCGATCGGACCGGACTTGGCGTCTGCAGCCCCTAATACGCGGCGCCTCTGCCATGGGCCCATTACATCCAGACGGTATGGCCACAACCGGCACCGTGAATCTCCATCCGAATCGGCATGAGGGGTTGGCCAAGTGACCCCGTTTCCCCACTCCTTGCGGTCATACCCTTTCCTTTTAACCTGTCTTCAAAAGTCATTCTTCTCAACTCCCTTCAATTCTGTTTACCTGGTGGCGCGTCAGGACAATCCCATTCCGTTTTATTTTTTACTGCTGGAGTGATTCCTCCTTTGTTAGGGGCGGAGTAAATAAGATAGCGGCACCCTGTTTTTGGGTCAATGTAGTCGAATACATTGTCTTGGTCATGGTTATTCATATCACACCCGGTTAACAACATTGCGCCACCAACTAGCAATCCAGCAATGATCTTTTTCACTACTTACCAGCTCCCCTTTGTTGTTTTGGCTAGCCTTCGTTACCGAAGCCCCTTTCGGGTCATCGATAGGCACCACCCTACCTCGACAGGGGTAGGACTCCCCTGTTTCGCCTTCAATATTTCTATTTTTTAAACAATAATATGTTTATTTAATCCAGAATATTAAGGAATATATTTAAATAAAAATATCAAGATTAGACTGGGCGATATTGGGAAAGTTCTTTTGTGCGAGTAAAGCTACCTGAAGAAAAAATGTTTATTCTTACATAGAGAGCGAGACTTTTGGCCTGGCTATCGTCGCTCAGAAGGCGAAATGTTAGCTCTGAGAGCCAAATCTGTTTCAGGTTAAATCTATCCTTAAATATTTGGCGGCCTTCTAGCTCCCATAGAATCGTCCGTTTTTTATCCCCACCGGATTTTTGACTCAAAAGAAAAAGAAGCATTTTTTAGCTTCTTCCTCAGATCAACTTTGATGTTTTGATAAATCGCTTTAACTCATTATAGAAGTTCTCACGGGTCCCACACATAATCACAACCACCACGTTGCCTTCCTCATCCTCGTAAATCCGATAAGCAAGTTCATAATTCGTCCCTTTATATCTGATGTCATAACCATAGACACCGGCAAGATCACCTGTTTTAGCTTCCCCAACATAAGGATTAGCGGATATGGCTTGTATGGCTTCAAGGTATAAACGCTTCAGTGGCTTTTCCTTCAACTTCTTTAAATAACGCTCTGCCGGCGGCAGATACTCAATAATATATTTCCCCACACTAATCCTCCAAGTCTGCAAAGAGTTCCGCTGTCTTATCTTGGCGATCGGTCTTCTTCAATGCTGTCTGTGCCACTGCATCAGCTTCGGCAATCATCTCTTCAACAGCCGGACGGATTTGTGATTGAACACGGGCAAACTCTTCAATTAGCTGTTGCCCTTCATATCCTTGGGAAACCAAGTCCTTTAAAATTTCGGTTGCAAAGCCATGATCAGGACGACCAGCCGGACGAATCACCAGCTCCCCATTCTTTACAAACACATCGACTTCATCTTGGATATTAAGCTGATTAAAAAACTTAATCGGAATCGTGATCTGTCTTTTATCAGATACCTTGATCCGCTTTACTTCTGTCATAGGCATAACCTCCTGGACTGCCATTCCAGTAGACATTATACGCCCCTCCCTTTAATATTATTCTTTGTTTTCTTGGTTTCTTTGATTTCTTTGTTTTTATTATACCACAATTCGTCACTGTTGATCATATGCAATAAAAAAAGCGGCTTATTGCCGCTTAATCAGACCCCACTTCTTATACTAGTGATCCGAACAAGACTTACGCTCCCATCCTGCACGAGAACAGTTTTTTTGTACGGTGACCCCGTTTACAACAACGGCGAATATTAACCTTTGTAACCACCAAAAAAACGCCCCGCTAAAGGACGCTTTGGCAAAGGGTACCCCTGATCGGCGATGGATTATCTGCAAGTAATTCCCTCCCTCTTTCAGCTATGCCGTCAGACCCAACCAAACGAAAATAGCACCCAAACCCCGTTCGGTTTGGATGCCATCTTCGTTAAAACGACAAAAGAAAGCTGTAATAGGCCACCACAAAGAGAAACAAAAGAAAAATCAGGCTGTAAAACTGGGCAAAGATGCGCAATGCCACCGACCGCACCCGGGTTTTGGCCAGGGAAAGCCATTTGCGGGCCAGCCACACAAACGGCGGCACCAGGAAACAAAGGGTAAACAGGTGCACCCATCCCACATACAGGGTGCGCTGCCATGCACTCGCCGCCGTCAACGAAAAGCCCAACCACGCGAGCATGCCCCATCTGCCAGCCAGAAATATAGCGATCAACATCACATAATAGACCATCCACTTCCGTTCCAAGAACCAACCCTCCATCAACCAACCTCATCCCTGTCAGTATAACAGATGGAGTGTCTCCTTATTTTACTTTCCAAAAAATTTTACCGCAAACCAAATCGCCAAACGCAATAATCCAATGATGATGGCAGCCATTACACTCGTCAAAATGTTTTGCCCCATGTCAAAGTGAAACACCGCAAATCCGAGAACGGCCCAAGCGACGGAAATGGTGATGGAGGCAGACAGGAAAATCAACCCGCACAACACGGCGAAAGAAATCACCATAAAGGAAGTGGATTGGATGGCACTCCCCACCACATACGCAATAAAGGCGATCTCGATAAATAGGATGATCGATCTCAGCAAATTGAAAATCGCCTTGAACATCTTGAACATCTTTCGCTTCCACCCCTCTATCTCTTGGTAGAAAACCGATCCCGCGCGAACCGGGATCGGTTGCTCCTTCTTTTAATTGGCTGACTCCGACCGCTTGTCGAAAAAGAGGGACTGGTCCATATATTCTGCGATTTCACGATCCACTTCTTCAATCGGGCGGACCTCCGGCGAACTTTTCATGATCTCCAAGCCCCATTCCAAGCCCCACAACAATGCCTCGTCTTTCTCCTTGTTGCGGTGATCCGCTTCTTTGCCGTCAGGGTGATACACCACCGGCGGATCGTTTTGCACAACGCATGTCGTCACATCACTGCGCTGGCGCCGTTTCGACCGGATATAGACGGCGGCGTGGCGTTCGGGCAACTTCTCCAAAAAGCTGGATTTGATGTGTTTGCGCGTAATGCTTTCCACTTCGTCGGACCCTTCGGTTTGCCCACAGCTCAACACCATGCCGATGTTGGAACGGATCGCTTGCATCAATGTTTCATTTTTGAAGTGGTCAATTTCGCGCGTGATCAACCCCAACCCAAAGGGGTATTTGCGGTCTTCCTGCAAAATTTCCGTCAACAGCGGGATTTGCACCAGATGGGCTTCATCAACCATCATCAAATGGAACTTGGAACCGGTCGCCCGTTTGCGCGCCACTTGGTAGTACTGGTTGATCAACTGCCCCACCGTGACAGTGATGTCATAATCCTTCAGTCCATAGGTGTCAATCATGACAAGATGCCCTTCATCCATGTATTTGGCGATATCCAGATTCATCTTTTTTTGGCAGAATAAGCGGCGCATCGTCGGGCTTTGCAGCAAGTGGTCAATCCGGTTCAAAACCTGGTCCGCTTCCCGCTTCATCTCCGCCTCGTCCACATTGGCCCAAAACCGCTTGACGTACGGATCTTTCACATTTTGAATCACCTTGTTGCGGAATGGCTTGTTGCGGAAGATATCGTCAATGCCCAGAATGGTGTGCGTTTCGGTGTCTTCCAGCAAACTCTGGATCGCCATGGCCATGAGGCGCTTGGAACGGGACAGCGGCTCATCCGTTTCCTCATCCGTCACCAAAACCATCGTCATCTGTTCCGCCAACTGGTTGGTCGAAATCCCCTCCACTTTGTGCAACAGGTTTAATGCCGGAACATGGGTCGCGTCATGGGTGAGGTTAAAGTGATGGATCTTCTCTTTCGGTATGTTGATCCCCACCCGTTCGGCGATCCGCAGGCGGTTTTCGATGATGGGGATGATCTCCCGCGCCGGGTCGATGATGGTAAAGCCAGGCGCTTCATCGTGATTCTCAAACCATTCATCCAGAATGGACTGAATCATTTCCACAGCCAAGCTGGATTTTCCCATCCCGCTCGCTCCGGTCAAGATGAAGTGTTTGCTCAACTGTTCATAATGAACGCGCACTTCCCGTTTTTCAAGAGGATGATGGATTTTGCCGATCAACACGCCTTCGTTCCATTCATCCGGCTTCAGGGAGCGTTGGTTGTTCTCGAGATGGACGATAAATCCGCGGGTGTCGGGACCGTCCTCCTTCGCTTCCTGATAAATGTAATGGTTGGCCGGCGGGATATGGAAGAGGTTGGCGATCTCGTCACCGGTCCATGTCATGATGGTCCATGGATAAGGAATGGGAACCAAATTATGGTCCATCAGCGGATTCCACCAGTCGTGGCGGATGAATTGGACCGCCCCGTCATACTTCATCGCCGTTTCGATCGATTCGGCGGTGGAACGCACGACCGAGACGGCGTTGTCCGAGTTGGACCAGATGGACAATCGCACATGGAAACTCAACTCGCGCCCCGTGAACCGCTGCACCAAGCTGACGCGGCGCGAACGTTCTTCCGGGTCCATGTCTTTCGTTTTTTTGCGCTTCAGGTCATCCACCGCGTCTTCCGTCCGTTCCTCCACCTCTTTCCAACTCACGGGGGAGAACTGGAGGTCCAGATACGTCCCTGGGCGCAAACAGTTTAAAATGCTGCCCAAATGGCTCTGTTTCTTTTGCCTCAGGGAAGCGAGGGGCAACCCTTGATTCTGTCCGATCTTAAAGACAAAATGCCCGCCGGACCCACCTTTGTCCGGGCCGGGAAACTGGTCAGCGGAAATGTCATGCAGCTCCGCCGAAGGATAGACGCTGCGCAACGTATCCTTGACGCTGTTTTCCTTGTCCCCCGGATAAGCGAGATAAATGCCGATTTCCTTGCTCCCTTCCGGCAAGGCAAAACGGAGGCGAAACCATGGCCGCCCATATCTTAAGCGCATCCGCACCGGACGGACCATGCCGCCAAACGTCCTGGTCAGCTCGTCGACCTTATCCAGGTCCAACGTAATATCGTTGCAGGGCAAGATCCGCAGGTATCGGATTTGCTCCTCCGCCCGTTTCCGGTAATGGGACTTGGTCATCAAGCGCGTTGCGACGATTCCGGCGATGATGATCACGGCAAAGATAATGACGACCGGAATCCAGGAAGACAATTGGTTTCCGAGCCATTGAAATGTGTTGCTTACCACTTCCGTCGCTTTATCCGCTTTGCTCTCTTCGTCGAAAAAGTCCGCCAATAATTTCCAGATATAAAGAACGCCGATCAAGCCTCCCAATCCGAGAACTCCAAAGAAAAAGTATCTCGCGGCAAGGCGCAGTTGATCGTCGCCGCCTTTCGGAACTTTATTCCAATCACCAAACAACTTGCTCCCACCTTTCTCACTGAAATGACAACGCCCTTTTCATTTTTCGACCATCTCATCCCTTACACATTCGCTCTGTACGTAACACACCCTTTTGTTTTGCCAATTTGGCCCATTCAGTTCTTTACCACCAAGCTGGGGTCGATCAATTGCCCCTCTTTGCGGACTTCGAAATGCAAGTGGGGACCGGTGCTCCATCCATTGGATCCCACCAGGGCGATCACTTGGCCTTTTGACACTTTTTGGCCGACGCGGACTTTGACGTCTTGCGGATACATATGGCCGTACAAGGTGCGAAATCCATTTCCATGGTCGATGACCAACATCCAGCCGTAGCCGCTGGCTTCGCGTGACTCCACCACAACCCCGCCGTCACTCGCCAAGATCGGGCTCCCCGCTTGATTGGCGATATCCAAGCCTTCATGGTAGGTATACACTTTTTTCACGGGATGAAAGCGCATGCCGAAAGGGGAGGTTACGCGCCCGCCCGGCACCGGCCACAGGAATTGTCCCGTTGAAAAGCCCGTTCCCCCTGCCGTTAACACGGGATGGGCAAACGTGTCGGCATAGCGTTTCACCTTAAGCACATAATTCTCGTAATCGTGGTTATATCGCCAAACCGGCCCCCCCCGGCCAAACCAGTCTTCTCCAGGCCGATGGTTGGCCGCGAGATAGTTGGCTGTCGCATGAATGGCATCGACGGGATCACTGGGATCGGCCTTCCCGTCCCCATTGCCATCCACTCCGTAACCGCCGTATTTGGCGATGAGGGCCGGATTGGTGATGTCTACCGAATCGGGCAAGTCCCCGAGCGCCGTTCCGCCCGGATAAGACCAACCCACCCACGTTTTATCCATGAACTGGGTATGGCCCCTCGCCCCCACCGAACTTACGCTCAAGTCATTTCCGAAATTGGTCTCCACCTTATGGATCGCCGCCAAAATGTGCCACGGCACCCCATACTTCTTGGCGGCGGCCTGGTAGATGGGCAAGTATTTTTGCGCGGCCTGCGGAAACCCTTGCGACACTTCCCACTGCTCGATCTCACTCCCCGTTTGCCCTTCCGAGAAGAGATTAAGGAAGACCATGCCAACAAGCGAAGTGAGAAAAAGGAAGAAGATGCCTCCACAGGCCAAGATCGTGAGCAAAATCCATTTCGCCTCAATCCCGGCTCCTTCTTTTCTTCCCTGAATGATGGTTGGCTTCCTGATTTTGATCGTCGCGGGTTTACTCGAAGTTGCCACGCACTTGAACCTCCTCCACTACCCACTGTTTCTCGTCGGTGCCCAGGAGAAGTTGATACATCCGTTCCATCGGCAAAGACCGGTTCTCCCCTTTTTCCAGCACGACCACTTCCGCCAAACAGGAGACGCGCGATTCCAGCGCTTCGCAATCCATCCGCCCCAGCTTGGAGAAAGAGGTTGACAGCGTGCCTTCAGCGGGACGGGCCAGCGCCGCCTCTTCTTGCAACACGTCATAGTAAGCCGGAGCGGTTAGGCTCTCCAGTGAAGCCAGCCATACGTCCCGTTTCTTAAAGTCCACGGTCGTATATGCCCGAATGAATTGTTCGGCAACCCCCTTCGCTTGCGCCACTTCTTCAGGAGAAATGGAGGGGGGAGCCGGCTCGGGTTGAACCACCGGCGCCGTTGCCGGTTTCTTGTGGGCATCCGTTTCCGTTCCTCCCACCCACCCCAACCAGATGAGCAGATATTTGACTGAAAAGCCGACAATGAGAAATACGCCAAGCACCAACGCGAACAACTTGCGACGACCACTGGGTAAATCTGTGTTGAACAATGGTTGCGCCCTCCTCTTGCACTATTTGCGCAACTTGATTTTCCCCGCCCGGGCGGCCAGGTTTTCCGTGTATTTTGTGACGTAATTGATCGGCATCTCAATGTTGAGCTCGCCCTTGAAGTTCTCCATTTTGCCCATCGGCGCCTTCATGATGCTAAACAGCTCGTTCCGCTTCCATACGACCCCGACCACCAAGATCAACTGCATGGCAATGGTCCAGATATACCCCACCTTGTCAGGTGGACTCATCGCATAAAGGAATTGGGAGATGGTGAGCAACATGCTGAAAAAGACGCCGACGATCAATTTGATCAATTGATACCCGATAAAGCGTTTAAACCAGTTCGTCGCGATGGAAGACCAGTTGGGATTCAGCGCCATCAAGAAGGCAAACGGGGCAAACAAGGCGATCAGTACAAACATGAACTGGTAGACGATCATCGCCCCGGCAATGATGAAGAAGAGCAGGCCCAATATGAAATGGGAAATGCAGAGCAGCACCAAGAGTGTCAATCGTTCAAACACGCCCATGGTCGTTACCATGGGGTTGGCTTCAATCCCACGCTCGCTGCTCCCCTTCTTCTCTTCAATCACCGCTTGGGTTCTGGCACCGCTACCCACTTTATGATTCAAAATCTTGTTTAGCCGTTCCGGCGTAATGTCTTTATCGATCGACGTTTTTCCATATTGCAGCATGATGTAAGGCTCATAGACCATCATGTTGTATAACTTGTCGGCGATAATCAGCGAGGAAACTTCAGCGGGATACGTTACCTCATCTTTGTTCAGCTCGCTTTGGAAATCAATTCCCACGCCCATCACTTCTTGGCTGAGCCCGCTGCTGATATCATTGAAGTAGCGCATGACGCCACCCGCATTGGCGAAGAAGGCCATCCCCAAAATGAGTATCACCACGCTGGTGATCATGGCTGACAAGGCCTCTTGCGTTTTCTTCTTGATAATCCCTTGATAGGCGATCACAGCCCCCGCGATGATAATCATCATCAGCAGGAAGTTCCCCATCAAACCGGTTTCGCCATACCCGTCGCCATCGAAACCGGCCAGTCGTTGCACGGCTTTTTCAACCGCATCCGCAAACTCATCGACGATATCCAGAGAAAAGGCGTTCTCCACGATTAAAATCACGGTGAAGTTCCAGGAAAGCAACGCTTGCCACACCAGGTTATTCACTCGATGCATCATCATGTAACCCGAATCAGCGATCAAGTCGTTCACTTCCCAAAATTGCCTCTCTTCCAGCGTCATCTCCAATGAATAGCGGCTCGGCTTATACTTGGCAAATTTCACATCGTAGCCTTTTGCTTTGGCGCGTTCGATTTTCTCTTCCGGGAAAATCGTGAGCAGGTCACTGATCAGGTTAAAGCCGTCCGACTCTTGCTTCTGCTCTTCCGCATAGACCACGCCACTGATTCCCGCGCCGCCTCCCATCACCAAGAGAGCGAGAAGGAAGACAGCGATCCATTTTCTCCCCTTCATTGCGTCTGGTCTCCTTCATTTCATGCTATCCAACCACAACCCTTGTCATTGACGCGCCATTTCCAATCCCGCCTGTTTGCGTGAACCGGGGCGTGTATCAAATGCCGTAAACAGGCGCTCTTCCAATACGCGTATCTCCACTTCGTTGACGCGCTTCTCCAAATCTGACATCAAGCACATCCCGGTTGGCAGGTTGCGGATCGTGTCGATGTTCTCCTCATTGGCCTCTATCCCCAAGATTTGGCACGCCGCTTCCGCTTCCTTCGTGTCGCGGCAACGGAACACGAATCGGCATCCCAAGTTGGACCGAATCTCTTCTCCCAACATATCTTTCGCGTTTTGGCTGATCAGGTAGATTGCGGCGTTTTTGCTTCGACCGGTGCGCACGAGCTCTTCCAAGATGGCCCGGCCTTCCCGCACCTTGGCCAAGCGCCATGATTCGTCGAAGAGCACCAACTTAAATTCATTGGATGATTGGTTGGAGAAGCGACGGGAGAAATCCGAGATGGCCATCAAGAGCGCGATCGCCATCCGGCCGAAGTCCGTTTGGCTCTCTTCGGGCAGTTTCAAATCCTCCACCTGCAAAATGGTGAGCGGCAACGATAGGTCAATCGCTTTTTGCGTTCCATCCCCAAACAGAAGTTGCCCTTGCCCGGAGGTGGCCAAGTAACTGAGCACATCCACGATCTCCTCCAGCGCGTCTTGCCTCTTTTCCGGTGCCTCGCTCAATCCCGCTTGGAGCGTTTCAACCACTTTCATCATCGACGGCCGTTCTTCATGCTTGACAACGTGGTCCACGGCTTTTCCGATCACGATCGCTTCATAGGTTCCATCCGCCGCGCGGGCGAGGAATTGGAGAATGCGTTTGGCCGTTTCCGTCGCCGCAGTGCGGTCCTGATAGCTGTGCGCCCCCATCAACGGGTCGAGTTTCCCCCGGTCTTCTACACTGGCCCTTAGAGTGACCACGCGGGAAATGTCCCTCAATTCCGGCAGATATTCTGGCCAATGGGCCCGTTCATCCTTCGGGTCGAAGATCAGCACTTTCGCTCCCGACAAGAGGGCTTGGTATGCGAGAAGATTGGCCCCCAATGATTTCCCGGCCCCCAGTGACCCGATAAACGCCGCCGAGGCCGTTGTGCTCAGTTTCTTATCCTTTGGCCCGCGGTCATGCTGAAAGAAAACGGGCAAGTTTTGTGACATGCCGATAAAGTGACCCTTACCATCCCCCAGCTGGCGCGTCGCCCCGATCATGCTGGCCCCGACCGCAGCGGGGTCCATGTAGTGCACATAGTCCGTGATATACCGCTTCGCGCCAGGGATAAACTCATTAAAGCCCCGCCATTGATCCCCATAAGGCACTTCCACTTGAATCATCATGTCGCTATACATATCGCGGACGGTTTGGATGCGCAAGTGAAGCTCTTCCTGGCTGGAAGCGGATACACAGAGCACGATCGAGGTGTTGATCAACGGAAACTTGTCGGTGCGCAAGTTGCTTTCCAACTCATTGGCCTCTTGGCGGCTGCTCAAGATGTGGTAAGATGTTTCCTCCCCACTTTCGACGGCATGTTCATCTTCCGCTTTGAGCTCTTTTTTCTTGTTCAGCACTTGTGAGAGCGCCTTCCCATACTCGATCGTCTCCGTCCGGACGGAAGCTTCGACCGGAAACGACAAGCGCTGCAAGCAATATAGCCATTCCAAACCGGGAAACGGGGCCTTGTCGGGGATATGGGACAAGGTGAGAAACGCCATATACCCTTGTTTCATTTGATTGCCAATCCATTGTTCCACTACCAGCTGACGCCCGTGGGCATCGTCGAAGCGCCCTTCCGTTAAGGTGAGGATATCGCGCCCCGGCCGCTTGGCTTTTTTTCCTTTCACCTCCGTTGACACGGCTTGCGGCTTCCAGTCATGACGGCGCGGCGTGTCGGCGATCCCCCGATAAAATCCGCGCCGAATCAGCCATTCCAAGTCGGCCGGTCCTACCCGGCGCGCCCGCAAAAAGCTATTGACACGTGAATAGATCAATTCTTCCTGCACTTGATAGGCTTGAATCTCTTCTTCATATATCTCCGGAACATCCGTTCCTGCTTGATTGTTGAGGTATCGCTTAAAATCTTTCCAAATGTAGCCCAGCTCACTAAACAGCGACAGCCCTTTGACGGTGGTCGGCTTCAGCTTCACCCCGATAAAAAAGCGGTGCTGGTGGATGTCTTTGCCACGCAGGTGATCGATCGCCATTTGAATGTGGCGCTTGCCGGCTTCCGCCAACACCGGACACAAGCGTTCTTCCATCGCCTGGCGATGCTCTTCCAAACTCTGATATTCCGGCACGACCAACGCATGCGTGTCCGCGTGAATGTTCCAATAAAAAGCCTCCAGATTTCCATGGAGGCTTAATTTATCGTCAACGGAACGATAATCGTAGTTGAACGGCTGCAGTTCATAGTAAGCGTAGACGGAGCCTTCCGTACCAAATACCAGGTTTTGTTCAAAATACTTTACGGGAAATTGGATGCGCGTCACTCTTGATCCCCCCTGGTTGTTTTGCGATAGGGTACCACACCTTCATACTGGAAATATTTCTGCTTCGGACGCTCGATCTCTTGATAACGCGCAAATTGATGAGGAGCAAAAAAATGCTCCAAATACCGTAGGATAAAGCGGTGGGGCGCTTTGCCATCCAATGTCTTGCGAGTGAAAAACCAAGCTACCAACGCTGGGATCCCAATAAATTTGACCAAAAAATAGTCAACCCAACTGATGGGCGGAAAACGGTTGAGAATGACCATGATGATCAAGGTTCCGACGAAAAACGCCATCTGCCGGTACGATACCGGCAGCGGTAAATTGACTCCCTGAATGGAGTACACGGTTTTTTCAATGCGAAAAACCTGATTGTAGACACGAATCTGCTTCATTCGAGCACAGCCTCAAACAGCCAGCGGAATCCGTCGGAACCGAGGGAGGAAACCAACTCCGGTTGGAAGATGAAGACACTCACCAGCATGGCAAACAAGGCAAACCCGATAAAGGCTGTGAAGGCGCGCTTCCAAAACAACGTCAAACTGATGAAGATCACCGCCAAAAAGAAAATCGAACCGATTTCCCCGCCCAACGTTTCTTGCAACTTTTTCCCCGGAGTCTCAGCCAACATCATCATTGTGCTTATATTCATCATGTTAGATCTCTCCTTGTCCCATTCTCACAACATACCATCGGTCGCCTTCCTGAACGAGATCAAAGGTATAGTGGTATGCCATTTCCGCACCCGAAGACAGATCTTTTAAACGGACGTCACATTTGACGACGTAGATGTTGTCTTTCTTGCGGACAGATAAGTTTTTCAAATCGATAAACTGCAAAATATCTTTCAGCCCAGCGGTAGACGGGCTATTTTTTTGAAAATAGGCGATTTCTTGCGGCTCTCCAGTGGTGTATACTTTCCAAAAGGATTTCATGAATGTTTCCACTTGTCCACGCACCGTTTCATCCACCGCTTCACCTTGATTCTCTTCCTCTTGTTCATCCGGAAGCTGGGTGGATGAAGGCACCGGCGGCGCCACCAGGAAAGGCGTATCCGCCACCAAATAGGAATTCCCAACTTTCTTGATCGGAACAACCATGTAGCGGTCAACCCGTTTTTGCAATTTGGCATTGCCGACTTTGCTTAAAATCGTCTCGGCAAACACCGTCACTTCTTTGATGCCGGAGCGATCGGTTCGCTCTTTGATGTCCCAAGCGACGACATAGCGGGCATAGGATTCCCAATCCGCTTTTTTAAAGTCAAGTCCTGCTTGTACATCCATGTCTCGCTTAAGAAATGGATTTAAACGCTCTGCTCGTGAGCTTTCTTTGCCTTTGGTCCAAAAGAAATATTCACGGACAAATCGTTCGGCAAAAGCGCGTTCGCTTAATGTTGCGTCCTGCTCTTTTTGTGCGGCTAGGTTATCTGCTGCGGCGGTTTTCCTAGGCGGAACGGGTATCAACCCAAATTGGATTCCCAAGACGACCGTCGCACTAATCGCCGTATAGAGAATCAAAGCCCAGAACAAAAACCGTATGAAGGTACGACGAATCATCGGCCGTTCCATGTTCATCCTCCTTGTTCATTCGGAGCTGATTCATCCAGCTTCTGTTTCAGTTCAGATTGAATGATGTAGCGTTCCGGAGCCGGCCCAACAAATGTGAACGGATAGCATGTCGTCAAGGTCAGCACGGGTTTCTTATGGGATACGATAACCGTTCGATCATCCGGTTTGGTGATCCAGAGCTTGGTGATGACGTAAACAAAGGTTCCCTGTTTGGTGCGAACGAGGAGTTCATCCCCTTTTTTCAGCTGTCCAATCTTACGAAAGACGGTGTCGCGGTGACCAGACAACACCGCATTATCTGGTTCGCCCGGCAACACACTTCCCGCATAGTGACCAACTCCGCTCGCCAACTCATCTTCATGCGTCCCCTCGATGATCGGCATGGACGCGCGCAATCTGGGAATAAGCAAATCGGCGAAATGCTCCCCAGCCTTTGGGCGCTCCGCTTGCGGCACCACAACCCACGACGGTGCCGCTTGCTTTCGCGCTGGCGATGAGGCCCCAACCGGCGAAGAAGGGGACGCCTTCTCCGCCTGACCGGTTGTTGCTTTTACCACTTGGAGCTTTTGAACATAATTGACCGCCGAATAACTGGCATAAGCTACGCCAATAGTTACGAATGCAAGCGCGATGGCACGATCCCATTTCAAGAATGTTTCACCCTGCTCCGTCTGAGCGCATAGAGCGAACCAATGAGCGCGGTCGCGCCTCCGATCAGCACCCCATTCAAATCATTTCCGGCGGTGTGGGGCAATTGCCCGCCCTCTTCCGTTTTGGGCAACTCGCCAGCACTTGTGCCCGTTTTGGATTGACTTTCGGAATGTTTGGCGACAGGCTGATTCTGATCTTGCTTCTCTGTTGAAAAAGCCTCAAGCGACACTTCTTCTTCCACCACGCGCACCGGCTCTTTCGTATGTTGGCTTCCCGGCGCGGCCTGCGGCTTCATATGTTGTTCTGGCTGGTTCGACTTGGGCGCATGTTGATGGTTGGACGAATCCCTATTGGTGGGTGGGTCTTTGCGGGCATCTTGGTTGGAGTCTGTTCTGGGTTGTGGTTTTTCTTTGTCTGCTACCACTTCACGAGGCTTTTCTTCACTTGGAGGTAATTCTGGGGTGGTGGGTTGTACCTCTTCCGGTTGGGCCGTCGGTTGTTCTTTTGCTTTTGGAATCTCAATCTCTTGCGGACGACTGTCTTCAATGCGCCGTTCTAAGCCAGACCCTTCCGGCTCTTGTGCTTGCTGTTCCTGGGTGACGGCGGCTTTGCTTGGCGGCAAATCCATCGGTTGGCTCACATCGGGTCCCAACTCATTTTCAGCAAAGGCGGAGCCAACGCCCATGGTCAACCCCGTGACTAAGCAAAGCGACAAGGCGGCTGCTGTGTGATTGGGATTTCTCGCAGCAAATGATTTATGTTTACGACGATTTCCATTCTGATTGGGATATTCCAAATCAAACTGCCTTAACAGATTGGAATAGATATTGCGCGAATTGACATCTGTGCGCCATGAATCTAATATTTGTTTAGGATCCTTCATGAAACCCCCTCCTTTATCGAAGAAGTACCCTTCAGAAGAAACACGCTTTCACTTGCTGCGGGTTGATGCCGATCACATTGAAGTTCGGAGGCCGGAATGAATTGTCGTATCATTTCACATTCCTCTTAAATTGACAATAGTTTGACACGTTACTCCAGCATCCTGGTCGTTCCCATTCTTTTTCCTATAATATTACACAAATCATCACGTTTTCAACACAATTTTGTAAAATTTGCGGTAAAGGTTATTTAATCCCCAATCGAGAAAAGAACTTGCACCTTTTATTTCCCGCTTTCCTTCCCTGTCACACCCGGGATAATGAAAGATTTACTCATCGCGGTCTTGCGAACGCCAATATCCGTCAAATATTAAAAAGATTTTTATAATTATCTTTGCGCAGTGCCGCCTTTCCCTTTCCTCCCCTGTTTCGATGGGAGGGAAAGGGAATGATGCGAATTCCGTTTTAAATTTCCACTTCCAGCAAAGGCAAAAACCGCCCCGGAATCGATCCGGAAGGGACTTCCCCGATCTTCACCGCACCCATCTTCTTGTAAAACCCTTCCGCAAATGGATCGCTGTCTATCCTTAAGCAAGAAAATCCTTTTTCACGGGCGGCTCTGAGCGCATGTTCCATCAGGGTTCGCCCCACTTTTTGCCCCATCGCGGCCGGATCGACAAACAAGGCATTCAACTCCCCGACTGGCGGTTGCCCTTTGATCGCATAGAAGCCCAGCAATCGCCCTTCTCGCTCCGCCACCATCACTTCATCCCGGTTCACCATTTCTTCCAATACCGTCAGCTCCTCAGCCACACGTCGCATAAACGCTTTGTCATATCCCCAATGGGCTTTTGAACGTATCGCCAGCCGGGTGAGGGCGCCTGCCTCACGAAGTTGCGCTCGGCGAATGGCAATCGATTCCATTTGATCATCCTTTTTTCCAGAAGAATTGATCGGATCCGTATTTCCATTAGCGGTCTTTAGGCAAAAGATGCATTAAAGCCGGCCTGACCTCAGGATACCGGAAGACATAATTTGCGGGGAAGAACACGGCACCCGCTCAACAGCAACTCTTGCCCCATCTGCCCCAATGCCAAGCGCAACAAAGAGGCTGGGACGGGAAACGGCGCGGGCTTGCGCAACACTTCGGCGATGGCCTTCGTCAATTCCCTGTTGGCAACCGGATTCGGAGTCACCACATTGACAGGCCCTGAACACGACTCCGTCTGCAAGAGGTGCGACACCACATCCGGGATCTCCTCAAGCAGAACCCAGCTCACTTGCTGCTGGCCGCAGCCCAATCTACCGCCCAGTCCCAACCTGAAAGGCAACAACATCTTGGGAAAAGCGCCACCTGTGGAGCTAAGCACCATGCCAAACCGCATGTGCACCACCCGGATGCCCCGCGCCCCGGCTTCCGATGCCGCCGCCTCCCACGCTTCGACAACATCGGGCAAAAAGCCGCGCCCTTTGCCGCTAGTCTCATCCACTTCTTCCGAAGCGGGCCGGTTTCCATAGTAGCCAATCGCCGAAGCCGTGAGCAAGACTTTGGGTGGCTGTGCCAACGCGGCAAGTGCTTGGCATAAGAAACGCGTTCCCTGTACGCGGCTTTGCAGAATGCGTTTCTTTTTGCTCCGCGTCCAGCGTAACCCGGCAATGCTCTCGCCAGCCAGGTGGATGACTGCGTCCAAGCCTTCCAGCTTGCTCCTTTCAAGTTCTTGATGCAATGGATTCCAATAAATATGGGGATCTTGGTCAGCGGCTTTTCGCACGATCGGGACCACTTCATTCCCTTGGGCGCGCAAACGGTCCACCACCGCTTGCCCAATCAGACCCGTCGCTCCCGTCACTGCAATTCTCACAGCATCGCTCCTCCTATAACCGCGATGGCATTCACTTCCAGTTCTCCATTCGCTTATGCAAATCCCCAGTAAACAACTCCAGCACCAATCCGTCCGGATCAGTGAATTGAACTGACCAGCCGCCTCCGCGTTCAATCGGCTCCCGCACGAGGGGAACCCCCTGCTCACGCAATCTATCCACCGCCGGAAAAAACGCCTCTTCCGTGATGGAAAAAGCCACATGATCCATGCCCAACCCCTGTGGCGAGTTTGTCTCCTCCGGCTTCTCCAACAAGCAGATCCATGCGTTGCCCCATTCCAGATACACATCCGTCCTGCCTCGATGAACCAATTTCATCCCCAACACATCACAATAGAAGGGCAGGCTCTTTTCCAACCGCTTCACGTTTAGTGTAAGATGATTGAATCCGATGACGTTCAACCGCATCTACTCCTTCAATCCGTAAGACGTCTGACCTTACCGGGGCATATCTGCTGAACGGGCTTCCCATCAAGCGAACGCATCACGCCCCAAGGTCTGCACTCGATCCACTAGCACAACTATTCTAATACTATTGTAGACCATTATGTTTGAAAAAACAAAAAACATTAATCCGAAACGCGGGAAAGCGGTTGTCTGCGTTCATCATCACACCAACCGCTTTCCCTCCACGTTGGTTCCAGCCAAATCAAGAGCTCTTACACAATCACGGTAAAGCGATGCGTTTCCCGTCCGATCAACCGTCGGTAGCCATCGATGATCTGATAAGGAATCTCGATTACAAATGATTGTTTGAACAAATTGGGGGCAAGATGCAGATGTTCTTGATCTTCCCATACCCATCGGAACCGTTCACCCAAATACTGGATTCCGTTTTCAAACCATGGGTGCGTCTGTTCACCCGGCTCATTCAAGCAGAGGGCGAGTGACAGATCGTCACAAAACTGAAGCAAGCGGAAATTGGCCGCGATATTGGCTTCTTCCCCTTCCGTAAACAGGGGGCGCAGCTTGTTTTGCCGGTTATGCTCTTGTTCACGGAACTTACGGGCGACAGGATCATCAATATTGGTGAAAAACGACGCGTAATGTTTGCTGCATAAAAACCCCGCATAGGGATCGTGCGCTTCCACTTTGGCGATGCCGTCGGTGTATGCCTCCAACTTGGGCAGCATCGGGTAGTCGTCAAAAGAGTAGGGCTCGTTGGTCTCCTCATTCCACAGCGGCGATTGGTCCAATCTCTCCCATCCCCAATCATGGTGTGAAATGGCAAACAGCGTCTTGGCCAATGGCTGAATCGTTTGCTTCATTTGCGCCGCCAATTCACCTGAAAGCAACCCATGATCATGCTGTTTAATGAAAATGTAATAATTCCCTTTCTTTCTAACAATCATCGCGGTCCCCCCTCTTTCGCTCATTATACAAAAAGCCCCCACCGAACGATAGTGCGGCGAGGGCTTGGTCGTTCTTATCGATTTTGTTCGCGCCGCCGTTTGGCTTTTAGCAGTCGGGAGGTATGCGTCTCCTCTGAAGCCGGTTCTTGGGGTGGAGGAGACGCCGGTTGCGGCGATGGACGTTGGGCTGCCTGTTTTTCTTTGGTCAAAGCCGTCGATTTGGTCTTCATCTCCAATGGTGGGAACATCGGAACCTCATCTATCCGCTGTTGGAGCCGTTCGCTCTTTTTCGTCGCCAACCGCTTTAATGTGCCCACATAAGATGCGTTTGCCCCTGTTGATCGGAGCCCCGCCAAGCGCTGGCGCAATCGCTGCCAATCCTCCCCGGAGAAGGCCACTTTTCTTAAGAAGATCTCCAACGGCCACAGGCAAGTAGCCATCAGCAACAACCACCGGGATAACGCCTGTTTGCCAAAGCGCGACTCGAGGTTATCGGCAAACGCATGACCCGGATTGGCCAGGAGTTGCCCCCCACCCGCTTGGGCCAACGACGGCAAGAAGTCGGCTTTCCCTTCATTCAGCCCAAACTCCGCTGAATAAGGGACATTGATTCCATAACTGCCCAACGGGGTGTTTCCGGCACTCGCCTTCACCAGATACGTCCCCGGTTCCGCTTCCGCCCATTTGCCTACAAATTGCCCCGGGGCCACCGCGCGGGCGGGAATGGTAAGCTTCTTGCCTTGCCCATCCAACAGTTCCAGCGAGATCTCCTCTTGCTTGGACAAGTCTGGGCCCACACTGGCCGCCCGGATGACCCATCCACTTTCTTCCTGTTCGGCCTCCATGTACAAGCCTTCGGTGGCTTGTTGGGGAAACGTCCAGCTCACCACTTCGCTCATCATGCTCGCAAACGCCGGCCATTCAACCCATGCGCTGGACCATTTCCCATTCACGTCGCTCGTCCAGGCCACCGTGCGCCCCAAGCCGTATTGCCAACGTGCCAGCACCGGATCGGGATAAGGGCTGGACAACACAACCTCAGCGGTCCGTTTCGGTGTCGTGGCCACATACGCTCTCAGTGGCGGAACCCCTTTTCCCATGACGGACCAATCGCTTCCGCCCGTCCACTTTGGGGTAAACGGCTGATCCATGATATACTCGCGCATCGCCATCGTCGTCTCTTTGGTGAAAATAGTTGGGATCGCGGCCGGCGTCTCCGCGAGATAGTGCCGTCCTCCCGCTTGCCGGGCCAAGGTTTCCAGCAAGCCCACATCGGCATCCGTGCCCACCGCCACCGTGGACAAGGTGATCCCATCCGCTTTCATCTGTTTGGTTAACCCTTCATAATCCCCTTGATTGGACTGCCCGTCCGTGAGCAAAATGATATGTTTCCGTTTCACCTTTTGTTGTTTCAGCCGCTGGTGAGCTTCCGCCAATGCCGGATAAATGTTGGTTCCCCCATCTGCCGGTATGCCGCCGATCCGCCCCATGATCGCCTTTTTGTCACGGACCGCTTGCGGGGACAATATCCACTCAAAACCATCGTCAAACGCGAGCACGCCCAAGCGGTCCTGAACGGTTAACAATTCCGTCGCGCGCAGGGCCGCCTCTTTCGCCACTTCGATCTTCTCGCCGCCCATGCTACCCGATTTATCGATCACCAGCATCAATCCCAGCGGGGGAAGCCGTTTTTTATCCTTGATGTCCATATGAACGGGCAACGCTTCTTCCACCGGCGTTTGGTACCACCCGCCCAAGGCGAAACCCTCGGTCCCGCCCGTCATCATCAACCCGATTCCCAACTCCTTGACGGCCAACCGCAATCCCTCCATCTGTTGCGGGGAAAGGGATGATGCGCGCACATGGGCCAAGATGACCGAGGAATACCGCTTAAATTGATCCAATGTCCGTGGTATCCCCGCCGGATGGGTCCGCTCGACTACCATGCCCGTCGCTTGCAAGGCTTGCCGGAGATTATTCCCTTCTTCGGACGCCTCCTCCACCAGCAACACCCTCGGCTTGCCGGCGACTTGGCTGAAGGCGGTGACCGTATTGTTTTGTGACATCGTATCTTGCGGACTGCTGAGGGTCACCCGGTAACGGACAAAGCCGTCATCATTCACCTGGACCGGTACCGTAACCGCATTTTCCCCCGGTTTGACTTGCACCTTCCGCTCCGCCAGCCGCCGTTCCCCTTCATATACGGTCAGCGTCGCGGCGGTATCGACATTGGCTTTCACTTTCACTGTCAATGACGCCTGTTCTTGCCGGTACAAGCGCTGCGGCACATCGACCCGGTCAACCAACACCTCCGGCCCGGAGCGCGCCGCCAATGGGACCACATCGACGCGAACGCCTTTATCGCGTAACATGTTGGCTTCTTGCGCCGCTTTTCCTTTGGTTTCGAGCCCATCGGTTAACACGACGACCCGCCCTGGCACTTCTTGCGGAATCAATCCCCCGGCAATGCGCAGTCCACTCGCCAGATCAGTGGCCTGACGGTTGATGACCGCATCCAAGGAAGGGGAAGAGATCTCATCGCTTAATGCATGCTCCACCATCGCCTGAGCGCCGACGGAAATGATCGCCGCTTGGTCATCCGGCTTTTTCTTTTTCAACGCCTCAGTGATATACTGGACGGCCTGTTCCGGTTCCGCCACCGAATAAGAGCGATCCACCACAAAGACGACCGCTTGGTGCTGTACGGGAAACAACCAGGCAACGCCGGCCAAAGCCAACACCAACAGGAGAAACAATCCCCCGCGCAAGGCAAAAATCCAGCGTTTTTTCACCGGGCCAAACCGCTCTTCCCTGCGCCAGCCATCCCATAACAACCAAGCGAGGGGCAGAAGCAAAGTCAACATCCATGGGGATTGAAAACTAATAGCCACGCGTAAACACCACCCATTCCACTCCCATGATGAAGAGGCCGCCCAAGGCCAACCACCACCACATCTCCCATTCTCCCTCCCGGCTCCCCTCGGTCGGTGATGGGGCTTCAGGCCATTCGGCTGGCGCAATGTCCGTCTCTTCTTGGGCAAAAGGAACGAACAGTCTCAAGTGCGGTTGATTCGCCCCTTCCGCTTGCACCTGCCATAAGCCGCTCTGCTCGGGAATGGGGATGGCCGTGCGATAGGGGATTTGCAAGCTGGTGTGCGCCGGTGCCAGCGAAGTGAGCCGGATCGGCTGTTCCGCTTGCACCCCCGGCAGTTTCAGGGTGCTGCCCGCTTCAGCTTCCAAGCCGCTCCAGGCGGAAACGGGCGCTAACCAGTGCAACACGTTCATCATCAAGATGGGAAAGCTCGGTTGCAGCGGTAAGTCGGACTTTTGCAAATCAAATGTAAATACCACGACACGCCGTCCTTGCTGTTCCCCCGCCAAGACCAGCGGAGTGTCGCCAACCTGATAGACAACCTCCGCCCAAGCGGGCACCTCCATCTGCTTTACCCCCGCGATCGCCACTTTCAGCAAATCAACCTGCTTGGTGAGGGGATGGGCCGCAAGCGCTGTCACCTCCCCTGTGACTGGCGTCTCTCTTCGCACTTTCAAATTCAACCCGTTGCCCGCACCCGGTGGATCAAGCAGAAGAAGAGGCCCTTGTTTGGGTACGCTGGCTTTGGCCTGATTGATGACTGTCAGCGTCTCGGGACTGGCCGGTTCCCCCACCTCATCGGCATGGGTCCACTCCACTTGGCCGCTTAAGGCAAATACCTTTTGCACAAACAGGTTCTCCTTCCCCACCGCCACAACCGGAAGGGCCTGTCCCTTTTGGTTAAAAGCCCAACGTTCGTTATCCTCCGCCAGGGCGTCTTGATTCGATTGGAGTGAGACGCGCCAGAGCGGCGATGGCGCCAATCCTTCCCATGTCACGGTTTCGCTTTCATCCGCTTTGATTTCTAAGGCCCGTGTCCCCATCAGTTGGCCCCGCTCATTTTTCAAGGTGGCGATCACACGCGCGCCCCGTTCGCCCCGATTATCGATCCGGGCAAACGCCGTGGTTCGCCCCGCTTCCGTTTGCACAGTAAACGCCCCCACCGCCACATTCGCCTTTTGTTTGCCGACTTTCACGAAGCGGTGTGGGAACAAACCGTTATCCGGTCGGCCCTGGCCGCCATCCCCGATATAGATGATCTCGGTGCCCGGCTGTTCGGCACTCAAGGCATACGCCAAACTGAGCGCCCCCGCCAAATCGGCGGGACTGACCTCCGCCGCCAACTTGCGCACCGTCTGCTTGACGGCGTTGGCATCCTGGCTTTGCGACAATAAGACACGCGGTGTTTTCCCCGCCGCAATCAGCGTTACGCTCTGTTCGCCCCCCAGTTTCCCCGTCCACTCCTCCACTTTGGCTTTGGCCTGGTCCAAACGCGTCCCTTCCCCTTCTTTCGCCCGCATGCTGCCGGAGACATCGATCACCAAGATGGTGTGTTTCGCCTGAAGCCCCTCCGTGGGCAGGGCCGGGCGGCTCAGCCCCAGAATCATCAACATCGCGGCCAGCAACTGCAACCATAGAAGCCACTGTTGGCGCAACCGTTGCCATGGCCGGCTCGCTTCCATCTTTTCCAACACCCGCTCCCACAGCAAGATGCTGGAGACGGTCTGGTCCCGATATTTGCGCTTCAATAGATAAAGCAGGAGAATGACCGGCAAGATCAAGGCCGCCAACCACAACAGATTGGGTTGTAAAAAAAACATCCTCTCCCTCCTTTCACCTAGGCCCGGATCAGCCCGGTTTGACGCAGAATCGTAAACAGGGTGGTTTCCAACGTTTCTTCGGCGTGAATGGGCGCATAGAGGATGCCACGGCGAAAACACCAGGTTGCCATCTCTTCCGCATAAGCCTTCATCATCCGACGATACATCGAAAGGACGGCGGGTGACAAAGCCACCTCTTTGGCTTGGCCCGTTTCGCAGTCAACCAAGCGAAGGTCCCCTTGGTAACGTGGCTCCCTTTCCTCAGCGGAAGTCAGATGCAACAGGACCACTTGCTGGCCCGCCCCCTGCAAACGGCGCAGTCCCTCTTGGTATCCCGACGGGGAGAAGCCGTCCGTCACCACGATGGACAATCCGGCCCGGCCCGGAAGCGCTTGCGGCTCAGTCAACGCTTCATTGATATCTCCCGTTCCCGCATAGTCCAGCGATTCCAATGCGGCAAACATACGCAACACGCCCGACCGGCCTTGTTGGTTGCGGAGAGTGGAGAAAACGGACTTCCGGAACGCGGTCAAGCTCACCCGATCCCCATGATGCAAAGCCATATAGGCAAGAGCCGCCACGAGTTGGCGAGCCAACCGCCCTTTCGCCTCGTTTTGCCACGTCATGGAGAGACTGCAGTCCAAAAAGAAGTGAACATCCATTTCCCGTTCATCGAGATACGTTTTCAAAAACCATTTGCCCAAGCGCGCATAGGCCGGCCAATCGATCTGGCGGATATCATCCCCGGGGCAGTACGCGCGGTAATCGGCAAATTCCAACGAGCTCCCCGCCATCTCCGACCGCCGCTTGCCCGTCCTGACTCCGCGCACAAAGCGGCGGCTGATCAATTGCAACCGTTCCAACCGCATGAGAAAGGCAGCGTCGAGCAATGAGAAATTCATCGGCATCCGTTCCTTATCGCGTGGTTTCTTTCAGCTTGTCTAATATCTCTCCAACAATGTCATCCGCCGTCACACCGACCGCTTCCGCCTCAAAGTTGCGTAACACCCGGTGACGAAAGACGGCAGGCGCCACCACAATCAAATCTTCCCGCGACACATGGTACCGCCCCTTGAGAAAAGCCCGGGCTTTCGCCGTTTGGACAAGCGCTTGCGCGCCACGCGGCCCCGCCCCAGCCCGGACATACCTTTTCACTTGTTCCGTCGCGGCTTCATTGGTTGGGTGAGTCATCAACAACAAGCGCACGGCTTCTTCCACCAGCTCATCCGCAATGAGAATCTCCCGCACCGTCGCCTGCATCTCCCGCAACCGCTCTCCAGTGGCGATCGGCCCCCGTTCCGCCCGATGGGGAGTGGTGGTTTGTAGCACAATCTGCTTCAACTCCGCTTCGCTGGGGAATTCCACAATCATTTTAAGCAAGAAGCGGTCCAGCTGCGCTTCAGGAAGCACATACGTCCCTTCCATTTCGAGGGGGTTTTGCGTCGCCAACACAAAGAATGGCTGGGGCAAAAGACGGGTCTCGCCGGCGACCGTGACCGTATGTTCCTGCATCGCCTCCAGCAGAGCGCTTTGCGTTTTCGGAGTGGCCCGGTTAATCTCATCCGCCAAAACCAAGTTGCCAAAGATCGGACCAGCCTGAAAACGAAAGGCGGTCGCGCCCGTTTCATCCGTTGAAATCATCTGGGTTCCCACAATGTCGGCCGGCATCAAGTCGGGGGTGAATTGAATCCGGGAAAAGGAAAGGTCGAGCGATTCGGCAATGGTCCTTACCAACAGCGTTTTTCCCAGCCCCGGAATCCCTTCGAGCAAGGCATGGCCCCCGGCCAGCATCGCGATCAACACTTGGTCGATCACTTCCTCCTGGCCGATAATCACTTGCTGAATGGCTTGTTTCAACCGAGTGACCACTTCCTGTTGCGCTTCAAACCGCTCCGTCCACTCATGTTCTGTCAGCATGACTTTCCCTCCCTAATTGGGTTCTAATGATGAAAAATAAGCTTTCACCAACTCGCGATACTCCGGTGGTATCTCGCCGCGCTCCAATGCTTGTCTCATCTCCGCCGCATACTGGGCGTATACCGCTTCATACGGCAGGCTCATCCCCGGAAGCTGGCTCACCGCTCCTTCGCCCGCTTGCGCTCCCTGATCGGCGGGTCCGCTGAGTGTCCCGCTTTGCCCTTCTCCCTCCAACCGTGACCACGGGACGAACAGGTTGCGGCTGCCTGCGCCCGAACCCATGCCCGATCCCGCATCGGCTCCACTCCCTGCTCCTGTATCCGCTCCATTCCCATTGCTTGCACCGCTTCCGTTGCCTTGTCCATTGCCGCTACTCTGGCCATTTCCGTTGACCGGCTGGGTTTGGCCTGACGGTTGCTCCCGCGCAGTCGAACCGGTTCCACCCCGGCCGCCAGACGCCGCGGTGACCGTTTCCTGTCCAGCCGCAATCGCTTGCTGGTGTCGCGCGGTGACCTGTCGATCCCAAGTGAGCTGGCTAGCCGTCTGGGCGGCCGCGGCCAAGGCTTCACTCACCGCCACTCCGGCTTGCCCCGCATCCCCCGCCAACGCTTGCGCCGCCCGCTCCCATTTTTGCCCCGCTTGGGCTAAGGCCGGATGGGCTGGGTTGTTCCACGCCTTACCCCACTCACCCAATGAGTGAGCCAACGTTTGTTTATCCGCGGCGGACATCTGCCGCAACGTGGTTTGCCACTCTTTGGCGCCCGGGAGCGATTTGCCTTCAGCCAGCCGCTGTCCCCAGTCTTTCAGCCCCGCTTGCTGGCCCATGCTTGTCAGCGCCGTTTGCATCGCCTGTTCTCCTGACCGCTGCCGCGCCCCCAACTCTTGCAATCTGGCCTCGCTCTGGGCCAGCTCGGCGGCCATCTGTTCCAAGCTCTCGCTCTCTTTCAACGCTTGCGCCAACCGGCTCAACTCTTGCGTCAATTCTCGCTTGGCCACCCGGCTCAGTTTGGGGTCTTGCTCCGCCTTTTCCCGCAGTTCTTCCACTTTTGCCCGTTCTTTCTTGATCGCCTGACCCACCCGCTCTTGTTTGAGCGCCTGTTCCGTCAATGGATTGGGAAGCATCATCAGCGGAAGCAACACCAGGCACGCGGCAAGCCCGCCCCACGCTTCCCGCCTGCTCCCCCAAGGAAGGGGGAACGCTTGGGAGAGTAGGGGCAAACGCTCCTTCCATCTGGCCAGTCCCTCGCGCCGTTGCACTTCCACGACCACTCCCGTCTGGTCCCGCAGTTGCCATAAGGTGAGCAAGCGTTCCTGCAATCCCAAGGCTTGGTCCGTCATGCGCACAGTTTCCAGCCAAGTGGGGCGTTGCCAACTCCCCCAACCCAGACCGACGAGCAATGACAAGCCCCATACACTCAAGACGATCATCAATGGATGGGCCATGGGAATCAACCTTGCCCCCACGAGCGTGATTCCAGCCAATCCCAGCCCCACCCAAGCGCCCCGTTTGGCCTGTGACAGCATCCGCCCCTTCCAAATGCGGGCGCGGCAAGCGGACAGTTCACCCAACCAGGCTGGCAACCGCTCTTTGTTCATGTCAACCCGCCTCCCCTTCCATTTCCGGCCGCCGTTTCCGTTTGCCAAACCACCACCGGAAACGAACCGGCGCGAGATAATAGATACTGCCGATGAGCAAAATCACCGTAAGCGTGACATACGTACCCAGATAGATGGAGAAGAAATCCCAGTTCAAGTTGCCCAAGTCAAACAAATCCACTTTCCCATACAGCACGTGGGCGGTGGCCAATAAAGGATGAATCCCGGCAATGACGCCCACCATCCACGGGAGGGGTTGTTGTGAACCCGAACCCGCCATCGCGCTGGAATGATACAAGATCACCAAGTACAAGACCACCAACAACCCAACGCCCTGGATCGCCACCGTCACATAGGATAAAACCGTCGCCACGCCCGACCGTTTGATCAATGTGGAGTAAAAGATGCCCAAACTCCCGTAAAACAGGATCGTGACCAAATACAATGCGACAAACTTCCAAACATATTCAGGCGAGATCCCCCCATACATAAAGACGACAAGGTAGATCGGCAAGGAAAGAATGTAGAGCAACACTATGAAACTGATGGAAGCGATCCATTTGCTGAGCACAATCTGGGTGGATGACAAGTTCGTCGTCAGCAGAATGGGCAAAGTTTGCCTCTCCCGCTCTCCGCTAATCAAACCGGCGGTCACCCCCGGCACGACAAAAGCGGCCATCACCAGCTGGATCCCGCCCAATCCCAAGAACAGCCATTTGGACGTGGAAGGCTCAAACAACACACTGGAATCTCGTTGCATCAAAGCCAGGACGGCAAAGAGAATTCCAAAAGTGATGCCAAGATAGAAAAATATGATCCATGGCGTCTTTTTCGTCCGCATCCGCCATTGAAACTCTTTCTCCAGCACCGGATTGTTCCACCACTTACGCCAACGGTTCATTCGCCTCACCTCCATTCATGCCGCCGGTCACCTGCAAAAACACGTCCTCGATATCAGGCGCGATCTCATTGAAACGATACACGGGAAACCGCTGGTCGATCAATTTTCTTAGCAGTTCCTCTTGCACGAACTCATCGCCATCCACCTTGACGACCAAGCGCGGGCCATCACGGGTCACACGCCGGACCAACGGGGACGCTTCCAACCAAGCCATCGCCTCTTCGTCCCGGCCCCGCATCCGAATCTCCAGCAATCGCCCCCGCTCCGCTTGTTTGGTAATCTCATCAACCGAACCATTAGCCACCAAACGGCCTTTCTCCATCACGCCAATCGAGTCGCACAAACCGGCCAATTCCGGCAAAATGTGCGAGCTGATCATAATCGTCTTCCCCATCGCCCGCAACTCTTTCAACACTTCCCGAAACTCGATCCGCGCCCGGGGATCCAGTCCGGATGCCGGTTCATCCAAAATGAGCAAGGCCGGATCATGAACCAGCGAACGGGCCAGCCCCAGCCGCTGTTTCATCCCGCGGGACAACCCATCCACATACTCTCCACGTTTGTCCTCCAAGTTGACCAACTCCAACAATTCCAACGCAATCTTGCGGCGCACTCCCCGATCGATTCCATAGCAAGCGGCATAAAACTCAAGATATTCCACCGCCGTCAAACTGTCGTACACCCCAAAAAAGTCCGGCATATAGCCGATGATTCGCCGGACTTCCTCCGCTTCCTTCACCACATCGCAGCCCCCAACATAGGCGCTGCCAGCCGATGGCTTGAGCAGCGTGGCCAAAATCTGCATGGTGGTTGATTTTCCCGCTCCATTGGGTCCGATGAAGCCAAAGACCGTTCCTTTGGTCACTTCAAGGTGCAGATCGGCGAGCGCCTGCACGTCGCCATAGGATTTGCTGAGATTCTCCGTACGGATCATCGTTTCACCCTCCCCGTCAACTCCAGATTTGGCTTGATCACTGATTGATGCGCTTGCACATCCAGTTTGAGGCGCAACCGTTGATCCGGGGACAGAAAAAGGGTGAATGTGGCCGGCTTCACGTCGGCAAGCGGTTTCCATTGGTTGGCTTGCCAATCGTACACCTGAGCCGGAGCAGTCCCTTTGATGGACAACTGATCCACTTGCGCCAAGTCTTTCGGCAGCGCATATTCCACTTCCACCTCAGCGTTGTTGTTGACCGCATGGATCCCGCCGTTCGGTTCTTCAAAGACGGGTTCACTGGCTCGAACCACCCGTCCGGGCACAACACCCGCCGGGGCCTGCCAAACGCCTTGCTCATCGGGCTCCAACCTCATCGCCCCATCGACAAGATAAAGGCTCGCTTCCGATGTGGCGTGCCCACTCACTTCCACTTTCACCAGCGGCTCCTCCAACCAGCCAATCACGTCGAGCGCTTCCGCCTTGGTTGAAAAGAAATCGCCATAACTCATCAGCATATGATATTCACGATCTTTTTCCTGATACCCAAAGGGCTGCCCGTTGATGAAACCGCGCGCCAGCGAATGCGGAACCGGAACGCGAAATTGTCTGCTCTCATCCGGCTTGAGGTCCCCCACCCTATGAACCCGACTGCCGATCATCACGGCAACCCGTTTCAACGGATAGCGTGTATGATTCGTCACTTCCCCCTCCCATGCGCCTTTTTTGTAAACCACATGGCCGGTTAAGTTCCCTCCCAGCGAAACCACTTGATCAAAGGTCCAGTCCCTCGTGCTCCATTGGGAGACGTTGTCAAATAATATCTGGTTCACCGGTCCGGATGAGAGATAACTTTTCTCTTTTTCCTGCGTCCCAAAGGCCGGCTCCGTCTCAGGCCAAATAAAGCCATCGTTCCCCTTTGCTTTGACTTCGTAATCGTTCCGTTCTTGCGACAAAAGAGCCGAGGCCCCTTTCACATGGGCATGGCCCGCCGCATCAGGGGTCACAAAGCCCAAGTGATGAACCAAGACGGCATGGCCGCGGACTTGAATTCCGTAAAGGTACAACGCCCCTGTCATGACTAGGCCAACCGCCGGTAGGATCAGCCAAGCCCATTCGACTTTGCCCCGTTTGCGGAGGACATAGATGATCACGGGACCCACCAAAATGAGATAGAGCGCGAACCAAACCAAGAGTTGACTGACTCGGGCCAGCTGCAATTGCGGCATCTGTTTGAGCGCCTGCTTCACTCCCCAGGCGTTTCCGAATCCCGTGCTTTTCAAATCCAGAAGCCGTTGATCCCAGTCGCGAGCGGCCCATTCACCGGTCCAGAGAGACGTCCCGGCGGTCCACGCGCTAAGCTCCGGTGCGAGCAGATCCATTCCCGCATACACGACTTGGCCACTCCCCACCTCTTTTTTCGCCAACAATGGCAGGGACCCGCTTTGCGCAATCAGTTGCCCATCCGGTTTCAGTGTGCTTTCTTTCACGGCGATCGGTTGCTCGACCGCCGGTCCGTAACGGGCCAACCCGTCACCCGCTTGCACCTTTTGCACTCCCGCCCCGACGGTGACCGGCAACACCGGATCAAGTGCCGCCAAGGAAGAGGCGGGACCGCCATCGTTAAGGATGAGTGTTCCGCCATTGGCCACCCATTGTTGCAACACTTTCCCTTGTGCGGGAGTTAGCGTCTCTTTATGTAATTGATGAACAATGATCAGGTTTAACCCGGACCACTCCGCCCATTGCTCGGGAAACGTTGACCCTTCCAGCGGGTAAAACCGCATGTTTTTGCCTTGGATCCCTTTCCCCAAGAGCTTGCCCCACTCGGTCACCGTTTGCGCTTCATCGGTGAGGACACCGATGGTCACCGTTTTGTCTCCCAAACGTTGTCCAGTGAACGGGATAGAGGCCAACACCTTTTGACCAGATCGCAGGACGATGTTTGTGTCGGATCGGGCCAGGTTGCCAGGAGCCACCATGGTGAACGCTTTGGTCACCCCAGCGGACAGTTCCACTTTGGTTCGCGGAATCGGCGCCACAGCCACCTCGGGACTGCGCAAAGCCGCTTCTGACGGTTCCAGTGTCACTTCACCTGAAACCGCGGGTCCCCGATTGCTGACTTTCACTTTGATCGGCACGAATTCCCCCTTATATTCGCCCTGCCAGCCCGCTTCCATCTCCAGCGTCAGTTGCCCTTCGGCAAACGTGGACAACGGCCACACGGCGACGACCAACCCCCAGACCCATGCCCAACAGATGATCCTCCAACCGCGCATACACTCACCCTTTCCGATTTCAAATCGAACATATCAATAATTGAATACTCATTTTATAGCAATTTTTTTCATACTATCATACTTTTCAGTATTTCGTTTTTAATATTTCTATTCTTCCTCCGAATCGTAAAAAACCAGCTTCTTTCCCCGGAAGCTGGTTTTGCCGATTTCACCTCGAAAGGTTTGTTCATCCTTCATAACGCATCATTCATAAACAGGTTCGCATTGGGCCCGTTTTCCTCCGTGGCCGGGCCGCCTGGTCGTTTCTCATTTTTCAAGGCTTCAGCCATCAATTGGATGATCGCCTCATTAAAGCTGAGGTTGCGCTTGCGGCAATAATGCGCAAACTCTTTATCCATTTCCTTCGGCAACAATACGACACGCTCCACCTTGCTTCCCTGCGGGCGGTCTACGTTCTCCTCCACAAACTTCAAAAACAGATCCATTTTCATTCCTCCCTACAACCCTTGCTACACCAAATAATAAAAGTCGAATTCACTTTTGAAAAGGAATTCGACTGGAACGAAAAAAACTTTTCCACTCACCAACACCAGGGTCGAAACCACCTTCACTTACAAGTTCGCTCCCCCGTTTTTGAACCCTCTAGGCATTCTCTTTGATTTGAAAAGATGACAAACTCTGCCCCCACTCATTCTCGTATACGAGTCCGGCCAGATCCAATCGCGATTTCCAGCCCAACTCTTCCAACATCGGTTTATCACGAAACTGAACCGGATAGCCCACACACAGGTACGCAATCAGTTCCACTCCGTCGGGGAGGCCCAGGAGCTTTTCCACAAAAGGCTTATCCAAAATGCTTACCCAGCCGATACCGATCCCTTCCGCCCGGGCCGCCAACCACATGTTTTGAATCGCGAGGCATGTGCTGTATAAATCCGTTTCCGGCATGGGACCGCGTCCCAGCACGAACGGAGCGTCCCGCCGCCGGTCACAAGTGACGGCCAGATTGATCGGCGCCTCCAGGATCCCCTCCAACTTCAGCGTCCGATACAATTCCTTTCGCTCCACTTCCGTTAACTTCGCCAATTGCTCTTGATTTGTCCGCTCAAACGAACTTTTGATCTGTTCGCGAATCTCATGCGAAGAGACCAGAATAAAGTTCCAAGGTTGCATAAAGCCCACAGAAGGGGCATGATGAGCCGCTTCCAAGATGCGAATGACCGCCTCTTCGGGTACGGGCCGGTTCGAAAAGTGCCGAATATCCCGCCGTGCCCGAATCACCCGATACACCGCATCCCGCTCACTGGCTGTAAACATTTCGCTCATCTTACTTCCTCCTTTTAGTATTAGATGTATTTTTTGACAACTCACGGATCAATGGGTGAAGTTTTCTTAGTTGCCGAAGGAAAGGAGTTTGCCCTTCCCCTTTTCCGACCCCTTTCAATTTGTGGTGAAGTGTGGCTGGCATCTCATTTTCCGCGTGGTGGAAAGTCGGATGTTCAACACACGCGTCCCTGTTGATTGACAGCGCTTTCTTACCTTGTTGCCTGACGGATCGCGCGCTTCAGGCTGATTTGGACCGGTTTGCCTTTGTTCATCCCTGTGTTTCGGTTTTTTCAAGTCTCATGGTCTCTGTTCCCTTTTGGAAGCGGATGATGTCATGGAACGGTTGGCAATCTCTTCATTCTTGTTGCCATCTTCAATTTTTTCCCCACACTCTAATCGAAGAAACGACAAATGGGGTGGCAGCATTGAAGAATCCCCACACCCATCACAAAAAAGGGCTACCGCCAGCATGGCGATTGGATAAGAAGTGGCTGCTTGGTAAGCTTGCCTGTCTCTTAAGCGTTGTTTTTCTGTAATGTTACAATCTGTTACAAACGAGCGGGAACAGCGCCATTCCCCTTTGGTTTCGGGCTTTTGGGCTTATTCGTTCCGTTACGCGCCTGTCTCATTCTTGACCATAAATTACTTCAACATTACATGTGGTTTACAGTTGCGTAAAAACCGAGACAAGGGGTGGTCGACGCTTATATAATGATCACAGACAAGTCAAACGGAGGTGCGACACGATGAACAACGCATCGATCGGACTATTTAACGCAACTTTGATTAGCATCCCATGTTGGGCACTGATTTACTTTGCATGGCAAGCACTGATTGGTTAATCGTTCATTATAAATCAATAAACATTCCGGATTCGGTTCCATATAAATAAACCATTAATGGAGGAGATACCCATGAACAACGCATCGATCGGATTATTCAACGCGACCCTGATTAGCATCCCTTGCTGGGCATTGATCCTGTACGCCATGAACTTATTCTTCTAATCCCTATAAACGAAACCCCACGCCTTTCAGAGATGAGAGGCGTTTTTGATTTTCCACCCACCTTGTCACCGCTCGATTCTCTTCGCTATAATGAATTGTTGAAGACAGTAGGAAACGAGGTGGGACCGGATGACGGGACCAATGTGGTTGCAATGGTTTTATGTTTTCTTCTGGATTGCTTTGATTGGCTTGATGGCGATTGGCGGATATTTTATGTTCCGCAAGTTCCTTAAAGCGTTGCCAAAAGCCGATGGAAAATCGATTCTCGACTGGCAGGAATATTACATAAATCAAACGTTGCACTTATGGAATGAGGAACACAAAGCGTTGCTGAATGACCTGGTATCTCCCGTGCCCGAACTCTTCCGCGATGTGGCGAAACAAACCATCGCGGGCAAAATCGGCGAACTGGTCGTGAAGGAGGAAGCAAAGCAACTCACGCAGGAGCACATCATCCGCGGCTACATCCTCGCCACGCCAAGACGGGATCACAAATTCCTGATCAAAAAACTGAAGGAAAGGCAGATCGACATTTCGCCATATCAGGAATTGCTTCAGTAGCCTTGCCAATGGAATCCTCCTTGCAAGAATGAATTGATCATGATATGATGGCAATAAAGCGTTAAAAGTGGGTGCTTCAATCAAGTTTCATCTTGCGGCCTCTTTGTTTTAATGTAACAAAAGGTTTCAAGTGCTTGAGGAATTACCGCTTTTGAATAGCCGCTTTTCTCAAATGTAAGGAGGCCCAAAAGATGAAGGGTAAAGTAAAATGGTTTAATGCTGAAAAAGGTTATGGATTCATCGAGCGTGAAGACGGTGGCGACGTATTCGTACACTATTCCGCTATCCAAACCGACGGCTTCAAAACCCTTGAAGAAGGCGAGCCAATCGAATTTGATATCGTTCAAGGCGATCGTGGTCCTCAAGCCGCTAATGTTGTTCGTGTAAACGCAAGATAAGGATGAACAATCCAAGCACTTCCTACACAGGAAGTGCTTTTCTTGTATTAGAGGGAAAGGTTTACCACTTATGATCTTCGCTCCGTATCCAGAATAAAGCTGGTACGGAGTTATTTATTACACGCCATTTATTAACACCAAATAAAGTCAAACCTCACTGATCTAATTTTACTTGTGATAAAGTTTTTTCTTGATCGTGTGCTCCTCCACTCATATTTAATCCAATCACACCAACAATTATCATTAGAATAGATAATATTTTAATTGCCGAAATCGATTCTTTGAACCACAAAATTCCTATGGTCGCAATAATAGCTGTACCTAATCCGGACCATATTGAATAAGCGATGCTCACATCAATGTTTTTGAGTGCCAATGTTACCAGAGTGAGACTAAGACCATAAAAAACAAATATTAAAATGGAGGGGATGAACTTCGTAAATCCTTCTGACATTTTCATAGATGTTGTACCTAATATTTCTGAAATAATCCCCAAGAAAAGAAAAATCCAACCCACTCGCTTCACTCCTCAAATTTTAAAATGATACTTATACAAACTATAAATGGAACCTAAAAGGTTCCAATTTGACTCTTAAGCATTGATTTCGTTGTTATTAATCGTTTTTCGCAAGATAAAAAACGTCTAGAACGGGCGATCTCCAACGATTGCCACGCGTTCAGCCTTGCGAGGGTAGGGATAATAGTCGGAAACCGCGTAATGTTGAGTGGCACGATTATCCCAAAAGGCGATCGAATTCACCTCCCAGTGAAAGCGCACCTGGTACTCGGGAATGTGAGCTTGGCGAAACAGGTACTGAAGCAGTTTCTCGCTCTCTTCAGGTTCTAGTCCGACGATTCGGGTAGTAAAAGATGGATTCACGAATAGAGTCTTACGTCCAGTTTCTGGATGGGTTCGTACGACTGGGTGCTCAACAGCTGGGAATTCCGCTTGTCTGACAGCTAACTCTTCCGGTGTCATTAAATGACTGAAAGAAGGAGTGAAGTCGTGGAGAGCGGTGAGACCATTGATACGTTCCTTGATCTCGTCGGGCAAATTGTCGTATGCGGCGCCCATGTCTGCCCATAGCGTGTCGCCGCCGAGGGGCGGGACTTCGATCATTCTTAATACTGCGGCTTTAGCAGGATTGATCCGAAAAGTGACATCGGCATGCCAGATGTTCTCGTAGCCGGCTTGTTTTTTATCTCTGGCAAAGCGAACGATTTCTTTTGATTGTCCCTGCGGGATCGAATAAAATGGGTGGATCTCTAATTCACCCCACAGCCGAGCGAATGCCCTCTGTTGCTCACTAGTGATTTGCTGGTTACGGAAGAAGATAACCTTCCACTCTAATATTGCTCGGTTCAACTCTGCTTGCAATTCTGGTGTTATTGGCTCTCTCAGGTCTACTCCGACGATTTCAGCGCCTATGATGGGACTTAGCGGCTTGACTTTGAACAACAAGTAGGGGCGCTCCTCTACGCCTTCGGGTAGACGACGCAAAATGCGTGGACCTTCGCGATCTTCTCGATTTTCAAACTTGAGTGGACGGGAATGATCGGTCATGATTTCAGACATGTAACAGACTCCTTTCAAAAACAATCAAAAGTAATATTATTTGTAATGATCTGTTGCTTCATGGACGTGAACATGGCGCTTATCAAGAATGAATAGTTCTCTGACTTTATTTCAATTTCATATAGAGTCGCGTTTCATTGAAATTCACAGCGTTGATTTACCTTAAGACCTTCTTATCGTAGAGATTAAATAATATCGTAGATCATTAAATTCCTTTAAACATTTAATTTCTTCTATTGATTTATTACTCTGTGATAACGGATTTACCATGTCGACTACGATCCTTCCGGGATGAGGATGCATGACTAAAATTCGCGTTCCTAATAACAGGGCCTCTTCTACATCATGAGTAATAAAAAATATGCATTTTCGTGTCTTCTTCCAAATCTCAATAAGATGGTTCTGCATGTTCTCCCGTGTCAAGGCATCTAAGGCACTAAAAGGTTCATCCATCAATATCACTTTTGGATCAGTCGCAAGTGTTCGAGCAATGGAGGCTCTTTGTTTCATACCACCCGAAAGTTGATGGGGCCACATTTTGGCTGAAGATTCTAGATCAACCATGTTCAAATAGTGGGAAACAATCTTCTTCCGCTCCATCTTTGACATTGATTTCATTTTCAGCCCAAACTCAATATTTTTTTCAATAGATAACCATGGAAATAAGTTGTGGTGTTGAAATACCACTCCTACATCAGAATTTGGTTTCATATGCTTTTTACCATCAATGATCACTTCACCAGTAGTAGGCTGATGAAATCCAGCCAAAACATTTAAAAGTGATGATTTTCCACATCCTGATGATCCTAAAACACACACAAAATCATTATGATATAATTGTAGATTTATATTATCCAGAACATTCAAATTATCATTCCTGCTGTTGTAAGTTAAACTTAACTTCTTTACTTCGATTAATGGGGAACTAGTTAAAGGTTCTCTGTGTAATTCAGCGGATACGGTTGACACAAACTCCCCTCCCTCAATAAATTAAGATTTTCTCACTTAATCTCTCATTTTCTCCATGTTTGAAAATGAAGCAAGCATTTAGAACGGATACATGTTGAATAAATGTATATAAAAGGAATTAAGGGTTTCACTCAAATAGAGGGCTTGCCTCTATTTGTAAAAATATGTGAGCGCTAGTGGATCTCCACAATGACCCAAGGGGTTTACCCTCCCATGTCTCACAGGATCAATGTCCCTACATTCCTTCGTCCTACCTGCCTTGGGGTGGAGGCTGAAAAAGCTCCTATACAGGGTCTATGCCCGAATGGGTTCATTTAGCTCAGCTTCTCCGCGCTTCATACTTGTGAAGAGAACCAGATTATGCTACTTCCTGTAATTGAATTTGTTGCAAAGCTCCTTGGAGCTTTGTGGGATCATAGGGAATTTGTTTGCGTCCAAGTACAAACAAAATGCGAATGAGCTTGCAACATAGAGCGATTAATGACTGCTTTTTATGCAAAGGGTTGTTTGAACGCTTTGTAAAATATGCATGAAGGGCTTTAAATTCAGGGTTTTTAGCCACAAGTGGCATTACACATCGAAAGAGTAATGCGCGTAAGCGGGGGCGACCTCTTTTCGTAATACGGGTTCTGCCCTGGCGCTTACCTGAACTATTCTCTTTCAGGTTTAACCCCGCCAACTTTTGGATTTGGCGATGATGTTCATAACGTTGGAGGTTTCCGACCTCCGACAAAAAGCCTGCAACAGTTGTAAAACCTACGCCAGGCATCGTTAGCATTTGCGCTGATCCTGGGATTTGATGAACGAACTCTTCAAGTTGTTCCATAAGTTCATCAATCTGTGAATGTAACAACAGGTATTGCTGAAGAAGCAGTTGCAATTCTTTACGAGCCATAGAAAGCCCTTTAGTTAAGCCTATTGAGGACTTGGCGGCTTCCAATAGCTGTGTGGCTTTTTTAATACCTACAGACCGTTTAATTTCTTGTCTCCATGCCTGAACAATTTGTTCAGCATTCATTGTTTGAACATCCGACGGCAATGGAAAGTGCTGTAGAGAGAAAAGCGCTGCTTTTCCTTCCCAATCCTTAAAAACGTCAAGAAACTCAGGGAAGAACCGGTCCAACCAGTTTTGAATACGCCCTTGAACACTCGCCAAATCTTGCGTTAAACGGTCTCGTAAGTTCATGCCAACACGAAGTTCGGCGTAGATTCCTTCGGGAATCTGCGGTTCGGAGTACCGTCCATTTTGAATTAACTTGGCAATAACACGGGCGTCTTTCACATCATTTTTGGTTGGGGAATTGTCGTCCAGCTCTTTACTCTTCTTTACATGCATTGGATTAACCATGACCAACTTGACGCCGTGTTTCTTGAGAAACTCGGCCAAACTCAACCAGTAATGACCTGTTGGTTCGATTCCAAACAGCACCTGCTGTTTGGAATGCTGTTTCATCAAGGACTTAATCCAAAAAAGCAAGTGGCTAAACCCAGATTGAGATTGGCTAAATGAAATGGTCTTTCCTAATTCAATCCCACGGAAGTCTAAAGCCCTTGCAAAATGCTTATGTTTAGCAATGTCTGCCCCTATGATTAAAGTTGATTCACTGATTTGCTCAATTTTACGATTTTGCTTATACTTCATACTAAGTACCTCCTCTGCTATTTAAGGGTCCGTCAGGGACACCTCGTATGTTAGCAAGAGGTACTTTTCTTTTTCAAACATCCCCCTATTTGATTACAGGAATAGCTCCTATTTTCCCTTACTTGTACAGATCACTTAATAGGGCCTGTTGATAGGTATTTACATCCGGAGCAGATGGTATGGCTTTTTGTGTAGTCATAAAGACTCCTGTATCCTTCAATACTTTTGCTAATTCTCCAATTTGACCGGATTCCCCAAAATATTTTTTCTGCTGAGAACCATCTAACCAAATAATTTGTCGCATCGTTTTTAAGCTTTCTTCCGGGGATAGCTCCAATTCGTTAGAAAGTAATTGAGCAGACTGTTCAGGTTTATCGCGATAATAATGAACAGCTTCATTTAAGACGGATATATATCCCTTTACAATGTCAGGATATTTTTTTACAAAATCCTTATGAACAATCCCAAGTTCAGCTGTAACTACCCCTTTTTTTGCCAAATCTTTAGAAGTTACTATGATATATCCTCCATCACTAATAAGTTTAGCTTGTGTAGGTTGCCAGATATACGCACCATCTATATCATTTCTTTTCCAAGCAGCATAAATATCCGGTGGTTGCATGTCAAGAATCGTTACTTTTTCCTTTTCAGGATTCATTCCTTCCGTTTTTAAGGCACCTAACAAACTAAAATGAGATGTTGAACTAAAAGTTGTTGCTATCTTTTTACCCTTAAGGTCTTTTAATGATTTGATACCAGAACTCTTTTTTACAACTAATGCCTCGCTTTCACCGATTACATCATGTAAATAAAAGACTTGGCAGGGCAATCCTTTTGCAATGCCTATCGCACCGGGAGGGGTTCCAACGAGACCAAAATCGATGCTGCCACTTGCAATTGCCGTATTAACATCTCGTCCTGAATCAAATTTAATCCAGTTAATTTTGATATTTGGATATTTTTTCTCTAATAGACCTAAAGCCTTAGCTAATAGTTCCGCATTCGGTGAAACTTGATACCCTAACCGAATTTCTTTTGGTGCAGGATCTGATTGTGAAGATGATGAGATGACTTCTTTTGCAGTGCCTGATGATGAAGTCTGATTAGAACAAGCGGTAGTAAGAGCAATTAAAATAGAAAATAGCGCAATAATTAACCAATTCATTTTTCTCCGAAATGACATTTCCGTTTCCTCCGCGAATTATTTGAGATCAATCTTCTGTTCCAATCCATGGAAATTGACGGCGTTGAATCCATCTAATGATTCCATCCATGATCATCGCTATTCCACTCATTATAATAATCCCTACCAAAATGATATCGCTGCGTAGATATTTACTTGCGTCCAATACCATCCAACCGATACCCGAAGTTGCCGCGACCATTTCTGCCGCTACCAACGTCGCATAAGTGACCCCAATCGCTGTTCGAAGCCCGGTAATGATGTCAGGTAGGCAAGTCGGAAAAATGACATAAGCCAATACCTTCCACTTTGATGCTCCCAATGATAAGGCACCGTTTATCCGATCTCGCGGCACCCTCTGTACACTAGATACAGTTGCGATAAACAATGGGGCAAAAGCATTTAGAAATAAGAGGGCAACCTTCGATTCGTCATCAATGCCTAACCACAAAACGAGCAAAGTATAATAGGCCAATGGCGGAAGAGGTCTATAAAATTCAATCAAGGGGTCGAAAACCGCGCGGATATATTTCGAATAACCGCACAGGATACCAAGTGGGATGGCAGTAATCAGCGCCAGAAAGAGTGCTAGAAATAACCTATTCAGACTGTTAAAGATATGTTTGATCAAAGAAGCGCCTTTATATCCTTCATGTAAGAGGTCTAAAAACGCAATCCAAACCGCTTGTGGAGAAGGCAAGAAAAGAGGATCTATCCATTTTAGATGCGTACTAATTGTCCAGACAAATAATATAAAAACAACAGTAACAATGGAAATCACCTTAGCAGGTACTATATTTTTTCGGAAATTTTGTCTGCTCAATAATACAGGCCCCCCTTTTATCTGTTATAAGTCTTTTGAGATGATAGACATCCCTATTTAATTGATCGGCAATCGCTTATAAAAAATAAAAAGGTCCCATCACAAGCAATAAATGCAAGGATACGGGACCTCCAGTTGTCTGGTCGGTTTAATTGTTTATTTCAGCTCGATTTACTTGGAATTATAATAACAGTGATGATTATTCGTGTCAATCGTTGAGCTAGGAAAAAGTTCGTAGGGATTCCCCGTCTGATGCTGATTGGCCGAACACGCCCCAACTTTCCACGTTTTTCCGAAAGTGCAAGACCAACATAAACAACGAAAACAGGAAAATTCCCGCCCACTCCCACCTTCCACATTCGATGATTTCCCTCTTGACTTTACCGCAACGTGAACCCTTAGGCTCGAGTTGTAACAAACGCAAAGGAGAGGGTATCGATGAACGCATATGACGAGTGGTACAGGCAACCTGGATATTACTGGGGCACGGCTCCATCGCAACTGGCCCAGCGTCTGATCTCATTGGCCGGGCAACCCACGGGTAAAAAAGTGGTCGACCTCGGCTCCGGGGAAGGGAAAGAGTGCATTTATTTCGCCAAGCAGGGCCTTCAGGTGACGGGGGTCGATTTATCCCGCGTGGGCTTGGCCAAAACCGTGGCCTGGGCAGAAGCGGAGCGGTTGGCCATTCGGACCGTACACGCCGATGTGCGTACCCATCGCCTGACGGAACCGGTTGATTTGCTCTATTCTTCTGGCACTTTGCAATATCTGTCGCCCGACATCCGAGCTGAACGCTTTCGCCATTTCCAAGAGCAGACGAATGTTGGCGGCCTCCATGCCATCAATGTCTTCGTTGACAAATCATGGTTGCCCATTCCCCCGGATTGGCAAGCACATGAAAGTTTTTACAAGAGTGGCGAGTTGCTCTCTTATTACGCCGATTGGGAAATCCTCCATTGCGACGAATTCCTCTTCGATTGCCATTCCAGCGGCGTCCCGCATCGCCATGCGCTACAAGTGATGGTCGCGAAGAAAATTGTCTGAACAAAAAAGGAGTCCACCACCGTTGCCATCTGCGGTGGACTCTTCGCCTGTCAGGCGGATTTGGCTCTTTCATCACTGAAATCCCGATATCGTTTTACACTCTCCGTTTGCCATTGCAAAAATTTCGTCTAAACTAGTCATAGGGTATCGATTCAAGGGAAGACAATATAACGATACCCACCATTTCACACACGAAAGATGGCGGCATATTTATGGCAAAACAACCACCGTCCTATAGCAAATGGATCACTTTCACCATATCCGATGAGTGGGCCAACCACACGGTCGAAGAAGTGTTGAAGGGACCCCTTCTCCTCTCCGGCCGGATGCTGAACCGCCTCACTCGCGGCAAAGGCATCTTGCTCAATGGGCGAGCGCCCTATCTTAAGAAAAAGGTAAAAACGGGCGACCAACTGAAAGTGGCCGTCCGTCCCCAAGAAAAATCGGAGCTCGCTCCGGAACCGGTTCCGTTCGAACTCATCTATGAAGATCTCGATCTTATGCTCGTCAATAAACCGGCAGGCGTGGCTGTCCATCCCGTACGGCCCACCGATCGCGGAACCTTGGTCCACGGCATTTTATATCACTTGCAAGCTCACGGCGGCGGCGGGGTCGTGAGGCCCGTCCATCGGTTGGACCGCGACACTTCGGGGTTGATCCTGGTCGCGAAAAACGCTTATATGCATCAACTGCTGGATCGGCAGTTGCGGGAAAAAAGCTTGAAACGCGGCTACCTCGCCCTGATCGGCGCAACTCTCCCCCAAGTTTCCGGCACCATCTCCGCTCCCATCGGCCGCGATCCGCAGCATCCCACCAGGCGCAGGGTGACGGAGCGCGGCGAACCCGCCCTGACCCATTATCAAGTGTTGAACCAGAGTGACCGGGGAGCGCTGGTGCAAGTGCAACTGGAAACCGGACGCACCCATCAGATTCGGGTTCATTTCGCCCATCTCGGCGCGCCTCTGATCGGGGATCGACTCTACGGCGGACCGGGCCTTTTCATGAAACGGCAAGCCCTTCATTCTGCCGAACTTGCCTTTACCCATCCACTCACCGGTGAGATGATGCGTTTCACCTCGCCGTTACCTGCCGATATGGAAACGGCCCGGCAACAGATGGGCCTGTAATTCGCGCCTTCGGAATTTGATCCGAAGGCGTTATTTCGCTCAGATCATTTTCAACAAAGCCTCCCGTCCAGTCATGCCAGCGGTAATGCCATATTCTTCCGCCGTATGGGTCACCGACTCCAATGGCGCTTCCAACAACTGTTCCAATGTCCGGACTCCCACCGCGCGCGCCGCAATGATCTCCCGATCGCGCAACCGCTCATTCAGAAGCCCCACATCCAAAGCTCCGCACATGATGTATCCTTTATCCGTCGTGATGACGAGCAAGGTCGTTTTGGGCAATTTCACTTCAATCCCCAACACCGCGTGGCCATCAATCTCAAATGGTCTCATCGCAATCATCAGTTCCCCTCCTCCACATCAGTCATTAACAACATATGTGCGAATGCCCAAAAAAGTGAGGGGAGGGAAAACTTATTAAAAAAAGCGGGCATTCTCTCATCGAGAAACCCGCCTGCTGGCGACACGTTGTGTCATTTTCTGTTTCAGTGTATATGTGAAGAGGATGGCACTGCGCGAAACGGTGGGATTTTCCCATCTTGAATCATCTTCATCTTTAACATTTCCACCAGGTAAACACCCATCATCTGAACCACTTCGTCATCCGACATCTGCTCAATCAATTTCAATACATGCTCCCGTGACTGTTCTTCCAAGATGCTGAGCACAATGGCCACCGCATCATCTTCATCGTCATTCAACTGGTCTCGATATAACGAGTAAACTTCATCTACAAAACTCATCGCGGCTATCCTCCTTATCCCTATTGTAGCGGAGAACTTGTCTTTTTTCGATACCCATCCTCGCCCTTTACAATAAATGGTGTTCCGTTCGGTGATCCGCTATACCGACTTCCAGCGTTTCTCTTCACATCGTGGCAAAGCGCCGGGCGCTTGCAACTGTTTTGCCAGCAGGTCCCGCAAAAACTCCGGCAAGTAATACTTTTGTACTTTCCCCTCTTTTAACCCTAGATAACCAATTCCAAAAGTAAACATATCGATCGTACCCAACCGAATCTCCTGTTCCTCTTCCAAACGCGCATCGCCCATCTTGATTTCCTTGACCCGTTGAAACGGCGGAGCGGCCGGATCATAGATCACTTCCACTCCCGATACACTGACCGTCCCCAACACTTCCCCCCGAAACCCGAAGCCGCGAATCGGCAAGGTGGCAAACTCATCGAGGAGCGCCTCCTCCAAGGTTCGGCGTATCTCTTTACCTTTGATCGTCATCAGGACCGGATTGATCGGATGGGGGCACACCGCGTGCAACCGCTGGCGGGTCACCGCCCCCGCGGGAATGTCAGCCAACAATTGGCCATTGTTGACCAGCCCGATCTCCGCACCGACCCAGTCACGCAGCGCATCAGCCAACAAGTTGGAGAGCGGACTCTCCCGGTACCAATCCACCCGCAAGGAGCGGGACAGGGTAATAATCGGTTGCGCCATGTTTTCTTGGGCTTCTTCCCGATAATGGTCAATCATCTCTTGCATGGCGCGCGCTTCTTGGCGTTCCTCAAGCGAATAGACTTGTCCATGAATCGCTGTCACCCGGCGTGTGTCCGGGTCTGCCACAATCTCGATGTGACCCAGGTATTGCCCGTGTTTGCCCGCACCCGCAAGCCAAGTGTCTCCCACCTGCTCCAACTCTTCCAGCAAGTGGTGCGTATGGGCCCCGATAATCAGGTCGATCCCGGGCACTTCCTTCGCCAACAACCGGTCATTCATCAGGCCAAGATGGGATAAAACCACAATCAAGTCCACTTCTTCGCGCAACCGATTCACATGTTCCGCCAAGACGGGAAAAGGATCCCGCACATCCCAACCCATCAACTCATACACGGTTTCATACGGAATGGTCGCCGCAAGAAAGCCGATCCGCAGCGGGCCTAGCTGGACATGGGAATATGGCGCGATCCAGGCGGGTTGGGCCAAACGCTTCACTTCATACACATTGCTGCTCAGCACTTGAAACGCCGCATTCCGATATACCTCCGCCAATTGGTCCCGGGAAAAGGTGAGCAACTCATTATTGCCCAACGTCACGAAATCATAGCCCATCTGTTCGAGGATTTGCCGGTTTACCCGGCCATTCGTTCCTTCCGTCTCCATCCGGACCCGATCCATATGGTCCCCGATATCCAACAGCAAAGACGGTTCATTCCGTTTATGCCACTCCGTGCGCAACTCCTCAATCAAAGGCACCATCTTGGCGGCTTGATCCAAGTGACTATGTAAATCGTTTGTATGTAAAAGATGAATGCGATCCTCTCGTTGCACACGCTCCCCTCCTTTAAATCAGATTGAGTCCATCCATAATCATGCGCACAGCCGTCACGAGAATGGCGATGCGCAACAGGTTCAACAAAGCGCGACTGCTCAGCTTAGACGAAATCCAAGCCCCGATCTTGCCGCCAACCCATGCTCCCGGCGCCAACACCAACGCCGAGATCCAATGGATATTGCCTTGGACAACATGCGTCACGCTGGCCACGATCGAGGAGAGAAAGATGATCAGCATGGAAGTGGCCGTTGCCACATGTGGCGGAAAACGGAACAACAAGATCATCATCGGTACCAAAAGCGAACCGCCGCCAATTCCAAACAGCCCCGAAATCACGCCGACCAAAAAAGAGAGTCCCAGGGCCGTCAAGCGATGATATCCATACTCATGCACGGTGCCGGCGGCATCGGTGAAGGTTCTCATCACATCCAACCGCACCTTGCGGGTCGCGCCTTTCTCCTTGACGCGCAACAGCCATGACACAAATATCATCAGGCAACCGAAGGCAACGAAAAACGAATCGGATTGGAACAGGCGGGTTAAGCTGGCCCCCACCATGGCCCCCGGCCCGCACGCGAGAAAGAAGGTAAACCCGCTTTTCACATCCACCCGTTTCTGCTTAAGAAACGACAAAGTGGAGCTGAGTGCCGTCAATACGATCAACAACAGAGAAGTTCCCACGGCAACGGAAGGCGTTATTCCTTGAAAAGAGGGATGGAACCCCGCCAGATAGAGTAGCGCGGGCACAATGATAATCCCCCCGCCCAATCCGACCAAACTTCCTACCGTTCCAGCCAAAAAACCCACAACAAACAGCAGAATCCATTCCATCGCGCAATCAACATCCCATCCGTACTAGAAAATATCCAATTGGCGCGGCGCCAATCCTTCAAATTCGATATCCAACAGCCGCATCATCATTTTGGCACTGTCGACCGCATCCCCTTGCGAGTTATTGTTAAACAACAACGTGACCCGCCGCACTTGCTGTTCCAACTGCCGCACATGGGAGACCCACTCTTCCAGTTCCGCCTCCGAATATCGATAGGCGTAGCGGACATCGCGCCAGTTGGGTTGCCCCGTGTTATTCCACCCGGCGACATTTCGCCCATGGAAGCGGACAAGCGCTTGTGCCGGATGTGTAGTCGCCAACACCAAGGGGACCGACCCTTCCCCTGCCTGAGGTTCATCACATATCACATGAATGCATTTTTCCTGTTCCAAGAATTGAAGTGTTTTGTCACGAAATTCTGGGCGAAACCAGCTTTGATTGCGGAACTCAACCGCCACCGGCACATCGCGAAACGCTTCGCGCACCCGCCGGATATACTTCACATGCTTCTGCGAACAATCGTACCATGGCGGAAATTGAAACAATACCGCCTCCAGCTTGTCCGCCCGCCGCATCGGCGCGAGCGACGCCAGCATATTCTCCACCAGCTCCTGCCACGGGCGCACCGGCGCTTTCTCCAAGCGACCATGTCCGGTCAACTCCCGATACGCCTTCACTACAAACCGAAAACTCTCCGGTGTGTCATCAACCCAGCGCTCCATCCGCTCCACAGGCGCAATCGCATAAAAGGTGCTGTCCACTTCCACCACCGGGAAATGACCCGCGTAGATGGCCAATTTCTCTTTCGCTTGCGTTCCCGGCGGATACAGATCATGATCACCCCAGCCGCACACCCCGATTTGAATAGGGTTTTCGTTTGAGCTCATCTTTCTGTTTCAACCTCTCTTGCAAGGGTATTGAGTTTATTCTATCACTTGTTCGATATGAAAAAAACGGATTCTGCAACTGACCATTTTATCATCTTAATTATGAATTGATTAAACAGCCTAAACGGATAGGTGGCTTTTCTACTTGGGTTGTCCCGGGAACCTCCTTGGACATTTTGTTATCCAAGACGGCCATCACCCGATATTCCCGGTTAAAGGGATAAGGTTCATATTACAACCAGCTTGTCCTGTTTGATGAAAACTCGACCCTCATGAATTAGCAGGACTTATTCAATTGCCCCATATCGTCAAAAAACAAAAAGCAGAGGAAAAACTCCCCTGCCTCGCCACTAGTGATATAAAGTTATACACGGGCATCTCATTGATAAAGAAAAAATAAAAGAACATAAAGATACGTTCCCATCATAATCAACTGATTTTAAATCTCTTCGTCAATAATCGCAACCACCCGACTCCAACCCGCACTGGCTTCCGCGATATTCACAGGAAACGCGGATACTTTGAACCCATGGGAGATTGGAATGAGATCAAGGTTGCACAACTTTTCAATCTGGCAATACTCTCTTGTCCGACCAACCAAATGAGCTTCCCAGAATTGAACTTTTCCCGCTTTGGCTTCTGCCGCCATCTGATCCAAAGGACGATCAATGCCCCAAGCGTCAATTCCAATCAATTTGACCCCTTGATCAAGTAGCCACTCAACCGCTTCTTTGGTTAACCCCGGCTGTTTAAACGCGTATCCAGGCGTACCAAAATGCTTGGATGCTCCAGTGTGCACCAAGACAATATCAAAAGGCTTGAGCGTATAGTCAATACGATCTAATTCCTTTTGCAAATCCCTTTCCGTGATTCCTTCGCCTGCTGACTTATGAGTCATATTGAAGACGACGCCATCACCATAACACCAATGAAGGGGAACCTGATCAATGGTTCGAGCGGGTTGTCCATTCGTCGTCGGTCCATAGTGATAAGGGGCGTCAACATGTGTTCCGGCATGTGTGGAAAGTGTAACCGTTTCCGTTGCCCATCCCTCTTGATTGGGAAAATACGTTTTATCAATGCCTAAGATTTCAACCTGACGCGCTCCATCCTGATGGTCATGATACTCAATCCGATGGGGGTTCAATTCAAAGGATGTTGTCGCATTACTCAATCGATCACTTAAATCAATCAAAGTCAAGCGTTTCCCATTGCTTATCATCTGATCTATTGGGCTAATTCGTCCACTTCTTCCGCTCATGATTGTCCCCCCTGGTTACTTGACTGTCGTTTGATGCAACCGCTTGTAAAATGGCTTTAATCCAACATCCGTTGCAATATTCGTATTTTAATAATGCTCTATCAAACAATTATTAACACTTGGGTAAATAAGCCGTTCCCGTTCTATCCGCTGTTTTTCCTTTGACAAAATGTTTGTGGTCATGATAAGTATAGCCTCCAGAATAACCTTACCTCTTATAAAATGAAGTTAAAGTTATTTTATAAGAGGCAATACTATAACTCAATCGAATTTTTTATTTATTTTTTCTGGATAATATTATTTAATCCAATACAACAAGAAATGGAAGTTAAAAGATCAAAACCGCTTGATATTGGCGGTTCATTTCGGTAAATCATTCACTTCACAAGCCACCCGTATGCCAGATGCGATGGCTCCTTGAATCCAACTTCGATCCGTTGAAGCATGTTCACCCGCAAAATGAACCCTTCCTTCGGGGGAAAGAATGGAAGGATACAATTCCACTTCTTGCTCCGGTTTGAAAAGCGCAAAAGAACCCGCGGAATATGGCTGTTGAACCCAACTGTGGACCGCTCCGGCAACATAATTTTGAATAATCCCGTCATCATGGATTTTTGCCAAATCTCTCAAGCCATACTCAATTTGTGCTTCCTGGGTCATTTTATCCCAAACTTGTGCATCATCTTCCCATGTATAGCTGGCCAAAACAACCCCGCACTTTTCACCGAATCCATGGCTTGGATAGTATGTCTGTTTAACCGGAAGATCAGAAATCGTCTGTCCCCCGTACATGCCTTCTCTTTCCCAAAATCGGTTTTTAAACTGAATGCCCATTTTTACAGATGGCACATAATGAAGTTCACGAATCGCTTTCCACTTGTTAAGCGAAAAAGAATGGTACGGTTCCACTTCAACAAAACGCAACACCGAAAAGGGGATCGTGATGATGGCAATATCCCCGGTGATTTCAAATGGTTTCGCCGTTTGGGTATGAACAGAGCGGATGATCACTTTATTGTCATGCTGTATTATTTTTCTGACCTCTTGTTGAAATAAAATATCTTCTTTTAACTGAGGGAGAAAGGCTCTTGGCAAGCGATCAAAACCACCTGTTATCTCGTAGAAGCGCATATGGGGATTTAAAAAAATGACAAACTGCCTGAATATATCCAAAAATGATAATTCCGATAACCCTTCCGTTGCCGTAAGCATTTTGGCCAGTTCAATCGCACGTAAATCGCCAAAAGGGTTGTGACGCAAAAAAGTATCAAGTGAATACTTATTCAATTCTTTTATGGCCATGCTCCAATTTCTTACAGGATCTTGACTAATAAAGTTGTATAGTGGCTGAAACGCAAAGTTAAGTAACTCAACAAACGTTTTTCCTCGTTCATTTTTCGCTAAATTAGCATTTATCATCGCCGGATTCCTCTGATAAGTTTTAAGCCGGGTCTTAATACCATTTACATAAAGGATGTCATTTGGAGTGGAATTAAAAAATGGATTGATTGGTAAACCAAATTTGCGAATATACCCTAAAGTTAAATAATGAACACTTGGAATGCGCATGGGTCCGGCTTCGATGTATTGTCCATCTGTAAAAGGAGAACGCAATGTCAATACACGTCCACCCACTCTATTTGCCGCTTCAATCATTTTCACTTGATGCCCGGCTTCCTTAAGCAGCGATGCTGCAACCAATCCGGCCATGCCTGCGCCAACAACGACTATATTTTTAGGTTGCCGTGGCGTGTTCATCCCATTTTGGATAATGGAGACCATTTGATATGGAGTGAGTTGTAGAGGCATTTTTCTTCCCCTTTATCATAAATTCCATGCTTCATCCTCATTTAGTAACCATCGTATTCAATCAGCATGAACCTTATGTATGGCAACCTTGCCAGTTCTTCTGAATCAGAGGAACTCGTGGATGAGCGACACACCGCTTATCTCCACCCGCCGCTTACCACCGTAAAGGTTTATACCGAACAGATGGGACGGATGGCTGTCAAAGTGCTGTTTGAACGCAAGGACCGGGAAGTTCCCATCCAAGGCCTCAAGATTCCAATTATTCCTATCTTGGAGATACCGAACAAAGCGCCATCCATCCCGCCACTTTATAAGCGGGGGATGAATGGCGCAAATCTGCCAAAAAGTGAAAAGCTCCTGGATCCTTTCACACGCTTAATGATATGGAATTGATTTGATGTAATACAGATAAACCACTGATTTTCCATTGTGGATGGAAGCATTCAATACAAAAGTGATTTCATGATGCTCATTGGCCAAGTAAGTCACATACAGCTGCCCTTCATCTTCCACTTTTTTAAGCGGCTTCCCAAGCTCTTTGCGCAATTGTTTAAGGGAGATTTGTTGCAAATCTGGATCAAAATCCTCCACCCAGGTAATGGGATCGCCAGGAAAATCATGGTCATAGATAAACCGGATATGGCGACTCCAAAAGTTGGCCGCGACACCGGAATCATCTTCCGGCGCTCCCCATGCCGCCTTCACGTCATCCAGCCGGCTTCCCACGCCAAAAGGGCCACTGTTTAATGTTCTTGTTTCAGAGGCCAAGTCCATGATTTGGTCCAGCAAGGCATGAGCGTTTATTTTGTCCCGGGATGTCTCCGCACCCGTGAGAGACGGGAATCCAAAGCTCGCCAATATCGCTCCCAAAATCAGAGCGAAAGTTAACCCTCGCAACCATCTTTTCATGTCATCCATTCCTTTCAAACCAAGGTATGTTGGAGCTGATTGTATGTTACAAAAGGAATGTTTCATGATAATAAATAATTATTTCTAAGTTGTAAATAATGTAAGCTCCCAAATACATGGCCCATGCCTCTTTACCAGGCCGCAGTCGACAAACCCACAGTCACCTATGCCATAACTCCTGCGCGAAGAGTGTTTGCACCAGAAAGTGATGCGCAAGACCATGGGATTGGGAGGTTTAATCTTTATACCCATCATAATACGGGGTCATTTAAGGGCGAGAAAGGGTTAAAAAATTCGAACATAATATGAACATTGTAATAAAAGCGAAAGGTCTTTTCCAAACAAAAGTAGTAATCAATGTAACGGTTATAATCTTTTACGCAACTAGGAGGAAAGCCTGTGAAAAAACATTCCCTCGCCTTATCCCTACTGGCAGGAGCCACCCTGTTCTTTGGCGCGACGGCGGAAGCTGCGCCCGTGCACCAACCCAAGCCGACAAGCGTGAAAAAGCTGGAACAAGACTGGAGAAAACAAGCCCGCACCAAGAAATTGAAGATCAATAGGCTGCCCGCGGCTAAACGGGGAGAAGAGAAGATCCTGTTCCATGAATCGCTCGAATCCAATCTTTATGTGGTGAATCCCGACGGCACGGACCCGCATCTTCTAATCGAGGGAGCGGAAGGTGGAAAACTCTCTCCCGATGGCAAGAAGATTCTGTTCACGGCATATAACGGGACAGACTCTACCGATGTGTACGTCGCCAACAGCGATGGAACGCATGTCGTCAACTTGACCCACAGTCCCGAGTGGGAATCTGCCGGATCTTGGAACCCGGACGGAACAAAAGTCACGTATGATTCCTTTATGAATGACGACCGGGATATTTGGGAAATGAATGCGGATGGAACCAATAAGAAAAACTTGACCCAAACCCCCGGTTTTTGGGAATCGTATGGCAACTATTCCCCAGATGGAAAGAAGATCCTGTTCATCGCATCTTCTGATGGCTATTTCGATGTCTATACCATGAACGCTGACGGCAGCAACGTGATCAATGTCACCAACACACCAGGATATTATGATTCTTCCGCCGAATGGACGCAAGATGGACGGATCTCGCTCAATGATGAACGCAATGTGTTTATTGTGGATGCCAATAAAACCAACCCCCATCTAAAAGCATGTTTCGATGCGGATTATGCCGGCAATACAGAGCTTTCTTCCGCTCTGTGCGATCAGGTCACCTTCTTTAAGGATGGTGCATTGATCTCAGCCACCACGTGGTCCCCCGATGAGAAGAAACTGGCGGTTTCTCGCTCCGTCTGGGATTCGAATGACCAAGAGATACCCAACAAAGTTCGTGTGTTCCTTGTGTCTCCGGGCGGAGATGAAACGGAGGCGAAACAAGTGACCAACAAAATCTTTTCATATGCCAGCGATTGGGGTGTCATGCGGTAATCCCCTTCGCCAGGTGAGCACCGAACCGTCTCCATCCCCCTTGAATCCCCAGAAAAACATGAAGCCATTCGACGCTATGGAAGCATCGAATGGCTTTTTTCCAACCTATTTCATTTCATGCTCTTCCCCTACCTCGTTTCCTGGTTCTCCCTTCCCGTCACCCATTCAACCAACCGGACCGGTCAAGGTCCGGCCTCCCTCACCCAGCCCGGCACAGCTGTTAAATTGATCCAATGTTTGCTATTTGCCATAGACTTCCGTCTTCTTCACACGATACAATAATGAAAGATTCACCGTTTTTCCGACAACCATCCTGCGAGGAGGGCTGAAGATGAAGCCGTCCTATTATTCGATTCGCCATCATGTGATCAATGAAATGAAAGCTTATTGTTTGGAACAGTATCCACAAGAAGGATATGGTTTTTTGGCCGGTCGTGACTACATGATTACACACTTTTTTCCGATTCAGAGCCAAAACCACTGCTCCTGCTCATGGGAATTGGAGCCGCGATCCTATCTGGATATCATCAAGCAGATTCGCCATCTTCAGTTGGACTGGCTCGGCGTGGTCCATTCGCATCCGGTGTCTCAAGCCTATCCTTCAGCCCGCGACATAACAGGTTGGCACTTTCACGAAAAAAGTTTGTGGATTTTGTCGCTCAAGGATAAAGAAATTCAACTTTGCCCTTACTATATACAAGAAAAAAAGATCCATCCCATCATGTTTGAAATCATCGAATAGAAATGAATAGGGAGAATGCTTATGATGGATTCATTCGTGTCCGCGTTACATACAGATAAATACCAGATCACCATGATGTATGCTCACTACAAGAACGGCACGCACCAAAACCGGCGCGCCTTTGATTTGTACTTTCGCAAACTCCCGTTTGGCAATGGCTATGTCGTGTTTGCCGGCCTTGAGCGGGTGGTTCGTTATCTGGAAAATCTGCGTTTCCGCGAAGAAGATCTCCTTTACTTGCAACAAGAGAATGCGTTTGAACCGGAGTTTCTTGACCTGCTCCGCTCTTTTCGCTTTACGGGCACGCTTTATGCCATGCCCGAAGGAACGCTCGCTTTTCCCGGAGAGCCGTTGATCCGAATAGAAGGCAATATCTTGGAATTGCAATTGATTGAAACCGCCCTGCTTAATTTTGTTGGTTACCAGAGCCTGATCGCGACCAAAGCCGCACGGGTTCGCCACGTAGCTGGGAACGACACACTTCTTGAGTTCGGCACGCGCCGGGCGCAAGAGATGGATGCGGCGATTTGGGGCACGCGCGCCGCCTATCTGGCCGGATTCGACGCCACTTCCAATACCTTGGCCGGTCAACGCTTCGGCATTCCCAGCCGCGGTACCCATGCCCATGCGTGGGTGCAAGATTTCGCGAGCGAACTGGAAGCGTTTCGCGCGTATGCCGCCGCTTTTCCGGATGCGACCACTTTGCTGGTTGATACTTATGACACCTTGAAAAGCGGATTGCCCCATGCGATTAAAGTGGGCTTGGAACTGAAACGGCAGGGGCACACCCTGGCCGGAATCCGTTTGGATAGCGGTGACCTCGCATACCTATCCAAACAAGCGCGGATGATGCTGGATAAAGCCGGACTCACCGACACCAAAATCACCGCTTCCAGCGATTTGGATGAATTTACGATTCTCAATTTAAAAGCGCAAGGAGCCAAAATCGATGCTTGGGGCGTCGGCACGAAACTGATCACCGCCTTTGACCAGCCGGCCCTGGGAGCCGTCTACAAAATGGTGGCGCGCTTTGAGGACGAAGAATGGGTGCCAACCATTAAAATCTCGTCCAATCCAGCGAAAATCACCACGCCCGGCCGCAAAAGCGTCTATCGCATCATCGATCGAAAGTCGGGCAAAGCGCGCGGCGATCTCATCACCGCGGTCGAAGAGAAGATCGATGAGGGCAAACCCCTGCAATTGTTCGACCCTGAACATCCATATAGACGGAAGAAAGTGAAAAACTTTCAAGCGATTCCGCTCTTGCAACCGATCTTCCAAGAAGGGCGGATTGTGTACGCCTTGCCCTCATTGCGAGAGATCCGTGAATACCATCAAAAACAGCTCGCCCTGTTCTGGGAAGAGTATTTGCGCATTCTCAATCCGGAAGTGTATCCCGTCAGTTTGTCTCATCAACTGTGGGATACCAAACAGCGGCTGCTTGCCCGCATATATGATTACATCAAGGCAGAAGAATGAAAAACTTCCCCCGACTGTTGCCACTTTGTGGCAACAGTCGTTTCCCATTCTTGACCTTTTTTCCCTCTTCCCTAAATAATGTGAATAGACATTTTTTAAATTCATGAATAAAGGAGCGAGAACTATGCTCACCATCCGCCAAGCCGTCCCCGCAGACCTGCCCGCGCTGGTCGACATCTACAACTACGCCGTACGGGAAACGACAGCGACTTTCGACTTGGAAGAACAAAGCGTCGCAGACCGTCAAGCTTGGTTCGCCAGCCATCAACCCGCACAATACCCGCTTCTCGTCGCCGAAGATGATGGAGTCGTTCTCGGGTATAGCGGAATCCTGCCCTATCGTGTCAAACCCGCCTATCGCCATACGGTGGAACTCTCCATCTATGTCCATCCTGCGGCCCAAGGCCAAGGCATCGGCAAACGGCTGATGGAAGCCATCATTGAACAGGCACAAACGATTGGCTACCATGTCATCATCTCCGGCATCACCGGCGGCAACGATGTCAGCTTCCGGTTGCATGAACAGTTTGGCTTCCAAGAAGTCGGCATATTGCGCGAAGTGGGGTATAAGTTTGATGACTGGCGCGATGTTCACTTTTATCAGTTAACCTTGCCGCTGGCTGACTAAATAAGCCCATTGTGCCCGCCTTTCCCCTTCCTATAACAGGGGAAAGGCCATCCCATCGAGAATTCCTTTAACATGATCCATGCGAGAAAGGGCGGACGGGGTTTGAAACGTTACGAGGAATATTGCGTCTATATCAAAGAATTATTGAATCAACAGAAAGTGATTTTGCACTTCGCTCATCCTGAGCGGCTGGAATTTCGTTATGACCAGCATGTCATCCAAGCGCTGATCGATAAGCAACCGTTTGAAGAGAAAGCTTTTTATCAGTGTTTGGAAGAGATTCCGCGTTATTTGTTGGCCATCATCAATCAAGATAAGGAACTTCTCCTCGATATGGAGCTGAAATATTATGATGAAGAGGACATCGCCTCACTGGAAGGGGAACAGATTAGCCGGGAAGTGAAAGAGAAGTTAAAAGTGATCGAAAAAATCTTCTACCAACCCCGGCTGATCCAGTCACTCAAGATCAAGCAAACGTCCAAATCCAAGTTGCTCAGCGATTTCCGTTGGGAAGTCAACCATAAAATATACGATCACGAACAGGGCCAACTCGAACCGCTCCGATACGTCCACTTGAAAATCGAAATGGCCCCCCCTGCCAACCATTCGCCGAAAAAACCTTGGTTACGCTATATTTTGGATAACGAGCCTCACAAAGAAGAGGTGACGTTGACCTTAACGCATGATGACATCGACTTTCTGCTGATGGAGTTAACGACAATGAAAAAGGTGATGTCACGTGAATAGACGGGATGATCGTTTTCCCTACCGAAAAATAAAACAGCGCGCCAACCAAGAGAAAGAAATCGAAGAATTCCTTAAATTACTTCAGCACTCCGCCGTCAAAAAAGGAAGTGTTCACGCCGAAGAGGAAAGGGCATTATCCAAAGAGTTGCTCACGCTCCGCCGACCGGCATTGTTTCCCCAATCCCCAACCAAGCCAAGCTCCAACAGTCTATGGCACTTTATGCATGCAGAAACCTTTGCCAAGCTTCGCAAATACTTCACTTATCTCGAAGAACATTTCGACGAGATGCATGATCGGACCCAGTCCCTGGGCATCATCAAAGACCTGCTCCATCAGCTGAAAAACGACTTGAATCCAGATCTGTACAAGTATGAGCGGCGCATTTGCCTCATCATCCACGACGCCATTCACAAGGCCAAAGCGGAACGGCTCACTCCCGCTCATCTCACTGTCTTGTCCCGCGCCTTTGAAACGTTGTTTCAAGGACAATGCGACAAACACATCTTCCGCCAGGTAGACCAACTTCTGCGCCACCACGACCTCAATTGGATCATCGGGGACGATGCGGAATGAAGACCCTGTTTTTGGACACAACCATTTTGGCGGACCGGTACCTGGCCAACGCCAAGCGCCAACGGGAGATCAAGCGGCATCTCCAAGGCAAGTCCTTAACCACCTCCAATTACGTCATCGGTGAGCTGAAAAACAGTTTTCTGAAAAGCTGCATCACCCTCCACACCCTCTTGCTGGATGAGGAGACCGTCGAAGATGCGTTGGCCCGCCTGGGACAGCGTTGCTTCAGCACTCGGCAATTCGACCGAATCTTGAAAGTGTTTGCCTATCTGTCCAAGCAAGTGGGTTACGATAAGGAAGAACTGTTGGAACGTCTGGACATTTTAATTGAAGATGAGTTTGAGATTTTATTTGTGGAGGGGATCGACGAGCTCGTCGACGAGTGCCGGTGCATCCGCGCCCAAGCCATTCCGGTCAAGGAAGGCAAACGGTGGTTCTTGGACCTCGGGTGCCGGCAACAACCGGAACCCTCATGCGGCATAGAAGAATTTTACGCCAAACATGCAAAAGCACTTAGCTCTTTGGCGCAACTGGAACCGGGCAACCGAATCATCCACACCGACAACCTCAAGGGCATGCTATCCAATCAGAAGAGCAAGTATGGGCGCAACTGCTGGAGCGTGGGCGATGCCATCATTTGCACCGAAGTGCCCGCCGATCAGTGGATTTATACCTCCAACCTCAAAGATTACGGGCCCCTCAGTCAGCGATTGGGGAAGAAGTTGTGGGCGGAGTGGGAAAGTACCTGAATATGCCCCGGCACAAACGAATTTATTTGCCAAAGAAACATCCATATTGAGTAATAACCTTGGCTCATGATTCCATCGAGTCAAGGTTGTTTTTTTCCCACACCGGAACATGTAAGGGGCGCCTACGGTTTTCAAACGATTTCCCGTTGCCCCATCCCTCCAAAATCGGTTCGGTCGCTTGCGGAAACGTGATTTCCAAGGGCAAAATCACCATCGAATGATAGCCTATCTCCGTTGCGGCGCTTCTCCCCTTTTCCGATAAGAAATCGCCAATCTCTCACACACCCATTTCCGCAGTGGCATTCACACGTTTTTCAAAAATCATGTGATCTCCATCACAGTGTTTTTTTTATTTTTCTTTTACTTTAAAAGAGAAGGTTGTTACAAACGATGATCGAGATCGAAGATCGAAAAACTTCATCGTCAACAATCTCAGGAAACAGCCATTTGTTTCAATAAGGAGAGGGGTAACCCATCATGCAAGAAAAAACAATCCAACTGATTCAATCGACTGTCCCGCTATTGCGTGAATATGGACAACAGATCACTTCCCGATTTTACCAAATGATGTTTCAGGCTCATCCAGACCTTTTGAATATTTTCAACCACAGCCACCAAAAAAACCGCACTCAACAGCACGCATTGGCGCGTACGGTTTATGCGGCGGCGGCAAACATTACACAATTGGAAAAGATTCTGCCCGTGGTGATGCAAATCGCCCATAAGCATCGGAGCATTGGAGTGGAACCGGAACAATACCCAATTGTTGGAGAACATTTGCTGGGAGCGATGAAGGAAGTGCTGGGGAGCGCACTCTCTCCGGAAGCGCTCCAGGCTTGGGTGGATGCCTTCCAGATCATTTCAGACATCTTCATTCAGATTGAAGGCAACCTTTACCGACAGGCTGAACAACAACCGGGAGGATGGAGAGGCTTTCGCGACTTCATTGTGGACAAAAAAGTGGCGGAGAGTGACATCATCACTTCTTTTTATTTGACTCCCGCGGACGGAAAGGAGATCGCGACATTCGCGCCTGGGCAATATATAAGCGTCAAAGTGGCGATCCCCGGAGATCCCCACACACATATCCGCCAGTACAGTTTGTCTGACGCTCCCAATAAAAAGCATTACCGAATCACAGTGAAAAGAGAGGATGAAAGGGAAAACCTGCCCGCAGGCAAGGTATCCACTTACCTCCATCGCCAAGTGAAGGAAGGCGACATCTTGAAAATCAGCGCTCCCGCCGGAGTGTTTACGCTCAATCAAACCAGCGTCTCACCGGTTGTCCTGATCAGTGGCGGAGTTGGTTTGACCCCGATGATGAGTATGCTGAGAACCCTAGTCCAAACACAGCCGGAACGTCAAGTCACGTATATCCATGCCGCCAGAAACGGACAAGTGCATGCGATGCGGGAAGACGTTTTATTGCTGCAGAAAAGGAACCCGCAAGTCAAATCTTATCTTTGTTATGATTCCCCAACGATGGAAGATCGGTTGAAAAACCGTTTCGACATAGAAGGGCATATTCAAGTGGAGTGGTTGCAAACCGTTCTACCGAAAAAAGCGGACATCTATCTTTGCGGTCCCGTCCCGTTCATGATATCCGTATACCAAGCGCTTGTTTCCCTCGGCGTTGATAAATCATGTATCCATTATGAATTCTTCGGGCCAAGCGGCGTGCTGGAAGCGGCAAATCGCCCGCAAACCGTCAACATATAAGCGAATTGGGCCGGGTTGCCCATAACCAGGGTTTGAAAATGAGGAGGGAATAAAACTAAACAACATCATCTCCACCATGTTGGATACGGATATCCTCATCCCCGGGGCGGATCAATTGTTTGAAACGGTAGAGGTGAACGGACGATATTTTCCCATGCCCGTCTCCTTTCGGGAGTGGGTACCCTACACCCCGTTTGGGACCGGCCGACTGATCCTGTTTTTCATCATGAAATCATCCGACGGCATCGCCATGAACCAGGCTATTAGGGACGCGATATTGGAATTGAATCCCAAAGAGCTGTACTGCGATTTTTCTGATCCGGGAGACAAGAACTATGAACGGGAAAAAAGGATCAAGTCTCTCTATGAAGCCTCAGGTTACGCCTATCCGCGTTCCATTTACGGTTTTGTCCAATTGCTTCGCCAATTCGGTTTGTTGATTGAGGTTAAGGTCGAAGATCACATCTATTTGGCTTCTGTCTTACGTCCCTATCCAGCTCCCTAGTGATGCACTCGATTTGGCCAATCTTCAGGCGTAAACTGAAACGACTATAGATTTGTGAAATGGCCAAGTGACCGCCTGTAACAATAAAAAATCAGGCTACATGACGGAGGGGACCCGAAAACGGAGTCCCCTCTATTATCAAAAAAGTGTTTTATCATAGGTGGCATTGAAGTTAAAAATCGAGCTCAATCTTGATTCCGTCATCGTCCTTGTCCACTTCTGCTTCCCGGGAGTCGTTATCCAACTCACCGTGGTGCAATTCCAAATCCATCGGATCCCATTCTTTCATTTTTATTCCTCCAATTCATTATTTGTTTAAAGAATCAAATAAATTTATTAGTAAAAATATTTGCTGCCAGCAAACAGATTCCTTCTTGACACTCTTTATCATTTAATATCAACTTTGCCGATAAAAATTGAAAATATCAAATCCCCCCCACTCCCTCTTCTATGTCTTCGGCAAAAAAAATCAACAACCAGACAAATTTTTGTGATATATTCATTAATACAAAATAATATGATTATTCATTGCAAGGAGGGTGTTGGTGGTGGCCAAACGCAAGAGCAAAAAGCGCTCCCTATCCGCGGCGGAGTGGGAACAGCTCGCTTCCAAACCGCACTTTCAGGAGCTGATGCGCAAAAAGAAGCGATTTATCATCTCCGCAACTATTTTCTTTATCCTCTACTATTTTGCATTGCCCATTGGAACAGGGTACTTCACTTTCCTTAACACGCCCATCATCGGCTCTTTAAACGGCGCTTATTTGTTTGCTCTCTCCCAATTTTTCATGGCATGGATTTTAGCGATACTCTATGTCCGCCACGCAAACAAGCTGGATCAACTCATTGAAGAACTCATCCCCCAACAAAGGAGGAAGTCATCATGAACGCCGCGTTTCTCCTCTTTCTTCTCTTCGTTGGCATCACGCTGGTCATCACCTATTGGGCTGCAAAACGAACCAAATCAACCGCTGACTTTTACGCCGCGGGCCATGCGATCAAGGGATGGCAAAATGGCATCGCGATTTCCGGCGATTATATGAGTGCCGCTTCGTTTTTGGGCATCGCCGGCTTGATCTCCCTCTATGGCTATGATGGTTTCTTATACTCGGTGGGATGGCTGGTCGCGTATTTGGTTGTTCTCATTGTGGTGGCGGAGCCCTTGCGCAACTCGGGCCGTTACACCCTTGCCGACATGCTGGCTTACCGGATGAAAGCCAAACCGGTTCGGTCTGTGGCCGCACTTTCCACTTTGGCCATTTCCACTTTCTATATGATCGCGCAGTTGGTTGGTGCCGGAGCCATCATCAAGTTGCTGTTGGGACTGAATTATGAGTCCTCCATTATTATCATCGGAGCGCTCATGATCCTGTATGTGGTGTTTGGCGGCATGTTGGCCACAACCTGGGTCCAGATCGTCAAAGCCGTGTTGCTCATGGCGGGCACCATTTTGTTAAGCCTGATGGTCTTGGCCAAGTCGGACTTCAGCCTGGTCAACATGTTTGACCAAGTCTCCGCCAAATTTGGACAAGACTACTTGGAGCCGGGACTCCTCTATAAAAACCCTCTCGACAACATCTCCCTCGGATTGGCGTTGCTCGCGGGGACAGCCGGCTTGCCCCACATTTTAATTCGCTTTTATACCGTTCCTACGGCCAAGGAAGCCCGGATTTCGGTCGTATGGGCCATGTTCATCATTGGGGCTTTCTACATCATGACCACCTTCCTCGGTTTTGGTGCCGCCTTGTTCGTGGGGCCGGAGAAAATCACCTCATTTGATAAAGCGGGCAATATGGCCGCACCCCTGCTCGCGCAAGCGTTGGGTGGCCAGTTCTTCCTTGCCTTTATTTCCGCCGTCGCTTTCGCCACCATTCTCGCCGTCGTCGCCGGCCTGGTCATCTCTGCCGCCGGGGCCTTTGCCCATGACTTTTACGCCAATGTGCTGCGCGGTGGCAAGGCAACAGAAAAAGAGCAGATGCGCGTGGCCAAGTGGGCATCCGTCGGGGTCGGCATCGCCTCGATCATCTTGGCGCTCCTTTGCAAAGATCAAAATGTCGCGTTTCTCGTCTCACTCGCCTTTGCCGTAGCGGCCAGCGCCAATCTGCCCGTCATCCTCTTCACGCTGTTTTGGAAGCGCTTTAACACAAGTGGTGCGGTCATCGGCATGTTAACCGGATTGATCAGTTCCATCATCTTGGTTTTGATCAGCCCCAACTTGCTTCCGCCCGAACAAGCTATCTTCCCCCTAAAAAACCCGGCACTCTTATCTGTCCCGCTCGGCTTTTTGGGTGCCATCGTCGGCACTTTCCTCTCCCGCGAACCGGAATCGGAACAGAAATACAACGAACTCTTGGTTCGCTCCAACACCGGAATTGGAATGGAGTAAACCGGCACATCACAAAAAAGTCTCCCACCACCACAGCGAGAGATAACAAAACAATAAATCCCAAAGGAGGAAGATTTTTGAAAGCGTAGTGACTGGGAGCTGTTAATCAAGCGGAGTGCCGAACGAAAGAAGAAAGCGGGCAACGGAGCGATAGCGACAACGAATGTGATTGTTGCCCGCGCCGGAGTTCGGCGACGGAGCCACTTCCCGATAAGGCGACCAAGGAACGCAGACTCAAAAATCGACTCCGAGGCCACTTTGTCAGCAAGTTCAAAGTCTCCCGCTACCACAGCGAGAGACTTTCTTTTTACTGTTCTCCTTGCTTGCTTATCGAACGCAATCGCAACAATCGATACAGATGGCTTACCACCACTTTCAACACCGCATAAGTCGGCACAGCCAGCAACAACCCCAAGAAACCGCCCAAACTGCCTGCGACTAGCAATATTAAAATAATCGTTAACGGATGCACATCCAAGCTTTTTCCCATCACATAGGGGGAAACCAAATTCCCCTCCAACTGCTGGGCCACCAGCGCAACCACGAGCACCCACACCACCATCATCGGCGAGTCGATGAGCGCCACAATCACGGCGGGAATCGTCCCGATAAACGGACCCACGAGAGGGATCACATTGGTGAACATAGTCACCAAGGCCAAAATCAGCGAGTAATCAATGCCGATGATCAAATAGCCGATATAAACCAAGACACCCACCAACAAACTGACGAGCACCTGCCCCTTAATATAAGAGCTGAGCGCAAAATCCATATCAGCCAAAATCCGAAGCCCTTGCTGCCGCTCTTTCTCAGGCAACAAACGCAAAAAGTAAGGCGGAAATCTCTCCCCTTCCTTTAACATGTAATACAAGATAAACGGAACCGTCACAAAGACAACGATAATATTGGTGATCACCGAGAAGAAACTGGCTATATTCGCCCCGATCGCCGACAAACTGCTTTTCAAGTACTTGGTCGCGGCCGTCACCACTTGGTTCCAGTCCACATAACTTGCCACCCATGGATGATGGCTCCACTTGATCAGTTGCTTTTGCGCCCCATCAATCATATGGGGCAAATTGAGGAGCAAGCGGTCAAACTGCTCCTTTAAAAGCGGCCCGATCAAAAAGCCCAACAACACGAACAAGCCAATGACCAAGAGGTAAATCAGCAAAATGCCCCATCCCCGCGGGACACCCCGCCTTTCCAAAAACTGCACCACCGGTCGAAACAGGTAAAACAACACCCCCGCAACAAGGAACGGAAAAAAGAGCGTCTGCACCAGAATAACCAACGGGCGGAAAATGAACTGCACCTTATTGGCCAATAAAACAATCAGCAGAATCACAATGATTCCGTATCCCAAGCGAAACATCTTTGATTGCGGCATCTCCTCACCTAACTTTCTGTTTGGTTTTTCACTTTGCATATCACCGCATTTAACAGCCCACCCAATATTAATACCATAGAAGATAGATAAAACCATCCCACCAAAATGATAATCGCCCCCAAATTTCCATAGACCAGGGAGTAATTGTCGAACGAAACATAATAAGAAAACCCAAGCGAACCGAGTTGCCAGCCCACCATCACAAAAATGGCCCCCGGCAGCGCTTGTCCAAACGTAACTTTGGTATTGGGGGTGTACTTGTACAAACACCAAAAAACCACAAAAATCACCAGACTGCTCAAAAGCCAGCGAATCCATGTCCACACTTCATAAAACCACTCAGTCACGCCAAACATCTGAAAGACATAATGTCCCAGCACTTTACCGAATACAGGAAGCATCAGCGAGAGCACCAATGCCCCCAACAAACCAAACATCAAGAATATTCCCAGCAATGCCTGCATCCAAAACGATCTTTCTTTGTGAACGTTATAAGCATTATCCAAAATGCGGATAATGGATTGAAAGACCACAGAGGCCAGATAGACCGTGATCACCAAACTGAGCGAAAAGATCCCTTCCCTCCGTTCATCCAAAATCGCCGCCAAATTGGATTCCAACAATTCAAAGGTCGTAGGCGGCGCATACGGCTTAATCATGACAAGAATATCCGCGCTGGTGAACGGCAAAAACCCCAACACGGTGACAGCGAGAAGCAAAAACGGAAAAATCGACATCAAGATATAATATGCAAGTTGAGCGGACAAATCAAAAACCCGCTCCTCCACCCATCTTTTTTTTAATTCTTTCATAATCAGTACCAGTCTCATCGTTCCTCCTCAGCTCTTTAAAACAGGGTGTCATTGAATCACATTTCCTTTTTTATACATATTTAACAACTCTTCTTCTGCATAATCCATCTTTCTTCTTTTATATTTAAGAAAATTTAAATATAATAGTTCCCAATTTTTTTAATACGGTGTAATATAATAATAATCCACTACTTGTGAGGTGATCGGCATGAGAACATTAGCGTTACACGAGATTGGTGAAGTCATTCGCAAGGTCAGAAAAGAGCGCGGACTACGACTGGAAGATTTGGCCGACGAAAACATTTCCCCGGCTACAGTCAGTAACATCGAACGGGGAGTGGCTCACGTCAGCCCCGAAAAAATTTCATATTTGCTGGAAAAATTGGACCTCCCTATGAACAAGCTGCCAGAAATGCTGGTGAAAGAACAGGCTGAATTAAAAAAAGTGAAGTTTAAACTACTTACCGTCGCCACGCTAAGACAAATCGGCCTCATCGATGAAGCCCTCCAGCGTTTGGAAGAATTGGTGCTGGATGAGACACATCCGTACATCGCTCACGCATATTATTTCAAAGGCAAATGTTACATGTCAAAGAAAAAGTGGAAGCAAGCAGAACGCGCATTATACAATGCCCTTCGCCTAACCCAGCAAAACCCATATAAAGACCACAATATGGAGTCGGCAAGTTACTTGCTGTTGAGCTTGATCAGCTATTACCAAAACCGGATGGAACAAGCCCTCTCCTTTACCGACAATGGGTTGGAAACGTTTGTGGAAAATGGGGAAAACCAGCACATCAAAATCTTGCTATATAGAAATAAAGGGATTTATTTGCACCGCTTGGGACGAATTACGGAAGGAATGCGGCTGGTTCAAGAAGTATGGTCTCAAATTCAGAATATTTCAGATGCGAGTACTTTGCTTGGTTTCTATTGGTTGCGGGCGGAATTTTCGAGATTAATCGGGATATATGAAGAATCTATCGAATATGCTGAAGAAGGCATTGAAATTGCAAGGCGCAACAAGTTGTACGATAGTATGTGCGACCTCTGGATTGTGTTGGGAAGTGCCTATACGTCCACAAGGGAATGGTCCATGGCCGAAACATCCTTTAAAATGGCACTGAAATTGGAAGAAAAACATGCCGAAGAACAACGCGTCACTAAGGTGTACAACCGTCTAGGCAAGCTGTACATGAAACAAAGCAGAATGGAGGATGCCAGAGCCGCCCTGCAAAAAGCGATCCAATACGCGGAAAAATACAATGACTTCAAACATCTGAGCACCGGCCTCCTCAGCCTTGGCGACCTCACATATTCCAACGGCAAAACGGAGGAAGCCATCTTGTATTATAAAAAGGCGCTGAATCTGACCCAAAAACATGGATATAAAGAAAAGGAGTACAAGGCTTGGTTTAGCCTCGCGAAATGCTACGATGGAGTGGACGAGCAGGAATTTCAGAATTGCATGCGAAATATGTATAATACAAAAAGAGAATTTGCTAGGATGGAGGTAGAAGAACATGATTTTAAAGATTAAAAGTCTTTCTCTCGCTATGGTTGTCGTCGGAATTGCTATCTCTACTGTATTTGGGCTTGTCAGCCAAGTAGAGAATGCTACGCTTGCGAGTCAAGAACCGGGTTGGCCGGCACCCGACATCGAAAGTCAAGAGCCTGGCTGGCCCACTCCGGTTTTCGCCAGCCAAGAACCCGGCTGGCCCGCTCCGGTTTTCGCCAGCCAAGAACCCGGCTGGCCTACTCCACCCGTAGCCTAATGCTTTATCTTTTGCAAAAGCAGAGTTCCCATAAGGACTCTGCTTTTATCGTTAACTTTTGGTGTTTCCCCACAAACCCTTCACTCGGCAAAAGTGGTTGTGATATACTTTCAATGATTGGAACGTTCCTATAGAAAGGATGCCTAAAGATGAAAGAGATGAACGCATACGAGATTATTGAATTCATTCAAAAAAGCGAAAAGAAAACCCCGGTTAAGATACATATTAAAGGCCAACTGGATCAAATTGATTTCGGTCCCCAAGTCCAATCTTTTGTCACGGGAAAAGTGGGTGTCGTCTTTGGAGATTGGAAAGATCTTGAACCGATTCTGACTGCCCACAAAGATCACATCGAAGATATGGTGATCGAGCATGACCGCCGCAACTCCGCAATTCCGCTATTGGACATGAAAAACATCCCAGCCCGGATTGAACCTGGCGCCATCATCCGCGACCAAGTTGAGATTGGGCAAAATGCGGTCATCATGATGGGCGCCGTCATCAACATCGGCGCTGTCATCGGTGAAGGAACCATGATTGACATGAATGCGGTGATCGGTGGCCGCGGCACCATCGGCAAGAACTGCCATATCGGCGCAGGTGCTGTCATCGCGGGCGTGATTGAGCCACCATCCGCCACTCCTGTGATCGTCGAAGATGATGTCGTCATCGGTGCCAATGCCGTCGTCTTGGAAGGGGTACGAATCGGAAAAGGCTCTGTTGTCGCGGCAGGGGCCATCGTAACCAAAGATGTGCCGCCAAACGTTGTTGTTGCCGGCACACCGGCTCGCATCATCAAAGAGATCGATGACCAAACCCGTTCCAAAACGGAAATCATCCAAGCCTTGCGCGATCTATAAACGAACTTCATTCCAGGCCCTTCGGGGCCTCCTTTACTATCACGAGCCTTCACTGGGAGTGAACCTTCATGCAAAATTGGCAACAGCTCGACCAAACATACATCATGTCGACCGTTACACGCTACCCCATCGCCATCAGCAAAGCGGAAGGGAATTATCTCTTTGACACCGAAGGAAACCGTTATCTGGACCTGTTTACAGGACTGGCCGTTAATACCTTGGGCCATTCCCATCCCCGGATCTTGGCGGCATTGGAGGAACAGGGCCACCGCTTCCTGCATATCTCCAATCTGTTTTTAAACCCGCCCGCGATTCGGCTCGCTGAGCGCTTGGTCCAACATACGTTCGGTCACGGAAAAGTGTATTTCTGCAACTCCGGGGCGGAAGCGACAGAAGCCGCCATTAAGCTAATTCACAAATGGATCGCTCGGGAACGGCACGGACGCCAAGGGATCGTTGTCCTCAAAAACAGCTTCCATGGACGCACGTTGGGAGCTATGCGGCTGACCCGGCAACCAGGCGTATATCAAGATTTCCCGCAACCGGACTTTCCAATATACGAGGTGGGGCCGAACCAAGTTGAGGCCTTGGTCGAAACTTGCCGCACACACCAACCTGCCGCCATTTTGGTTGAGCCCATTTTGGGTGCCGGCGGAGTCGTCACCCTGAAGCCGACTTTCTTGGAAGCCATCGACCGGTTATGCAAGGAAGAGCGGATGCTGTTCTTGATCGACGAGATCCAAACGGGGATCGGGCGCACCGGCAAGTTATTCGCTTACCAGCACTTTTCCCTCTCCCCTGATGTGATTCTCTTTGCCAAAGGAATCGGTGGTGGCTTGCCTCTCGGCGGATTGATCGCGGGCCCCGATACGGCCGATTTGTTTCAGCCAGGGGATCACGGGACTACATTTGCTCCCTCCCCGTTGAGTGCCGCTTTGGGCAATGCGGTGCTTGACGTTTTGTTGGATGAGGGGATGTTGGAACATGGACGTCAAATGGCTGATCATCTGTGGAGTGAGCTTCATCGATTGCTACAGAACTACCCCCAAGTCTTTCAAGGATTGGATGGCCGTGGGATGATGCTTGGGATTCGCACGCATTTGCCCGCTGAACAAGTGAGTCGATTGCAACGCGACTTATTGACGGAAGGAATTCTGGTCAATGTGACGGCGAAGACCGTCATCCGCCTCTTGCCACCGCTTACGCTCACCCGTGAAGAGATCGCATTCTTTATCGAAACGCTGGAACGCTTAGTCGTCCAAACACAAACCGCATAGGAGGTGAACCCATGTCCCGGCCACAACTGGAAACGCTCATCCATCTGCGCCGCGAGTTGCATCAGATTCCCGAACCCGGTTTTCAGGAATGGAAAACACAGCGCTTTCTCTTAGATTACCTGGGCACCCTCCCGACCGACCGCTTGCGGATCAAAACATGGGAGACAGGCATTTTGGTCAAAATTCCGGGGACACAGCCGCGCAAATGCATCGCTTATCGGACTGATATGGATGGGCTGCCAATAAACGAACAAACCACCTACCCATTCCGTTCCCGCCATGAAGGCTATATGCATGCGTGCGGGCATGACCTCCACATGGCTATCGCCCTCGGCTTGGTCAGCCATTTTGCACATCATCCGGTGCGTGATGACTTGCTCTTCATCTTTCAACCTGCTGAAGAGGGACCCGGTGGCGCTCATCCCATGATGAATGGCGCCCCATTTCAGGAATGGAAGCCCGACATGATCTTCGCCCTTCATATTGCCCCAGAGTATCCGGTAGGCACAATCGCCACCAAACCGGGCATCTTGTTTGCCAACACTTCGGAATGCTTCATCGATCTCATCGGCACGAGTGGGCATGCCGCCCGCCCACACCTCGCCAATGATATGGCGATTGCCGCTTCACAGTTGGTGATGCAGTTGCAAACGGTGATCTCGCGCAACGTGGATCCGATCGATTCGGCAATTATTACGATCGGCAAAATGGACGTCGGCACCAAGCAGAATATTATCGCGGGGCAAGCGCGCTTGGAAGGAACCATTCGCACGCTGTCCATGGAGACGATGCATCGGGTGAAAACCCGCATCGAGCAACTGGTTCAGGGCATTGAAAAAGGATTCGCCTGCGAAGGAAGCATTGATTGGGGGGCCAACTACTGCCAAGTCGACAACGATGAAGCCCTAACCCGTTCCTTTATGGAATGGGTTAAAACGCATACCCCCTACACCTTGATTGAATGTCGGGAAGCCATGACAGGGGAAGACTTCGGCTATTTCCTGCGGGACATCCCCGGGTTCATGTTCTGGCTCGGGGTGGACACGCCCTATGGCCTTCACCACCCGCAGATCGAGCCGCAGGAAGAAGCCATTGGCGTCGCCGTCGATGTGATGTCGCGCTATTTAACCGAATTGGCCAATGCTTGATTTCTTTCATGACAAAAGCCCTCAGGAGTGAGACTGATGCAGAAAGATTACTTAAAAATGATTATTCTACAGTTTCTGGAACCAAAACGGCTCATATGAAAAAATAAAGAAGCGCTTTCTGATTCTGCAAATCAGGAAGTGCTTCTTCTTTGCCAGAAGTTGCACCATTCTTTTGACGTTGACCACAAATGTGGTCAACACAGCTTGGATAGTTACGCCGAATAGACCCCAGTATTTTGCTCGGGTCAATCCATGAAACCGTTTAATTTCGGCATTTTTATGTTCAATACGCCTCCTTTTTTTACTGCGTAAGGAAAAGAGAGAAC
>NZ_JBHTBW010000082.1:0-812 GCF_042665195.1 Laceyella putida
GGTTTCCCGGAGTTATCCCAGTCTTACGGGCAGGTTGCCCACGTGTTACTCACCCGTTCGCCGCTGGGATCCGAAGACCCCCGCACGACTTGCATGTATTAGGCACGCCGCCAGCGTTCATCCTGAGCCAGGATCAAACTCTCCGTAAAGGTCTTGGCGCTAAGCGCCAGACTTGAGGTTTGAGTCTATGCTCATTTGTAACACCGAAGTGTCACATTGAATTGACAGGTCACGTTCACTCTTTAGTTTTCAAGGAACACTTCATTCTTTAGCGTCGCTCTTGCGGCGACGTTTTTGATTTTAACATCTCAAACCGAAGTTGTCAACAGCTTTTTTGTTGTTATTTATCGATTCTTATAAGATGTTGTCGCGTTAGCAACGAAATTAAATATACAACGGTTTTTATGCATTGTCAACACCCTATTTATCATTTTTGATCTCTTTTTTAGTTTTATACTCATTGCCATATGTCCAGTTTCGTTTTTTGACATCATATTTGCGGCCATTCATGTATTTAAACCTAACCAGGTTTTTCATCCCTATTCACGCTCACGATCATGTCTTTGGTTATTTGTGCAGCTTACCAATGAAGGCTCCTTTCATCGGTTTAGCGCCCGCGAATCGTGACCAACAGCGCTCCTGCCTGGTTTCATCCATTGTTCTTTTGCCGGACAAGCCTTTCTCACATGGCCAGCTCATACTATCAAACCAGCTGGTATACAAAGAAAACCCCACTTCTCTTGAAGTGGGGTTGTTGGTGCCTGGCAACGACCTACTCTCCCAGGGCTTAGGCCCAAGTACCATCGGCGCTG
>NZ_JBHTBW010000082.1:838-1020 GCF_042665195.1 Laceyella putida
TCAAGGTGGTTCACACCTTGAAAATTAGATTGGAATAAAGCGTGTTGCAAATGGGAGAGATCCATGTGTAGGATAAGCCCTCGACCGATTCGTATCCGTCAGCTAAACGCATTGCTACGCTTACACCTCGGACCGATCCACCTCGTCATCTACAAGGGGTCTTACTTCCACAGGGGAATGGG
>NZ_JBHTBW010000083.1:0-19121 GCF_042665195.1 Laceyella putida
CTTCTATGTTAACCAGTTCTGGTTGATGTTCTTTACTCGGGTTTGTTCTAAACATAGAAAAAACTTCTTATAGAGTGTTTTTTTATTGATTCGACAAAAAAGGCTGCTGACCCTGCCTTTCAAGGCAGTTTGTCAGCAGCCTCACAGCGGCATAACCGCTGTCAATCTTGGGTACCGGCTGCAACCTGATCAAGATATCCAGAAATGCAAATATCTTCGCCAAAGTGCTGGACTGTAACGTTTTTTAATGGAACGGCTAACCCCATTCGCTCAAATCCCTGACCTGAAATCGGAGTAATACTTTCCTTGCCGCCAAGTAGTTTTGGAGCAATGAAGGTAACTACTTTTTGAACAAGTCCTGCCTCCAGCATCGACCAGTTGAGCTGACCGCCCCCTTCAAGCAAAACAGATGTGATTCCGTTTTCGCCCAAATGCTTCATCGCTTTTACGAGATCAACATGCGGACCACTGCCAGTGCGGACCACCTTCACTCCGTGCTCTATAAGTTGTTTTTCTTTTTCTGTATCTGCTTGGTCAGTACAAAAAACCCATGTTGGAGCGTCTTTTGTGGTGGTCACTAGTGGAGTATCAAGCGGGATACGCAACAGGCTGTCAGCTACAATGCGTGTTGGATTTTTGCCTCCACCTTCAGGTAAGCGAGTAGTTAAACTCGGGCGGTCTTTTAGAACTGTTCCAATCCCAACCATAATGCCGTCCATCCAATGGCGCATGCGGTGAACGTCTTCTCTCGAAAGTTCATTGGTTACCCACTTACTGTCGCCAGTTGAGGTAGCAATTTTTCCATCTAATGTCATTGCTGTTTTCAGTGTTACGAATGGGAATCCTGTTCGCTTGTGATATTCCAAAGCCATCTGTTTGGTATGTTCATGTTCCACAATAAAAACCTCCCTTTATAAAGTGAATCGATACACAAACTTATACAGATCTGTTCGGCTCGTCAGCAGGCAATACTCTACAAGTTTACTTGATGCGTCAAAGGTTTTCCGCGTAATCCGCGCAACAGGAACGTCCTTAGGCATGTTCAGTAGATCAATTTCTTCCTGTGAAGGACTATCCACGACTATAACTTCTTCGCACGATATCGGTTTTCTCCCAAAGGATTCCAGCGTTTTATACAGACTCAGTGTGGGATTGTGCTTCACTCCTTCCAGAATCTTTTCCAACTCATCAAGCGGCAGAGAATTAGGCAGATAGGATGCCGATATGGTGATCGGTACATCATCCCTCAGTTGTAGAACTTGATAGAGCAATACGGGTGGTTGCAACTCTCTGCGCACCTCTTCTGGAGCATCTTCTAAAGTGTTGAGCAACCGAAGATCAAGATATTTTTTTGTAGCTTTGCTACTATGGTCTCTTCCAAACCCACGGCGGGTTGAATGAAACTCACCACCCAGAAGCCAATCAGCCGAGACTCCAAAAAAGTTAGCAAGTTCTTTGAGTGTCTCGATATTAGGTTCATAAATCCCCTTTTCCCACTTGGAGACAGTCGTGTTATCTATTCCTAAGTGTTTTGCCAGATCTGCTTGGGTTATTTTTTTCTTTTTCCTAAGGCTTTTTAATCTTGCTGCAAAATCCATTTTAATTCCTCACTTTTGCCCTCAAATACAATGCAAACTCTTTAAATACATCTTAATACAAAGTTGATCAAATAGCAATTTTGTTGTTGACGTTTGATTAAACATCAAATATTATTAGGTTAATAAGTTGAGCAAACATCAAATGGTGAAGGGGGCTTGAACTTTTGAATCTAAAGGGGTTATCCAAATGTCGAATTCAAAAAAGAGTGACTTTGCTGGAAATGGCTAATGCGCTTGGTTTAAAAACAGCTGGTGGCTACTCTAGAATCGAATCTGGAGACGTTAGAATGCGTGCTGATCAGATACCAACCATAGCAAGTGTTCTTGGGCTGGATGTTTACCAGTTAGTCAAGATTCTTTTTTTTGGAGTCGAAGTTGAGCAAAGATCGAATTGTGATCGAAGTAATACCAAGCTAATGCAGAAAGAGCCTACCGCGCATGCCTGGACAGCTCAGCGGTAAGCTCTTGCCTTGGAACCAGTTAATAACTGGCTGGTTCCCATGATACCACAAAAGGAGATGAGATATCATGGCGACCTATCGTGTAGGCAATTGGAAGGTCCCGCAACACGTCAATTTTGACGAGAAGCGGGATGCTCGCAAGGGGTTGGTTGTTCTCAAATGTTTGTCGGGCGTGTTCGACCTGAAAGAGGTCACGGCCGCATACTCAGGGTTGGGGATTGACCTGAACGGCAAACCGTTCACGGAGCTAGAGCCAAAATGATTACTACGGCAAAGCTACTACTGTTTCTGATCGTTTTCGTTGCTCCGGTGGTTATAATTGCAAGCTACATTTATGAATGGATCGAGAGGAGAGTGAAAAAATGGATGCCTTGGTTGCAAAAATGATCTACTTTGCGTTAACCATTGTGCTTATTGCCGCGATTTGGAAAAGTGTCAGTGCGTACCTGTCAGGAAAGTCCGTTAAGACGGAAGTAAAAACCTTTCTCATCATTTGTCTTTTCTTGGGGGCTGCACCTGGTTTGACGAAGGTAGCCTCCAATCTCGGGGAATCCATCGTTGCACCCGTTGACGCTATCGTCAATTTTGTTTCCGGTGAAGTCACCAAAGATTTGACCAAGGGGAACTGAAGATGGATCTCTTCACTGGTATGCTCTATATGTCCATCACGTTGCTGGTTGAATATCAGGTGTTTACGTTCATTTTGTTAATAATAATCGTTCGCTACTCTATCAAAAGTGAGTGGCGAACGTTGACCAAAGTAATTTTGAGCTATTTAGCGGCCATCGCTCTTGTGATCGGTTTGCCGTATGGACTCATAAAATCCATGCACCCAGAGCAAGCGCAAGGCGCGGAACAAAAGGTGTTAAAGGAGGTTCAAAATTGGATATCTTAGTGCCATTTATCGTTGGGTTGGTAGCGGCCGGCTTTATTTGGGGCGTAGCTACCGTCTTGGATCGGAAGCGGTTGGCGAAGAAAGAGAATATCGAAGTTGACGAGGGACTATACGAAGAGGACTGATGAAGTCCTCTTTTTTCTAGGAGGGATGACATGATGAAAACACGGTACTTTCCATCAAATTGCTTCCGGATTGTGCCGGTCCAAGGGGCTGAGAAGCACGAACGAAGTGAGAGGATGCAAATCATTAACCAACTGGCAAGCATGAACAAAGGATTTCTGGAGAAAGGTGCAGGACGCAAAGTCGTCAATCCGACCACAGGTGAGCAAGAGTATAGAGACGTTCCACATTTTAGCCTGAAATTGTGTAAGCGTGATGGGAAGATCCACGCTTACACGAATCTACCCAAAGACAAGGATCATCTTCTCAAAACGAAGTTTGAGCAAACCTTGTACCAGGACATTGGTGAATTCCGAATGGAGGAAGACAATCTGGAGCTTCCTGAGACGAATTTATACGCATTCGCAGTTAAAGGCAGCCATCATTTGGCCATCGATTTGGACGGAAGCCCCAAGATCAAAGAGCTTTTTCGCTCGGTGGATCATGGGATGTACAGCCTAACGGTGAAAGAAGTGGTGGACCAGGAAGAGAAGCGGGATCAATTGGAGAAGGCGCGTTTAGGGCTTACTACCACGAAAGCGAAGGTGTGGCACTATACCAAGACAGGTGCAAAGGCAACTGCCAAAATGCTCTATGACTTTTGGTACGACGGCGAAGATGAAGTACGGGAAAAACATCAGGTTGCGCTTCAGCAGATCAAGAAGCTGTTGCCAAAGAAAGATCAAAAGCAGCCGTATACGGATCGCAAATTCGCGTCGGACAACAATAAATACATGCTAGTGGAAGCGTTGTTTCTCCTATGGACGGATGATGAGGGAAAGGCGAAGCAGTTTCAAGCTGATTTGCAAAAGCTGATGACGGAGCTCCAAGGTGAGAACCGGCTGGAAGTTGTCAAAGTGAAGCCGGACCTATCCAAAGTGGCGAAAGGGCGAATTCACTACAATTTGCCAACGATGTGCTTATACCAGGCGGAAATAAGCAAGTTCCTACTGTTACCAGATGTGGAAGATAAAGATTTTTACTCGGAGCATTTGCAGAAAACCAGAATCCCGGAAGTAATGCTGAAACCTGGCTTGGGCGCTCTTGCTTTTGCACGGGAGCTGTACACTAATCGGGTTGTGTATATGCCAAGGCCCAAGAATGTTACCGAGATCGATTCATATGTGAAAGCGACCATCGCTTTTGGTGAGCAGGGATCAGGCAAAACCAGTTACATCGAGAATCAGATCCTAGAAACGTTCCTCGCAGGTGCGCAGAATGAGACGGAGTGGCGCAGGTATGGGCGGTCTGTGGTTGCTTTTGAACTAGCTGATGGCAAAATGATCAAAAACGTTCGGCAGCATATCCCGTCCTGGGCGCGGAAAAATGTGGTGATTCTTAACCACGCGGATACAGAAAACCCTCTTCCTGTTAACTTTCATGACGTGATCAAGATCAATAAAAAGAGCCGTAGCATCAAAAAACAAATCGCAGACACAGAAACAAAGATTTTGCTGGATTCCGTGGGTGACGATAGCAAGACCGTGGCCGTTGAGCGTTACTTCAAGGCGGCGTTACAAGCGAGTTACGAAGTGGGGAAAGGCAACTTGATCGACGCCTTAAAGATTTTGAAAGACCAGCAATATTGGTTTCAAACCCTTCAAAAGCTAGAGAAGAAAAAGAAACGGAACCTTGCAAAAGCCTTGGAAGAAAACGCAACGGATATGATCAATGATCCATCGGTGCTAAAGACGATTAAAAACCGCCTTGTGCCATTCATGACAGATGAAGACTTCATTAACTTGATTGCCCAAGACGAAAACCCTGATATCGATTTCTGGAAATGGACGAATACAGGCCCATACTTGGTATTGATCTATCTGCCTGGGAGTGGCCAAGAAATTTCTCAGGAATTAAGAAAGTTCTTGTTTACCCACTACTTCATGAAAATTTGGATGATGATGTTGGCTCGTGAACGATTGGAGGACAACAAGCGAAAAGAATGTTTGATCATTGTCGATGAGCTTCATCAAATCCTTGATCAAAGAGCTGTTCAAAATCTGTTTGGCGCGTTGTTCAAAGAACCCCGGAAATACCGGTTCCGTTATGTTTTCACCGTTCACGGCTGGTCCAGTTTTGATGAAGCTGGCAAGAATGCAGAGAAGTTGAAGCGATCCATTAAGGATGCCAGACCGAATTTGGTTTTGCTCAAGGGCGGAGACGATTTCTTCAAGTCCATGGCCGATATGCTTGCTCCTTATGATGTGAAAGACTTTACCGAGCTGATGAACATGGAATATTGCGGCATTTTCCGCATCGATGTAGCGAAGAAGACCCATATCTTCATGGCGAAGCTGATTGAACCCGTTGATATGAGGTTGCCCATGTATCGGCAGGTTAGCTTGGAAGAATCACGCAGCATGGCCAATCCATTGGGTAGGCCGAGAAAAGATGTAGAGACAAAAATTTATGGGATCGAGGAAAAGGAGGATGAAAAAACATGTCAACCGCAAAACGAGAGGAACCTGGAAGAAGAACTCGCAGAGATTACCGGCGGAAGCGACTTCCTAAAAGCGAACTAAGCTTGGACTGGGCAAAGGCTAATGTAGATTTGACAGAACGAAAGAAAAAGATGTTGGAGATTCTCGCTCAACGCAGATTGCTGACGATTGAACAGCTCGAATATTTCCATCCAGACTTCGGTCATCAGTCTCAAAGTCAACTGCTCCTAAGGCGAGATATAAACAAACTTTATGAGGTTTACCTCGTTGATAAAGCTTTGAAAAAGCCTATTATCCAGTGGGATGGAACCGTAAAAAAGACTATGGTCATTTCAATGGGAGAACTAGGGAGCCAGTACGCTGGATGGGCAAAGCATCATCAGCGGATCAAGCACCGGGATGGGCAGGTCGTTCTGCCGGCGACCGCTCACCATATCCTCCGCATCCATGATATGGAGATCCAGACCAGAGAACTGATGAAGGAGATGGGGGTGGAAGTTAAGGCGTGGGCTTATGAGTGCGGAAATCGGATATTAAAACACAGCAACGGCTTGAATCCAGATGTATTTTGCATGTTGTATGACCAGTCCAACGGCAAACACTATACGCTCTTCCTGGAGTATGACACCGGGAAAGATGATTATGGCCGAAGAAAGAAGTTCCCCAACTTAACAAAGAAAATCGACCGCTACCGAGAGGTAAAAGGTTGGAAAGATTGGTATGAAAGACCGATCAGCTCTGCATCGGAGAACAAGTTTCCACACATATTTTTTGTCACGGAAGAACCGAAACGTTTCCCGGAGTTGCCAAAGATTTTAGAAAGCCGAGGACTGGATCATACCGTTTGTCTGCAACAAGATTACCTGTCTCAATTGGAAAAATTTATACAGGGCATGCGGTCTTAGGGGTGTATTAGCGAGTGTATTAGTACGAAAACGACTAATACACCCCAACAAACCAAGATCAGACCAGATATTTCATAAGGTTTTATGTTCTCCGTCGAGGCTTAATTTCAGACGCAAGGCATTTTAAGTCTTATCTTTTTCTCTTCTTTTCATTAACCATATAAGGAGTGATCAGCGATGGAAAATGCAATTCAAACAAGTTCACAATGGGCGGCGTTAATTCTCGTAGGTACCACCTGCGTCGTGTTGATTTATCTGGTGATTGTGCTTGCCAGCATCTTCAGAGGAGATCGACACGTGAAGTCCGTCTTGAAGATTGGATCAGAAGAATATGTTCTAGAGATGAAGCAGGGGCAACAATACAAATTCAAACATCATAAGTGGTTCTGGATCGGTGTGGGTGCTGCCTATGCGGTGGCGGTCGTAATGACGGTTTGGTATATCTTGATGATTGTGATGGTTTTGATAGTGGGATCGAAAGTGTTGGGAAAAATAAACACGAAAAAAGCTTGAGCCAATCACGGTTCAAGCTTTTTCATATATGATTACGGCCAAGTATTTATCTTTTTCCTTATGAACATCTACCGTTATCACTTCGTCATCATCCCGTAGATATCCAAGTTGGAAGTTGATATTATCTTCCAACTCACTGCGGGACTTACCTTCAGCAACCAAACTTCTGAACTTACCCAAAGAATCACCCCCAATATATTCGTCAATAATTTATTCGAAGGAGTTTGGGGCATTCCCTTGTCTGGAAACAATTGCTACAATGGAGACAAAGGAGGCCGGACGATGGACGACTTGAAAGCATTTTTGGCCAGTGAATTTGCTAAAATCAACAATGAGTTCAGCGCAATTAATCAGAGATTGGATCGGATCGAATCCGAGCAACAATCGTTTCGCCAAGAAGTGGCTGAGCGCTTTGACCAGCTCGAAACGGAGCTAGAGGACGTGAAGCGTGTTGTGAGCATGTCGGCACAGGATATTGTTGATAGCCAAGTGGAGTATGTCGAGAAGCTTGACATTCAGGAAAAGAAAATGGATCTGCTCGCCGCGCAACAGAACCATCTGGCCAGACGCGTGAGCAAATTGGAAAAGGCAAATGAACAATAAAAAGCCAGCTACGGGTGTGTGATGTAGCTGGCTTTTCTCTTATTGATAATTGAGACTCCACACGGCTGAAGCCGACTTTCATCCCACCCTTGAAAGAGTTGGGCTTTCAGTCGGCAACTTCTGTAAGAATTTGTGTAGTGACATTTATTCTAATCGTTGCAAAACTGTTTATGCGGAGGTGAGAAATAGGCATGGAGCGATGTGATAGCTGTCGCAACGAGGTTGAATACGCAACCCAAGTCGAGCCGGAATATTTCTTGTGCGAAAAGTGTCGCGAAGAGTATGAAGAGGAACAAATGAATACGATTGTTGGATGATGATTGAGCGGTAAGGATGATTTTCAGGGACGCTAACTAAAGTTAACAGGATAACAACCAACAACCGGGGCCTTGCCCTGGTCTTTATATATTCAAAAATATATGAAAACTAGATAATATAACATTGTTGGAGGTGAGCAAATCAGAATCAATGTGAATATCCAAGACCCATCTGTGAGGGCGCGAGAAAACGCCTTTTGGCTGGCCATCTTGACCTACGTCGAACCATTTTTCCTTTGGTTTGGCATAATCAAGATGTATGCGATGGGAGTTGCTGGGTTAGGGTCTGTTGCGCTGCTGACGACATTGTTGATCGTGCGATTCATGTATACCATTCGGGCATTTCTATATCCGCTGGTATGGGGCGTATTCCTTTACTCATTTACGTCCGGCCAGCTGCTTCCCTGGTGGACAGATGTCTTGGGGCTCGTGTTGGTTGTAGGCGGCCGGTTCTGGCTCCTGTTTGTCTGCGGGAAATAGCTCCTTTAAAATAATACAGACTATTGCTAATATATGAAGCGTAGAGGTGATACATATGAGTTGGATGGACGTGAAGGGGCCGAAAGGCAATTGGATGCAGGCAAAACAGCAAGAGCATTTACCAGGAGGCTATGACTGGTACGATCCTAAGTCACAACCCGTGAAAACCTTGATTGATCAAAAGGAAGTCACTCTCAGTAGCTTCTTCACTAAGATCGGGAAGTTTTTCTTAAGTTTGAAGTGAAAGGCCAGGGCGATGACTCTGGTCTTTCCTCTTGATTGGTAATTAGTGATATGATCGTGGTCAGGGGGTCATTCGGTGGAAGAATTGAAGGCGTTTTTCCAAGAGGAGTTCAATAAACTAAATCAGCGCCTAGATCAGCTTGAGGATGTAGTGAAGCAATTGCCTGCTAATAATCCGACTAAGCAATCAAAATATGTGACGAGCAATGAATTGCTTGAGGCTAAATTATTGTCGCTGGAATCAAAGTATCTTCGTCTTGATCAAAAATTGCGTCGTTACGATTTAGAATCATTCAACCGGTTAAGCAGTTTGATCCAGATGATAGCAGAGCAGGAAGAAGTAACTGAAGAACAATTAATCAAAGATTTGTGGAGAATTAGGGAGGAGCGGCGAAATGATAAGTGATGACTAAAGCAAGCGAAGTACTTGTTTGAATCAAGATGGATAAACCCATAATAATAAGGTTGTCGTATTGTCCATTGTGGGACCTTACCATCATTGATAAAATATAAGTAAACCAAACGGAAAGGATGCCGTCCTATGATCGGAGCAAGACGGATTGTCGGCAGACCTAGACGGATACTGCGTAAGGGGTCATTTGTCGAGAGAAAAATGCTTCGTGGAGTGCTTGGAACATTGAAGCATGAAGGTATCTACCTAACGAATACTGAACAAGATCTCCTTCGTGCGTACTGTGAGGGAAGAATTACCGAGGAAGAATATGATCGCAAAGCCTTTGAGCTTGTGATGAAAGGATAAGACAAGGGTTGGACGAATCGACATATGTATATCCTGGCACCACCATTTTAAAAAACAAGTTGGATATCCGGGATAAAAAGAAACTCGATCAATGGGAACGTCTAATGACAGCAAAAAGGCATCTTCAGTTGATGGCAAGACCACTTTCGGGATCGTTTGATTTGGCCCATTTACAGCGCATACACAAGCATCTTTTTCAAGATGTGTATGAATGGGCTGGGCAAATTCGGAAAGTGGTTATTTCAAAGCCGCCAACTCTTTTTTGTTTACCGCGTATGATCCAATCTGAGGCTGATAGGATTTTTGGGGAGTTGCGAGATGAGCGATATTTGACCAGGCTGGATGCTCAGAATTTCGCTGAACGAGTAGCTTATTACCTTTCAGAGATCAATGTTTTGCATCCTTTTCGCGAAGGGAACGGACGAACCCAACGCGAGTTTATACGATGCTTGGGACTGAAGTCGGGCTATGTAATTGATTGGGCAGTAGCAGATAAGGATGATTTAAAGGTAGCAATGATCGAAGCGTCAATAAAATCAGAGGAAAAATTGGCTCAAATAATTCTGACTTGTATTGTTAATCGGAAATAGAGAAGCCAGCTACGGGTGTGATGTAGCTGGCTTTTCTATTTAACAATAGATACAGAAAATTCGATGACGCCCCAGAGAGGGAATATATGTTCTGTTTTGTGGTACAATAAAAAGCCCGAGGTGATGCAGCATGCAACCAGCAAAAAAGGGTCGAAAGCGCAACACGGTAGGCTTTAAGTCTGAACGGGAGCGATTTTCTTATTTGATTGGTTTGGCTGTGAATGAAAATGAGACATGCTTAAACGCTGTATTAAATGGGATGAATAGAAATGAGTTCTTGAAAGAAAAAATCCTGGCCCTCGCTTTGGAAACGAAAACCAGGGTCACAAACTTCTCGCGCAGTCTTCGCCTTCGTCCGGCAAAATGCCTTCTTCTCGCAAGTAACCTTCGATCAAGTCGTTGATGATCTTCAACCGCTCTTTGGGAATGTATTTCGCCTCGCCCGTTTTAGGATCTATTACATACGGGCGCTTTTTGATCTCTTCAAGCAGATCCACGAGATCCGCATTCTTTTTATCCTTGTTCTCTTGATTTTCATCATTGCCGAGCAAGTAATCAACAGTAACACCGAAGTAATCAGCTATTTCCTTCAACTTCTCTGTATCCGGTTCAAACGATCCTTTTTCCCATCGAGAAACCGTTGATTTTGTAACCCCAAATCTGTCGGCAATCTGTTGTTGCGTTATTCTCTTTTCTCGTCTTAGCGCTTTCAGCCTTTCTGAAAACACCATCATAAAGATCACCTCATAATCATTATATGTTAAGTCTCGTGGTTTCTTAATGGGAAATTTTTTATTTCCATAATGTCAACTATACCATGGTTTGATAACCCTTATCAAAAATAATGGATACAAAATTTATCAAAAAAAATGACAAAAAGGGGTTGCGTGTTGCGCAAATAGCAACTATAATAAGGTTAAATGTTGCAGAAAACGAAACAAAGAGAGGGGGATGAAGCATGGAAGAATTGGTGCTAAAACGGTTGGTTGAAATCAGAAGCCAACGCGGATTGACGCAAGAACAAGTCGCTCAAAGGCTCATGGTGCATAAAAGCACATATAACCGTATGGAATCGGGTGGTATCAAGATTAAAATAATCGATATCCCTAGAATCGCTGAAGCGCTGGGCATGACAGTGGACGAACTTAATAAGGCTCTTTTTTCAGCTCTTGGAGTTGCGTAAATAGCAACATGGTTGTTACCCTTTCGGGAATCATGAAAGGAGGTGGAACCGATGCGCAAGCAGCGCAAATACACGGGCGTGGCCTTCATGGATCGCGGAGTCCTCAAATTCAAAATCATGAAAGATGGGATTTGGTACGGGACGCTCACGATCAGGGGGCATATCGACTGGCAAGAAATGATGAACGCCCACCACGGATGCAGCCGGGTGAGCGTTGGGAAATAGGCTCTTGAAAATGTACTTGGCACGATTATAACACCTAAGGAGCGAATGCACAAATGCAAATGAGCCAATCGATTGCACAGATTGCGGGAGCATTGAGCAAATTCCAAGGAGAAGTCACCAACCCATCAAAAACGAAAACGGCCATCATCCCACCCAAGGACCCGAAAAAACAGGGTTATAAATACAAATACGCTGATCTCGGGGACATCATCGACACAATCAGGGAGCCGTTGAAAAAACATGGCCTCTCATACATTCAAAACCCGGTGAGAAATGACAAAGGTGATCTGGAAGGCGTATACACGATGATTTTACACGAGTCGGGCGAGTACATGATTTTTGATCTGGTTCCGATTCGCGCAGGAGCCAACGCAACGCCGCAACAAATCGGCTCGGCTCTCACATACGCTCGGCGGTACTCACTCAGTTTAGCGCTCGGAATCGCGGCGGACGAAGATGATGACGCAAGCGCGGCGGAACATGGAGGAAACCAAAATGCTGGCACAACTCAAAAGTCATCGGTAAAGAAAACCAGCGCCAAACAACAGACTCAACGAAGCAACCAACCAGCGGCGACAAAACAAGGTAATGGCGAGCTGGATGCATACAAGGAGCTGGCCGAACAAAACCAACAGCCACAAGAGACGAAAGCAACCAACCAGCGCGGAAGATTCTTCGCGGTAGCGGCAAAGAGAGGGTTGCAGGAAAGGGCACAAAAGGCCATCGTCTTCGGATTCACTGGCAAGGAGAGTCGCAAAGAAGTGACGGATGAGGAATTCAAGGTCATCGCAGATTTCCTGGATGGCGCAACCAACGAAGAGATCAAACGAGCCATTGACGACGCAGTCAAAGCCAAGACGGGACAGAAACAGCTAGACACTAGCGACCCAACGGATGACGAGATCATGAAATTACTGGGCGAGGGGGCGGCGTAAATGGAACTGCGCGAACTGATGAAGCTGATGGAACAAGCTCTTTCCTTAGGCGACAACGAATGGGCACGGAACATTTTGCAGGCGATGCGGGAAGTTAGCGAGGAACAAAACGGGGCGGCATAATACGCCCCTTCCCATAAAGGAGCGGATAACATGAAAATCTGGTCAATCACGGCGTTTGGTGACGCGGAGCTATGGGCGGAAGAGATCGAGCGGCGGTTGATTGAAAACATGGAGGAAATGAGCATGATGACCGGGGTTCCATTTTACGGATTAAAGCATCTTGATCAGTTCGTGGATGCGTTACACAAAGGCGGATACATCACCTGGGAAGAGATGGCCCAATATTACGCGATTTGGAGCGGGACGGGATTGGTGAACTGAAAGGAGCGGATCGGGATGAAATGGGATGCGAAAATTTACTTCGTCCACAAGGCGACGGGAAGGAAAATGGGAACCACATTCCCCATAAACGCTATTGACCATAAATCAGCGATGCAAAGAGCCAACGAGTGGTCAAAGTCTTTGACCCGCACGGGTGCAGAAGTGGAGAAAATCGAGGTTATACCAGTTGACGAGTTTGAGGTTATGGAGACGGACGGACCATTTTAAACAACGGCGGTCACGAGCTGGCCGCCCTCCCAATCTTAAAGTCCATGAGGTGAAAATATGGCGCGTTCACGGAATATAAAACCCGGCTTTTTCTTAAACGATCAATTGGCAGAAGTAGAACCACTCGGACGGTTGTTGTTTGCAGGACTTTGGACGGTTGCAGATCGGGAAGGTCGGCTTGAGGATCGACCAAAGCGGATCAAGGTTGAGGTACTGCCTTATGACAACTGCGATGTAGACCATCTGTTGGATGAGCTACATAAACGCAACTTCATTAAGCGTTATGAGGTAGATGGTGAACGGTACATTCAGATTACAAACTGGCACAAGCACCAAAACCCACATTGCAAAGAAAAGAAAAGCATCATCCCAGCACCAGACTTGCATGGTGCAAAAACTGTACAAGGTCAACCCAAGGAACAGACAGATGCACCAACAGCGGATGGCGAAAAAAATGAACCTGAGCCGAAAACCCTTGAAAACACTGGTCAAAGCGAAGCATCAGAAAAGCACAGTACAAGCACAGTGCAAGAACCAGAAACGCACATAACAAGCCCTGCTGATTCCTTTAACCTGATTCCTGATTCCTTTAACCTGATTCCCTCATCATCTGATGCCCCAAAAAATGAAGTCGATGAAGAAAAGATGCAAGCAATTATTGACTACTACTGTACCAAAAAAGGAATCGGTGAACCGTTATCGCCATTGGAATATCAATCAATCAAAAACATTGCTGAGTTAAAAGAAGTCACTTTGGACCAGGTGAAAGATGTAATTGATTATGCTGTTGAGCGGAAGAAAAAGAAATTCACTTTTGCTTATTGCGAGACGATCATCATTAACCGTTTGGAAGAAGAGAAAGAAGCAATCAGAAAAAAGGTTGTTCCAATGCAACGCCGTTCTGATAAGCAAGAACAATTACCTCAGTCGTTGCGGTGGCAACTGGATGCCAGCAAACAAGAGTCACAGGAAGACCCTGCTGATCTCGAAGATAAACAGGCATCGATCCAAGCGAAGTTGCGCTTGATGGATGAGCGGTTGAAAGCGAGCCGGCAGGAACGAGAAAGACAAGCTAATCCGTAAGGAGTGAATAATATGAGCGATTTTGGGAGGATGACGCATCATGATTGATCCGCGACACGGGGAGCAATTGGAACTGTTTCCAGAGACAAAACCGGAACTGAAGAAGGGGAAGAAAAAACAACTCACATCGATCCTGAGCGAGAAGGAAGTTGAGATGATCGAAGACTTGAGATGGGTTGTAGATCAGATTCAATCAGCCCACATTTGCGGAGATGAGGACGACGAATTTGAAGAATATGAAGAATACAGCGAGGCCGAGAGGTTGGAATTGCACAAGTCTTGGATGATTCAACGCTTGCGGGCGGATCTGGGAGTTCCAGAATACCTCGCCAAAGAGTGGGTGATGCCGCTCTACAATGTGCCTCATGCCGATAGTGAGTATTTGCTTGAACATCTGTTGGAATTGTTCAACCCGCCGCTGTTCAAGAAGTACATGGCGGAAAAGGAAGCATTCTTCAATCAGCTACTGAAAGGAGACGCATCATGATAGCACAACAATTGGATCTATTCAGCCAATCAGCACCGGAGTCGGAACCAGCGCCGGAGCCAAAGCCGAAGCGCAAGCGCAAGAAGAAGCCGACCGGACCCGATGCCTACTTGGAAAATGAAAACCCCATGGTCAGAAAGTACGGTCTGACCTGGAACGGCGCAGGGTGCGGGGTGGTTCGCAAAGGGCAGAAGCCTTGTAAATATTTTGATCAAGAAACTGGACAGTGCATCCTGAGAAACAAGGAGCATTGGAGAATGCGCGGCGAGCATGATCGACGTTGGGACGCATGCGGGTTATATCAGCCAAACAAGGGAGAGTGAACAGCATGGCAAATGCAATGCCGATTGAATTTCGTCAAGATGGCGACCACAAAAAAGTAAAGATGCCGACACATAAAGTCACTGGCGGGGCGATGGCCGTAGCACTACGGTGTTTGATTCGGGAATTGGAGCGGCCCGGATTTAAAGACCGGCTAATTGAAGGATACGGCATCAAGAAAGGGGAGAATGGGCGCGAGTTCCATGTCATCTTCAAGGAGGCGGGGAATGGTGCGGGTACTCTCCAAGGCGATGAAACGGCGTAGACGTTGGCAGGATCTCAGAAGAAAGCAAGCAAAAAGCCCCTTTGGTGCTGGCACACCACGGGGGCTCTCGAAAAACAACGATACGATCATTTTACCACAGAGAGAGAGGGCGAAGAAATGAAATTCAAAGCATTACATCTGTTCGCGGGGATTGGCGGCGGTGCGCTCGGGTTCCAGCAGGCCCGGGAAGAGTGGAAAGGAGCGGTCGGCACAATCGAAACAATGGCCGGCATTGACTGTGACGCCGAAGCGTGTGCCGATTTTGAGATGATCACGGGTGCGCCAGCTATTCAAATGGATCTTTTCAGCCGGCAACAGTACATCGATTTTCATGGTCATGAGCCGCCAGATGATTGGGAAGAAGTCACACCGTTCAGTTTGTGGCAAGCGGTTGGCGGTGAGTATCCCGATATAGTCTTCACTTCTGCACCATGTAAATCATTCTCAGGACTACTTGGCCAGGACAAAGCAAAAACAAAGAAGTATCAAGCGCTGAGTCAATTAACCATTCGCGGGATCCAGTTAACATTGAAAGCGTTCGAGGAAGATTTGCCATCGCTCATTCTGTTTGAAAATGTCCCACGGATCGCGACGAGAGGAAAACACCTACTGGATGAAATCAAGCGATTGCTCAAGAAATACGGGTACGCGGTATCGGATGGATACCATGATTGTGGGGAGATCGGTGCGCTTGCTCAGCATCGGAAACGATATCTGTTGATTGCCAGGAATGAAAAGAAAGTGCCGGCTTTTGTATATCATCCACCTGTGAAGAAAATGAAGACAGTGGGCGATGTGTTGAAATCACTTCCGCTGCCAGATAGCCTAACAGGCGGCAAGATGCACCGGTTGCCGAAGCTTCAGTTTAAAACGTGGCTCAGATTGGCGCTTATTCGCCCAGGTAAAGACTGGCGAGACTTGGAACGGAATTTCTCTCAATATTGCTTGGTGGCCGACGGAAAGGAAACAGATATTCCAGAAGTGGCCACAGGGTTTAAGGACGGGACACACGGAACCATATACAAAGTCAGTCGGTGGGATGAGGCCGCGAACACAGTCACCGGGGCATTCAGGCCAAACAACGGGGCTATATGTATCGCTGACCCGCGGTTGGGATGCAAGCCGAGATCGGGAACCTATGGGATTTTGCGATGGGACCAGGTGGCGAACACCGTTACCGGTTCCGCAGATGTCCACGCTGGAACGTGCGCGGTTGCAGATCCACGGATTCCGGAAATGAACGAAAAAGGGCAATGGGTGATCATTAGCGAGGAAGGGAACTGGCATAGACCGTTGACCACGTTGGAGCTGGCCGCATTGCAAGGGTTCCCTGTTCAGATCAACGGGAACCCGTTGGAGCTTGCGGGCAACAGCGAAGCGAGATGGCGCGAGCGCATTGGAAATGCGGTTCCACCACAGGCATCGCGAGCAATCGCAGAAACGATGTTGCGAACGTTGATGCCGGCACGGGAAAATGAGTGGATCATGAGCGCGGAAGAAGTTTGGGTGCAACCGTCAGATGAAACAAAAAATCCCCTTCAGTGCCACTAACACTGAGGGGGGGAATTCTAGGCAAAATGAGGTTGTTTGCTTAATTTATTCTACCATATCAGAATCAGACTAAGAGGGTTAACATGATTAAATTTATTGTCATTTATATTAAAAAAGCGCCGGCCTAGTCGCACCGGTGCTTTTTTTGTCCATCCATTCCCAATGATCGATCAAGTGGAGATTGATACAATGATAATAGGTGATTTATCAATGTTCAAATCTCCCATGTTACTACATAAAGCGACTGAGCCAATCAGTCATTCATCATATATCGCGGAACTCAAATTAGACGGTATCCGTCTCATCCTCTCGACAGTGAGTGGCCAGATACAATGTTGGACCCGGCACGGTACCCGGTGTACTGACCGGTTCCCTGAGTTGGCCATGTTGAACTTGCCGCCAGACACCATATTAGACGGCGAATTGATTGTCACGGATGAGCAGTCCCACCCTGATTTTGAAGCCATCCTAACCAGGTTTCAGACGACGAATGAACACAAGATCCGGACGCTGATGAAGAGCGACCCTGTCCAGTTCTGTGTGTTCGATGTCTTAATGATCGGTGGCCAAGACGTGACCTCGTTGCCACTCCATGAACGGAAAGCCATCCTGCAAGATCAGATCAAAGAGCAGCCACATCTATCCTTGGTTCGATCCATACCCGGTGAACAGGCAGGAGCCTTCTTTGATCTAGTCAGCCAACAGAACCTTGAAGGAATCGTATTAAAGAAAGTGAACTCCACCTATCAAGTGGGAAAACGATCGTATGACTGGCTCAAGGTGATTAACTACCAATACTTTGATGTTCGGTTGACTGCGATTCGGAAAGGGGACTTCGGGTGGCTCATCGGTCTAGAGGATGAGGGGCGGGTGCGTCCGGCTGGTCTCATTGAGTTTCCACCGCCACCTAATGTAAGGAAAGCGGTATGGTCCATAGTGAATAAGGTGAAGGTGGGGGAGGATAAGAAGTTCATTTATCTGAAGCCGGCAATCCGAATGAAGGTGAAGTCGAGAGGGTTCACGAAGCGAGGACTAATACGGTTACCAGTGTTCCATGCATTTAATTTTGGGGGTAAGTCTTATGCTGTATGACGACGACCACCTTGATTTTGAAGTCAAACTAAAGCGATATGTCCACCTAGAGGTACTGCTGGAAGCGTTGAATCGAGATAAAGAACAAATGGGCCACCTCAAGATGGCGGAGGCATACCAAGACCAGATCGACCACATCATCGATCAAATATTGAATGATATGGCCGAACTTCGCCGCTATTTCCGCCAATCCCAAGGCGAGATCCTCCAAACCGTTCAATTGGTAGAAGACCGGATGGTGGAGTATGTCTGGAAGGGCTACAGGCTCAAGGTGAAGTATCTGAACGAGTTCATGCGGGTGCAGTGCGGGGAGATATTGAAAGGGTATATGAAGTTGAAGAGAGGCGACCTCACTTGACTGGATCACGGACGGGGCCTTTATACATGATAGCTAAAGGTATATCTGCGGCCTGACCCGAATTAATATAATGAAATCATCAACCATAGGGAGCGAACCGCATGAGTGATGCCAAGCTGGATCAGATTTTGGCTATTGTTCAGCAGATAGCCAAGAAACAGGATGAGATGCAGGTGGAGATCAGGGAGCTACAGACGACAGTTGCCAATGGTTTCGCCGGAACACAACAACTCATCGCTGGCGTTCAGACCATTGCCAGTAGCGTAGACGAGCACCAGGCGCATGTTGATTTGTTCAAGGATCAAATGAAACTGCAAGAAGGCACAACATTGCAATTACGCAAGAAGTTATCGGAGCTGGACCGGCGCGTGAAGGCGCTCGAAGAGAAGAAGTGAGAAAGCGAGGCTTACCCGTTGGGTAGGCTTTTTTAGTGCGATGAATCAGATGTCATAATCATCAGAACATATGTCGATACAAATTGGTTTGTAGCACACACTTCGATTCAATATTCAGTCATGAAAAAACGCCTCAGTAGGGTGGATGTAGCGAACGTCGATTTTGGGGTCTGCCCAATAAATGGAACGAGCAGAGGATATACTCAGATGTATCTGGAGTGAAATAAAACGTCTTACAGAGGCTCTCAGGGGCCTCTTTTTTGATTGGGGTGAGACATCATGAGTGATGATCGTGTAGCATCTTTATCTTACGATTTACATCTCATTCACTAAAAATGAACATGGATGTTAGAATATAAAAATGGTTAGAAATAATAACATACAGGAGGCACTTCTATGCTGAAGAAATCGATGATGTGGTCGGTTGTTTTTGCGCTGGTTCTGTCGCTGTCTGCTGCATATGACACGCCAACAGCCTGGGCACTTCCGCCAGATACACCGTCGAAGTCAACTGCTCAGTCTGAACTGAACGCACTGACTGTCCAAGCAGAAGGCTCAATGACTGGTTACTCGCGAGACTTGTTCCCGCACTGGATTGACCAAGGAGGTGGCTGCGACACCCGTCAGGTGGTGCTCAAGCGTGACG
>NZ_JBHTBW010000084.1:0-18906 GCF_042665195.1 Laceyella putida
CAGTGTAACAAAAAAAGTGCCCGAAGGCACTTTTACAAATCATGTTATGCTTTTGCATCAGTCTCCCAAAGGCTCCTTTTTTTATCGTTAAATCGCCAACATCCGATCCAAAGCCACTTTGGACCAATGCTTCGTTTCATCATCCACTTCAATCACGTGAATCGGGTGCCCGTCCAGGATGCTGTCCAATGCCCATAACAGATGAGGGCGGTCAATGCGGTTCATCGTCAAACACGGACACATCGTCGTGCTCAAGAGAACCACCTTCTTATCCGGATTCTCATTGGCCAGACGTTGCACTAAATTCACTTCGGTTCCCACGGCCCATTTGCTTCCCGCTGGCGCCGCTTCGATCGTTTTGATGATATACTCAGTCGATCCCGAGTAGTCAGCCAGCTGAACCACGTCAAAAGAACACTCAGGGTGCACAATCACTCTCATCTCCGGGTCACGCTCGCGAATCCGGTGAATTTGCTCCGCGGTGAACTTCTGGTGCACGGAGCAATGGCCTTTCCACAAAATCATCCGTACTTGGTCCAACTCTCCCGCAACCTCTTCAAACTGTGCCGCTTGTGGGCTCCATACCACCATTTGCTCAAGCGGAATCCCCATCGCGTAAGCCGTATTGCGTCCAAGGTGTTGGTCCGGCAGGAAGAGTATCCGCTTTTTCTGCGTAAACGCCCACTTCAATACTTTATGCGCATTGGACGAAGTACAGGTCGTTCCGCCGTGTTTCCCGACAAACGCTTTAATGGCTGCGGTGGAGTTCACATAAGTCAACGGGATGATCGTGTCGCCAAATTGTTCCTGCAAGATTTCCCACGCTTCTTCCAAATCTTCAATGTCCGCCATATCCGCCATGGAACATCCAGCACGCAAATCCGGCAGAATGACGACTTGGTCGTCTTGCGCCAACGTATCGGCTGTCTCAGCCATAAAATGCACACCACAGAAAATGATGTATTTGGCTTGCTTCAGCTCGGCTCCGATCCGCGCCAACTTCAGCGAATCTCCGCGATAGTCGGCAAACTTGATCACATCGTCGCGTTGATAATGGTGTCCCAAAATCACAAGATCCTGTCCCAATTGCTCTTTGGCCCGCTGAATTCGTTCGTCCAGCTCTTGGCTTGGCATATTGCGATAGACTTCAGGCAACTCGGAGTCCAAATAGGTGAGCATGTCAGTAGACATTATTTATCCCCCGTTTCATCTTCAAAATCTAAGCTGATATCCAATGAAGAGACAGAGTGTGTGAGCCAGCCCAGGGACACCGCATCCACTCCAGTCTCGGCAATCTGTCGGATCGTCTCAGGAGTGATGCCGCCGGACGCTTCCGTCCATACCCGTCCGTCGATCAGCTCCACCGCTTTCCTTAGTGTTTCCAGATCCATATTGTCCAACAAAATGGCATCCACATCCAATGCCAAAATCTGTTTCACCTGTGAGAGCGTGTCCGCTTCCACTTCAATCTGCACCATATGCCCGACCCGTTCGCGCACGCGTTTGACGGCTTCTTCCAGACTCCCGGCCATGGCAATGTGATTATCCTTGATCATGACGCCATGACTCAGGCCGAAACGATGATTGGTACCACCTCCGACGCGAACCGCGTATTTCTCCAACTGACGCAGGCCAGGTGTGGTCTTGCGCGTATCGAGCACACGGCAGGGGAGGCCTTCCAGCTTGTTTACCAAGCTTCTCGTTACCGTCGCGATGCCCGACATGCGTTGCATCAGGTTAAGGGCAACACGCTCCCCTGTCAAAATGGCGCGGGTGCTGCCCTCAATCCGCGCAATCACCGTCCCTTTGGCAACCGATGATCCTTCATCCACCAACGGCGTCCAAACACAGGCCGGATCCAGCTCTTTAAACACTTGTTCCGCCACTGGCAATCCGGCAACCACACCGGGCTGCTTGACAAGAAACACGCAGGAGCTCCGATGGCCCGCCGGTACCAAGGCATCCGTCGTCAAATCACCGGCACCGATATCTTCGTTCAAAACTTCACGAATAAATTGCTTTAAATAGATTGGGTTCATCTTCCATACTCCCTATATCACCAGATGTTTGTTTGACCACTCTAACCGAGTTTCCGGAAAATCCCGTCGGTAGTGACCGCCGCGGCTCTCCTCGCGCATCAACGCCGCTTTCATAATAATTTGTGCAGTCATTAACATATTTTTGGTTTCAAACATCCCATCTTCCACTTGCTCCGCCACATTCTCCAACAAAGAAAGACCTTTGCTCAAGCCCTCAGCCGTTCTTACAATTCCTGCATAATCCCACATGATCTGTCGGATCGATTGTTTTAACTTTTCTTGAGATTGCTTATCATTGCACAAAGCAGAGATGGAAAAATCAGGCATTTCTGCAAGCGATTGATCTGCAAGTGAAGATAGCTTTTTCGCCACCCGTTGAGCAAACACGGCCCCTTCCAACAGTGAGTTGCTTGCCAAGCGATTTGCTCCATGAACACCCGTGCAAGCCACTTCCCCACAAGCGAACAAGCGCGGCAGCGAAGTTTGTCCATGCAGGTCCGTTTGGATTCCACCCATGATAAAGTGGGCGGCAGGCGTCACCGGAATGAGATTGGTTTCTGGATCGATTCCGTGATTGCGTGCATGCCGGCAAATCTTCGGAAAACGCTTTTCAAAACGATCGCCCAACGCGCGCGCATCGAGGAAAACGCTCCGCCCCGCCTGCATTTCGGTATAAATGGCGCGGGATACGACATCACGCGGGGCCAAATCTTTCCAGGAATGATAGCGCTCCATAAAAGCTTCACCACGATCATTCACCAGATAGGCGCCTTCTCCCCGCACCGCTTCCGACACCAAAAACATCGGGTTTTGCTCAATCGCGAGCGCAGTCGGATGGAACTGCACAAACTCCATATCCATCAGTTTCACACCAGCGCGATATGCCATCGCAAAGCCGTCTCCGGTAGTCACCAGGTCATTGGTGGTATAACGATACACTTGCCCACAACCACCTGTAGCCAACACCACCCCTTTGCGCGCAAAGTAGGCAATGGGCTCGTGGTCATAGTCGAGCGCGATCACGCCGCGGCAAGCTCCCTCATGCACGATCAAATCTGCTACCATGGTATGTGTCATCAATTCAATCTGATCATGGGCCTGCACTTGTTTTAATAAGCTGGCCGTGATTCCCGCCCCAGTGGAATCCCCCCGGACATGCAAGATGCGTGAAACGCTATGGGAACCTTCACGTCCCAAAGCAAAATGCGTTCCCTCTTGGTCAAACGGGGTGCCCCATCCAGAAAGCAATTGAATTGTCTGTGGAGCCATCTCAACCATGACAGCGACCGATTGTGGATTACATAATTCAACTCCGGTGCGCAAGGTGTCCTGACGATGCAGTTCAGGTGAATCATCTTTACCAATCGCAGCGGCAATTCCTCCCTGTGCGCGGTAGGAATTGCTTTCTTGTTCACGCGACTTGGTTAAGACGATTACCCGACCTGACTCTCCAAGGGAAAGGGCTGTAGTCAAACCGGCTATTCCACTTCCCACCACAACATAATCGGTCACAAATCGGGTCATTTTTGACTAATCCTTTCACGAAATCTTAACATTTTTATTTTCTCAGGAAAATGAGGAATGTCAACCATTATTTTTACGCAACTTGATTGTGAACAGATTAGAAACTAAGGTCTTACGGCCAACGTTTTCCGCTATAATGGATGAAGAAAGAAAAGAAAGAGCGGAGGCACACCGAATGAAACCTATTTACCTCGACTATGGAGCAACAAGTCCCGTACGCCCTGAAGCGCTTGAAGCGATGCTCCCTTTCTTCAGGCAAGCCTATGGCAATCCCGGAAGCATTCATGATTTTGGCCAACAAAGCCGTGAAGCGATCGAGGCAGCTCGCAAACAAGTGGCTCAGGCCATTGGAGCGACCACGCCGCGCGAGATCGTCTTCACCAGCAGCGGAACCGAATCGAACAATCTCGCCCTGATCGGCGTTGCGCGCAAACGAAAAGCATTCGGTAACCATATTATCACATCTAGCGTAGAACATCCTTCTGTTTTAGAAGCCTGTCGTTTTTTGGAACAAGTAGGATTTCAGGTCACTTATTTGCCAGTAGACGCATATGGGATGGTCCAGGTCGAAGACGTGAGGCAGGCACTCACCGATCAAACCATTTTGGTCAGCATCATGGCCGCCAACAACGAAGTGGGAACGATCCAGCCGATCCGCGAAGTGGGACAGCTATTAAAGGATACTTCTATTTTGTTTCATACCGATGCCGTTCAATTCTTTGGCAAGGTTCCTTTTTCTGTCACTGAATTGGGCGCCGACCTGCTTTCCCTCGGCTCGCACAAAATTTATGGTCCGAAAGGGGCCGGCGCCCTCTATATCCGCAAAGGCGTGCGCATTGAACCCCTTTTTCACGGCGGCGGACAAGAGCGGGGGTTGCGCTCCAGCACATTAAACACCCCAGCCATTGTCGGATTTGGCGTGGCATGCCAAACCATCTCGCAAGAAGTCGCTGATGAACAAGCGCGGCTGACCGCATTGCGCGATGATTGTTGGCGGCGAATCCAGTCGGAAATCGGGGCGGTTGACCTGAATGGCCATCCCACCCTTCGACTGCCCAATAACTTGAATTTGAGTTTCCATGGTGTGGAAGGGCAGGCCATCCTGCTCGAACTGAACCGCAAACAAATTTATGTGTCCAGCGGCTCCGCATGCAGCGCGGGCAAGCATGCCGCATCACACGTGTTGATGGCCATGGGCAAAAGCCTGGATACCGCATTTCAAAGCTTGCGAATCACCTTTGGCAAAGACACGACCAAAGAGGTGATCGACACCTTTATTGCCGAGTTGAAAGAAGTCATGCAATATCTCCGTTCCTTATATCCTCAAGAATTTTAAGAAGCTGGAGGCTCGACTTCATTGCGAACGATTTTAAATTGGATCCTTCGACTAGGTGGCGGACTGATCATTGCCACACTGTTATGGGTTGCCTTTATCTATTATCAGCTTGAAAATTATGCTGAACCCGATCAAGTTTACCTGATGGGCACCCCTTTTGCTTATGGATTTGTCTTTCTGTTCTTGTGTGGCGTCGTCTTCTTTGTCATCGCTTTTTTCCAGATGCGCCAAGACCCGCGGAAGCTGCGCCGTACCTTTCTGGTGTTTGCCTGCGGATACCTGATCGCCAGCCCGCTCGTGATATTGGCCTTTGACAATTATTTATTGGTCAGTCCCAAAGGGATCGCTTACAACCCTTTGTTTAATCTGGACGATGCCAAAATCAAACGCTGGCGCGACATCGAACAGGTGGTGCTGGATTATGATTACGAACGGTTGCCGATCAATCAGGACCAACATTTGCGGTTGCGGTATATCATCTATTTCAAAGACAATACGAAAATCGATCTAAACAGTTACAATTCGCCTTTGTATAGGCAATCTGAATTTGAAGCGATCCATCGCACCATCCTGAATAACAAAATCCCTGTGAAAACGATGCGGCCCCTCCCTGATGACGTCACTCCGGACACCTTCATTTACAAAATGTATCAGACAAAATAAAGAGTATGCCAAACCCCCTCGCCTGAAGAAAAAGGCGAGGGGGTTTGGCATTAGCGGGCCAATTCATAAATGGCTTGGGCATAAATCGCGGTGGACCGGAACAGATCATCGAGCGAAATATGTTCATCCCGTTGATGCGCCGTCTCCTCGCTCCCCGGAAAGAGTGGTCCAAAGGCGACACCCGTGTCCAACACGCGGGCGAAAGTACCGCCGCCAATCGCCAAGACTTGGGCTTTCTTCCCTGTCTGTTCCTCATACACTTTGCTTAATGTTTGAATCAGCGGATGGCTGTGATCGACATGGTGCGCCGCTTTATGGTCCACCTCCGTAATGGTGAGACCATAAGGGAGCATTTTGGCCGCGATGGCATTCAAAATATCTTCACTGTCGCCTGACAGTGGATAGCGGACATTGATGCGGATAAACTGCTCCTGCCCCAGCACATATTCAAACACTCCCGCATTCACCGTCAATTTGCCCAACACTTCCTCTTCTTGCGCAATCCCCAGACGCTCACCATAGAAATCATCAATCAAAAGGTCATTCAGCAGATTGACAAACGTTTGCCCCGACGGATCAAGCGGAATCCGTCCCAACAAACGTCCCATTTCCAAAGCGGCATTTAATCCTTTGTGCGGTTCGGAGCCATGGTGGGATTGGCCTCGGATCACAATGGTTACCCCATCGTTGTTTTCTTCCGCATAACCTTGAATCCGATGGGTGAGCAGGAAATCTTGCACTTTCTCCTTCAATTCGAATACATCCCCCTCACCGATCAGCTTGACTTCCGCATAGTCCGGAACCATATTAACCCGTTGTCCCGACTTGAACTCTACCATGGTCCAGTGGTCTTCGCCGGCAGGTTGCTCCTCCGTTTTGCCGGAGAGCCGAATATCCAAAAGTCCTTTTTCAGAAGCGATGATGGGGAAATCGGCATCAGGCGAGAAGCCCATGGCCGGCATCTCTTCGCGTTCAAAATAAACTTTCATGTCGCGCCATAAAGACTCCTCGTCCGTACCGATGATCAACCGTACGCGCTTGGACAAAGGCAATCCCAATTCCTTGACGATTTTCAAAGCGTAATAAGCGGCCATGGTCGGTCCCTTATCATCTATCGCACCGCGTGCATAAAGCTTGCCGTCCCGCACTTCCGGGGCATACGGAGGGGATGTCCAGCCTTCGCCTGCCGGAACGACATCGACATGGGATACCAAACCGATCAGTTCCTCACCCTCTCCATACTCAATATGGCCCGCATATCCGTCCACATTTTTGGTGGTGAAGCCATCTTTTTCTCCCAACTGCAACATATACTCCAGAGCCTCGGCGATTTTCCGCCCGAACGGAGCTTGCGGTCCCGCGGTAGACTCGTCCAATACACTTTCAATCCGCAACAGCCCGCTTAACTCCGCCAACAAATCCTCTTTCCGCTTTTCCACTTCTTCCAACCAGCGAATCTCACTCATCGGATCTTCCTCCCGCTCATTCATTCCAACTTTATGGTTATGTAACGGTCTCTTCTTAAAAATCCAGAAGATGACAGGTTCATTTGGTTAACAAATATTGCTTTATTCATTATTAACTGCTACTACTATACCACGCGGTGAAATATACGACCAAATTTTTTTAAACAGCACAAACGCCATATCTTCACAGGCGATCCGAAACCATCCCTATCTCTGGGGGGGCCAGAAGACACGAGCGTTTTATGACCGGACTCATCCGAAATATTAAAAAAATGATTTGGCTACAAAAAAGGATTGCAAACCTCTTAAAAAGATGCTATATTAATTCCTGTCTTCTTCAAACAGAACGCAACATGCGGACGTGGCGGAATTGGCAGACGCGCAAGATTCAGGTTCTTGTGGCCGCTAGGCTGTGGGGGTTCAAGTCCCTTCGTCCGCACCAAGTTAATATGTGCCCTTAGCTCAGCTGGATAGAGCGTTTGACTACGGATCAAAAGGTCGGGAGTTCGAATCTTCCAGGGCACGCCAGAGAAAAACACCTAGTGGTTTTTATAACCACTGGGTGTTTTCTTTTTTATTCCTAGCGTGAGCTTTCAGGAATGGAACAATCGCATGAGGCCGCTTTTTAATGTTTATTGGAGTGAAACAATATTTCGTTTGAACTTGCATTTTGGGAAAACAAAAAAGCTTACGCTCTTTAAACAACGAAATGAACGTAAGCTTCGCTCTTCTTATCCTTCTAACACTTTAAAGATGGTGTAGAATACAAAACCCATCAGGGCTGTCACAGGCAAGGTGAGAACCCAAGCGTACACGATTTTCGCCGCAACACTCCAACGGACGCTGCGAAGCCGTTCCGCGGCGCCCACCCCCATGATCGATCCGGTAATGGTGTGGGTGGTACTGACTGGAATGCCGATTTTTGCCACGGTCGTCAGCAAAATGGCCGCACCGGTCTCGGCGGCAAAACCTTGTGGTGCTTCCAACCGGCTAAGCCGCGACCCGATCGTGTGGATAATTTTCCGTCCACCCATCGCCGTTCCCAAACCCATCACTAACCCTGCGGCAATTTTCGCCCAATCGGGCACCGTCAACTCACTGTGGGTACCATAAGCGACCAAGGCCATACCGATGATCCCCATCGCTTTTTGGGCGTCCGCCGCGCCGTGGCTAAACGCCATGAACGCCGAGGAGAAAATCTGCAACGGCTTAAACAGCCTTTTCACCTTTGAGCGTGGGGTATTGCTGAAGATGAAACGAATGAGTTTAATGAGACCAGCCCCAAATAAGGCGCCCAACACAGGTGATACCAATAGCGCAACCAGGATCATCAAGATGCCATGGGTTTGCAGAATCGCCGTGCCTTTGTAAGCGACAGCGGCACCAATCAAACTCCCGATCAGCGCATGCGATGAGCTCGTTGGCAATCCCAGCAAAACCGTGATGATATTCCATAAAATCACGGCCAACAGCGCTGAAAGAAGCACAACGAGCGTAACGTGATTGGGATCGACAATATCTTTCCCAATCGCTTTCGCCACTTCCGTCGAGAAAAAAGCCCCAGCGATATTGAGCCCGGCCGCCATCAAGATCGCTGTCCATGGGGAAAGTGTCCGTGTCCCTACAACCGTGGCAATGGCATTGGCGGTGTCATGCCATCCATTGGTGAAATCGAACACCAGGGCCAGCACGACGACAGCGACTAAGAGCCAAAATGGATCAAGCATACTTCATAACCACACTTTCCATGATGTCCATCACATCTTCAAAAGCATCCGTTACATCTTCCAGTCGCTCATAGATCTCTTTCATTTTGATGAGATGAACCACATCCACCGGCTCCGCGAACAGTTCCATAATGCCTTCGCGCATCAACTTGTCGCCTTCGTTTTCAAGCAAGTTGATCTCAATCGAAATCTTGCGTATCAAGTCATAATCGCGTTTTTCCAAAGCAATAAAAGCGTCATGCAAATGACGGGCACATTTCTCCAGGATTTCTCCGAATTGGATGAGGTAGGAATTGGTTTTGTCCACTTGCATATAGACGAAACGAGCCGCACAAGCTTCCACTCCATCCAATACATCATCCAGGGTATAAGTCAACTTAAGGATGTCTTCATGATCCAGAGGCGTAACAAAGGTGTGATTCAATTCTTTGATCAATTGATGGGTATATTCATCCCCTTTGTTTTCCAGCTCTTTGAGGCGCTCCGCATAGGACTCCTTTTGCTCCAGCGTCTCCACGTTTTCGCGGAATAGCTGGACTGCATCCGCAATGTTTGATGTTGCATCCACCATTAACTTAAAAAAGAGGCGGTCTTTAGAGCGGTTAAATAGCACGTTCATATCCTCCTAGTTAACCATTTTTTAACCAAAAATAATCATAGACTTTACAAATGAGATTGAACAGGGCTTGAACTAACTTTTAACCAACTATTAATTTCGCCTTAACAAAAAATTAATATGCCAAATCAAACCAGTCCGTTGCTTATCGCGGCCAACGCGGCAACCACAATCAAACCAACAACGATCCAATCCCATTTGCCAAGTGCCGCTCGCCCCTGTCTCCGCTGTACCCAGAGATACATCACCAGGCCTACTCCATAAACAACGGAGACCAGCAATAGGTAGGAAAGGCCTGCCGCATATAATGTCCACAACGAATATCCCGTGGCAAACAAACTGATCCACAGATCGCGCGTTTTTCGCCCGTCATTAAGATAGGTTTCCCTTGTAAGGACCAATTTTAGTTGGTACAGAGCAGATAATAAATATGGAATTAATATGGCAACACTGGCCATCGAGTATACTTTTTGATAAGTGGAAGCCGAAACATACACAATGCCGACAAAAGCCAAGGTGATGATGGTTGACCACCACAACGAGGCGATGGGAGTGCCATTTTGGTTCACCTGCGCGAAGCGGGTTGGAAATACGCCGTCTTTTGCCGCTACATAGGGAATCTCCACCGTCACCAAATACCAACTGAGCATGCCCCCCGTGATGGACACCATTAATCCGATCACGATCAACACGGCTCCCCATGGGCCCACAACCGCTTTGAGCACATAAGCCATCGACGGTTCAGGCAAAGCGGCTAACTCCGCTTGCGATAAAATGCCTGTTGACAAAACGGAAATCAGCAAATAGATGGCCAATGTGCCGATCAAGCCCACAATGGTGGCCACCCCAACATCTTTCACCCGTTTCGCCCGTCCGGACAGGACAATGGCGCCTTCAATCCCGACGAAGGCCCACAACGTGACCAACATTGTGTCTTTCACCTGTTGTCCGACCGCTTTCCAAGAAAAACTTCCTTCTCCCCATAGATCGGCTGTAAACACATCACGTTCGAACGCAAACAACACGATGAGCAAAAAGAGCACAATCGGGATCAGTTTGGCCACCGTCGTCAAAACATTGATGATGGCGGCTTCTCTAATCCCGCGTGCCACTAACCAATGGAACAGAAGCACAAAAAGAATCCCACCCACGAGAGACGGCAGGTTATCCCCTTCTCCAAAAACGGGGAAGAAGTAGCTGAGTGTCTGGAAGAACAAGGTGACGAACGCGACAATGCCCAAAATCGACGCAATCCAATATCCCCAAGCGCTGTTGAAGCCAATGAACGGGCCAAAGCCAGCTCTGGCATAGCTGTAGATGCCCCCGCTCAGTTCCGGTTTGCGGAGCGATAAGTTTTGAAAGACCAAGGCCAAAGCCAACATGCCAATCCCTGTAATCACCCAAGCCAGGATCACAGGTCCGCTTCCCGCTACGGCCGCCATATCACTCGGCAAATTAAAGGCCGCTCCACCCACAATCGTTCCCACGACTGCGGCCATTAAAGAGAGCAGACCCAATTGTTTTTGTTGCATGATCTCCACCCCTAAATCTATGTCTTTTTCATCGAATTTGATTATTCCATTGTATGATAATACACTAATTCATTAGCATGGTAAAGGATTAGAGAAATAAAAAGAGGTTAGAACATGTTTCCATGCCCCAACCTCGTGATTATGCGTGCACATTGGCGGCCAAATAGGTGCCTTCAATCTGCAAATACAGCAAATTCAAATCGCAGATTCGTTTCGACAACTCATTCAATTCATCATTTAACCGCAAAAATTCACTTTCATCTTCTGTATTCGCCAGCGCTTCGTACCGCCGCAAATATTCCCGCTCAATCTCTTTGATCCGTTCCGGGATATAAGAGCAGCATTCTTGGCACCTTAACTCAAATTCATCTTGCTTCTCTTGCGACAACTCTTCATATTCCACATAGAGCACGGGTCGCGCTATTCCCAATCGCTCATCATGCACAAACGCAAATGGAACCTGTGCCATAACATTCATCCTTATTCGCTCTGCTTATTCGCCAAGTCCGTTTGCACCTCGACCTCTTCGGCTTTCTTCTTCAAAAGGTCATCTTTTAGCAACTGAACGGCTTTATTCTGAAACTCTTCTTTTTTGCCGCCGTCTTTTTCCCACTCATTGAGCAGGCGGTGCGTTTCTTCCTGGAAAGCCACATCCAGTTTGGAATCCACTTCACCGTAACGGCTCTCTGTATACGTTTCGAGTTGCTGCCGACGCCCGCTGATCCACGAATCGATTTCCGTCCACGTCTTCTTGTCGATCTTGCCTTCTTTCTTGATGTACAGATTCGCTTCATCCAAACGCTGGTATTCCAATTGAACCTTTTCCATCATCTGCTTGTGGTGCTTCGTCAACCCTTTTTCGTCTTGATGGTGCGCATTGATCACCGTATGGAGCGCCCGCATTTGCCATGGTTCATTCAACCGGTTGACCGCTTGCACCCGCTCTTTGACGGCTTCCTTCAGTTCTTTTTCATCGGTCACCGTTTGGTAGTCGCCACCCGTAACCGTAGAGACTTCCCGCAATTGACGCTCCGTATCCGGCTCCACATCCAAGCCGATCACATGAATATTGGCCAGATAATCCTGATGCAAACGCTTGGCCACTTGAACCGGATCGCCGCCGCAATTTTCAAACCCATCGCTGATGATCAGCATGTGATTCTCCACTGTGGCGGGCGCCCCTTTTTGCAAATCACGTGAACTGTTGTGCATAACCAAAGCCAGTGGGTTGTAACCAGCCGGATGGACCCGGCTCAGGGCCTCCTTCAGCTTTCCGTTATCCACTTTGTCCGCGGCGTAGATTTTCGCTTCGCTCTGGCAGGACAGTTCCTTATCCTTTTGCGCGCTCGTTCCTTGATGGCCATATACCTTCACTTGCAACATGGAACGATCTTGCGGCAAGGCGGAAGCCAATTGCTCAATTCCTTGTTTCGCACTGTCCATCTTGCTTTTGCTTTGTTCAGGCAGACGGCTTTCCATACTGCCGCTTGAATCGAGCAACACGGACATGTTCACTTTCTTCGGGGGCTCCGGCTTCGGCGTTGGGATTGGTTGTTCCTTCGGGGCTGAAGCCGGCGTTGGTTTTGGATACTTCTGACGCGCTTGCACCCAAACATCCACTTTCTTCTTGTAATCCACTTCCCCCAAGGATTTAAAGCGATCCACATCACTCCGGTAATTTTCCCCCACCAAACCTAGCAAGTACGCATACGCTTTGTCATCGGTCAAGCCTTTGGGCATCTGGTCCAAAGCCAGAAACACCTTATCCCGATTATATTTCTCCCCCGCGTACTCTCCTTTTCCGTCATCCGTTAAGATATCGTTTAACTCCGTATATGGAGCCGGGCTCTTGGGCAAATCCGATTTTTCCTCGTGTCTCGGTGTTTCTTCTGCTTCTTGCTCTTCGCTCTCTTGGACCGCGAGTTGTTCTACCTTTTCCACTTGGTTTCCAGTCGTATGTTGAATCTTTTCGATTACGGTCGCACAGCCGCTTAAGAAGAGAAGACTGCAAATGAGGAGAGACGAGGACAAAAAAGCCGATTTTGTGATTCGCATAAGCCCCTCCTTACAGAAAATGGTTGCATTATACTTACTTTTATGCTAATACACCTGTATTTAGCTTACTGGAACCACTTTTATTTGACAACCACTGAGAGCGATACCGATTCGACAAACTTAGTACGATTTTTCAAACGACAAGCAAATCCGCACAAGTCCATTATCAGCTTATCCAATCCCCCCCGGCCCCAAACAACCTCCGCTCCCTCCTAACCGATCAGCGGCTTTTCTTCGGGATAACGATAAGGCGCTTGCTTTTCACTGCGGGCAATCGCAAACGCGATCGTGAGCGGCCCAAGCCGCCCCGCAAACATGGTGATAATGATCATGATCTTGCCGGGCAAAGTGAGTTCCGGCGTCAACCCCATGGTCAAACCGACCGTCCCGAAGGCGGAAACCGTCTCAAACACCGCCGTCAACAAATCGGTTCGCTCTGTGATCGTCAACAGCATCGTCACCGTGATCACCAGTGTGATCGCGGCCACCGTCACCGTGAGCGCTTTATACACGAGGCCGTAGGGGATGCGTCGCTTATACGTGATGACATCATCCCGTCCCCGTATCATGGACCAAACCGCCAACAAAATCGTGGTCAACGTAGTCGTCTTAATCCCCCCGCCAGTCGAACTGGGCGATGCTCCCACAAACATCAGCAACACGGTAATGAACAAAGTGGCCGTATACATATCACCTACGTTTAGCGTATTGAAACCCGCCGTCCTTGGTGTGACCGAGTGAAAATAAGAGGCAAGAACTTTCCCCTGAAGCGATAAGCCGCCCAACGTTTTGGGATTGGCCCATTCAATCACCATGATCAACAACATGCCAACCAAGATCAACATCCCGGTCACGGTGAGCACGAGCTTGGTATGTAAACTCAGCCGTTTCGTTTTGCGGTACTGAACAACTTCCAAGATGACGATAAAACCGATCCCCCCCAAGATAAACAGGCTGGAGATCACAAGATTGACCAGGGGATCTTCCACATAATGCACGAGACTGCTAAACGGGGAGCGAAACCCGAACAAGTCAAAGCCTGCATTATTAAAAGCAGAGATGGAATGAAACAAGCCGTAGTAAATTCCTTTCGTCAGACCCAATTCCGGGATGAAACGCAGGCTTAACAGGACGCAACCGATTCCTTCAATTATGAAAGTAAGCAACAACACTTTTAAGACAAGGCTAACCACGCCTTGCATACTAAACTGGTTAAATGCCTCACGCAAAATTAAACGTTCGCGAAATCCAATCTTTTTTCCCAACAGAAAAGCAAAAAACGTGCCAAACGTCATAAAGCCCAAGCCACCCACTTGGATCAGCAGCATGATCACCACTTCACCAAAGGTGTTATACGTCGTCGCCGTGTCCACCACGACCAACCCTGTGACACATACGGCCGACGTAGCCGTGAACAACCCGTCAATAAAGGGAAGCCCTTCGCCAGATTCCGTCGCAAACGGCATAGACAATAAGGCTCCTCCGATCAAGATCGTCACGGCAAATCCAATCACCAATACTTGAGCAGGAGTTAATTTCCTTAATAACCAACCTTGTTGAGACTGTTTCATCTTCTTCACCGATCCACCATTCAATTAATTTCCCTTAGGATTTGTTGAAAACATTTGGTTTCGATTATAATGAAGTCATGCCAACCATACAAGGTATGAAACCGAATATTGGAAGTGATGCAAATGGGCAATAAACATATACGTGTCGTAGTTGGAATGTCGGGCGGCGTGGATTCTTCCGTTACCGCCTGGTTACTGAAAGAGCAAGGCTATGACGTCATCGGGCTATTCATGAAGAATTGGGATGACACCGATGAATTTGGCCATTGCACCGCCACTGAAGATTTTGAGGATGTGCGTCGCGTCTGTGCGCAAATCGGTATTCCTTATTACTCTGTCAACTTTGAGAAAGAATATGAGCAAAAGGTCTTTCAATATTTCCTTGACGAATACCGAAAAGGAAGAACCCCCAACCCCGACATCCTATGCAATCGGGAGATCAAGTTTGGTGAATTCCTGCAGAAGGCGAAGCAACTTGGAGCCGATTTTATCGCTACAGGCCATTACGCGCAAATCATCGAGAAAGATGGCCACAAATACCTTGCGCGCGGAGCCGATCCAAACAAAGACCAAACCTACTTCCTCTATGCCGTCAACAAGCCGCAATTGATGCAAGCGATGTTCCCGATTGGGCATATGCAGAAGAATGAAGTGCGGGAAATCGCGAAAGAAGTGGGGTTGGCCACAGCCAAAAAGAAAGACAGCACCGGAATTTGTTTCATTGGAGAGCGTAATTTCCGCGAATTCCTAAGCCACTATCTCCCTGCCCAACCGGGGGAAATCCGCACACTGGACGGGGAAGTGAAAGGAACACACGATGGCTTGATGTACTACACCTTGGGCCAGCGCCAAGGTTTGGGGATTGGGGGAAGCGGTACGGGGGAACCATGGTTTGTCGTTAAAAAAGATCTGGAAAACAACATTCTTTATGTGGCACAAGGGCATGATCATGAAGCTCTCTATTCTGAAGGGCTCTTGGCTACGGAAATCAATTGGTTGGGTGAAGGGGCCATTCCAGCTGAGCCGTTCGAATGCACCGCCAAATTTCGCTATCGCCAAAAAGATCAACCCGTCCGCGTCATTCCGCAACCGGACCGGACTTTCCGGGTTGTGTACAAAGAACCGCAACGCGCGGTGACGCCAGGGCAATCCGTAGTTTTCTATGATGGAGAAGTGTGTTTGGGCGGAGGCATTATCGACTATACATTTTAATGGCCAAAATATGTGAATAGCGGTTTTCCTAACCAGTTGTTTATCTGGTGTTATTAGGAAAACCGCCTATTTTTAACATTTTTTTCCAAAATCATCTTTATGATAGGGCCTCTATTATCATATTGAATTCAGCTTGAAAATTGTTTTGATTGAATATTTCCAACTTATGCATATGATAAAAATGGGACTTTAGTCTACTATTCAAAAATTGGAAAATAGAGTAGCATTAAAACGAGTTGCATAGATTAAAGGGGGATTGTAGTCTTGAAAGATAAAACTCGTTTACCTACCCCTGAGTTTGACACTGATGAACTATCTCCTGAAGAATATAGCTACCAAATCAAACGCAAAACCATTGCATTGATCGGTGCGGGCATCGCTTGTTCGGTCTTTTCATATGCTCTCTTGCCACAAGTGGGTTCGGTTTCGCCTGAAGGTAGAACACCTATAACGGCTCAACAGTCCAACGGTCCCCATACGGAGAAACCTAAAGAGTTTTCACATACGCCTAATCCAACGGAATCTGCTAACGAAGCTGGTGTATCTTCAGATAAAGGACCCCAACCAGCTGAATCCGCATCTCATTCTCCGGACCCGGCTGATCCAGATTCAAGTTCCACCCCTGGTCAAAAACATGCCAGTCAAGGTTCGGACGCTCCGGCCAAGAGCAGAGACCGCAACCCACTTGACATTCATCAAGCCCCATCAGATGCCGTAGCCAAAGCAACACCCGCATTCGAAAAAAATCCTTCATCAAGTTCGGACATACATAGAGAATCGTCTACAAAGACACCGGATGAACAAACAGACAAATCGACACAAAAAACACCGAAAGACTCTTCCCCCTGCACCCCATCAAAAAACAAATTAGCAGAACTGTTGCGAGATTTAATAAATTGACCCATAATAAAAACAGCTGACAGAAATAGCGTCAGCTGTTTTTTCTGTGGCGTGCCCTGGAAGATTCGAACTCCCGACCTTCTGATCCGTAGTCAGACGCTCTATCCAGCTGAGCTAAGGGCACAAGAAAAGAAAGAATAAAAATGAAAAATTATATCGACAAGAAAGGTGGCAAAAAGGATACCAGTTTATCCAGTATCCTTTTATCTTGGCGTGCCCTGGAAGATTCGAACTCCCGACCTTTTGATCCGTAGTCAAACGCTCTATCCAGCTGAGCTAAGGGCACATATCAACTTGGTGCGGACGAAGGGACTTGAACCCCCACAGCCTAACGGCCACAAGAACCTGAATCTTGCGCGTCTGCCAATTCCGCCACGTCCGCATAGATCATATGGAGGCGGCACCCGGATTCGAACCGGGGGTAAAGGTTTTGCAGACCTCTGCCTTACCACTTGGCTATGCCGCCACGCTTAAAATGGCAGGGGCGGTAGGAATCGAACCCACACTGGAGGTTTTGGAGACCTCTGTTCTGCCATTAAACTACGCCCCTATATGGTGCTGGTGAGAGGACTTGAACCCCCAACCTACTGATTACAAGTCAGTTGCTCTACCAATTGAGCTACACCAGCTCATGGTGGCTCGGGACGGAATCGAACCGCCGACACGAGGATTTTCAGTCCTCTGCTCTACCGACTGAGCTACCGAGCCTCGGTATTAACACGCAATTACAATATTGTCAATGAGTGGCGGAGAGAGAGGGATTCGAACCCTCGAGGCGAGTTTTGCCCGCCTACACGATTTCCAATCGTGCTCCTTCGGCCAACTCGGACATCTCTCCGTGTTTTCATGTTGAAGTGTGATTCATTCTATCCACTTCATCGCTATCCATTGTTTCCGTCAGCTCAGCGCTGACAAAATATATAATACACTGCTTTATTCATGTTGTCAACGAGAATTTTAATTTACTTTTATTCTGAATTCAATGCCTCAGTGCATCACCTTTTGATTCGCCCTCTCCTTATTGCACATACAGCGAAAATCCGATATTGTCTAACGGAAACATTTATATATTAAAATCATATAGGATGATCCGCTCATTTTGTCAAAGAATTTGGGTTCGCCCTGTTTGGGACGATCTCCGTCATAGGTTCAATGCTGGAATGCCGTCATCAGCACCGCCTTCAGTAAAGCGTGCAGGAAACTAAATCCCATAGCCAATCCACTTAAAACTATCCCTACAACAGCCAAGTTTCCTTTTTCCGACTTTCTGCCACGCAGCCCCATAATAAGTCCAATTAGCCCACAGATAATCCCCGCCAGGGCAAAGACGAAAGATGAGAACACTCCAACAATCCCTAATACTAATGCTACCTGAGCTTCTTTATTCCGTTCTGGAAATCTTTTCAAATCAGATTGAATTTGCGTCGGTTCCATCAAATCCCTCCAACAGCCTCTTTCTCCTAATTTATTCATCAGGCGAATTTTGTTTCCTTTTTTTGTATCAATTTGTCCGCTCTTCTCCCTATTATTTCATCATTGACCTTTTTATCTCAACTTATTCCCTCAAGCCATGCTATTGATCTGGCACTTCCACGGCTGAACGCATGATTGGGTAATTCCAAACATCGACCAAACTTAACCGCTAGGTCTGCGGCAAAGAGTATCATCCCTGCGGGATGTTGATGGCTACATTGATTCCATCACGGTGAATTCCCGATTTTATCGGGGTGCCAAGCATCTTGATCCGCGCCTTGTTCCCAATGCTCCCCCTATCTATAACCATCAATCCCCCATCCATGCCTACCGCAGGATCTTTTTCGCTGAAACATAGGGGCATTTCTTTCACATAGGCTGGAGACAAAATCCTTCTCCGTGCGGGTGAGTCGAATGGTAGCGCCCATGATTTTCCCTTCCGCTTTCCTGCCTTGGCAAACTTCATCCAGCCGTACTTAGGGAATTTGATTTTGTTTTTCAACTCTTTGGATAGTCGATTCGTCCTTCTTTAAATGATTGCTTGGACTTGTATTTGGCTGAACCCGATTCGTCCGCTTTTAAAACGAGGGGGATCTTTTTGTTTCTTAAAAAAGACGAAACGCATCAATCGGCTATTTCCAACATGTTCTGAAACGAAGTAAAATCCTCTTTTTCTTAGGATTGCGAACGGGAAGCCCCTTTCTCTCCCTTGGATATGCACAAAAACAACCCCACTTCAAGAGAAGTGGGGTTATTGGTGCCTGGCAACGACCTACTCTCCCAGGGCTTAGG
>NZ_JBHTBW010000085.1:0-74367 GCF_042665195.1 Laceyella putida
CAGTGTAACAAAAAAAGTGCCCGAAGGCACTTTTACAAATCATGTTATGCTTTTGCATCAGTCTCTTATAGAGTGTTTTTTTATTGATTCGACAAAAAAGGCTGCTGCCCCTGCCTTTCAAGGCAGTTTGTCAGCAGCCTCAGCTCCTTTAAAATAGGAGCTCTTTGTCGTAGTATACGTTTTTCTACGCTTTTTTTTCCAACGGTAAGATCGACGTGTAATTGCCGAATTGGATCATATCTCGATAATGACTTGAGACATCCAACTCATCATACGTCACTTCCAGCAGCTGATCATCTTCTCCAAAAACGCTTCTCCGCACTTTTCCGTCCGTTTCAAAAAGGTACGCGATCAGGTTTTTGCTATCCCGTATTCTTCTGTCCCGTAAAAATAATTGATCACCTGTTTGAATATACCCTTCCGACTCTATCTTTTCTGCATTTTTGTCCAAATATAGCACGTCGCAATAGTAAGATTGGAAATTAACCGAAACCACCCACTTCATTTTTCCGTCATCTTTTACAACCACAACATAGGGTGTTTTCTTCTCATGAGCTTTGGCCGCCTCTTCTTTGGTTAAGGGGGAGCGCGGTTCCCTCCGGTACTCAAACCATACTTTGTAGTATTCCAATTCCATGCTTTCACCTCAATTCAGTTAGTTGAGCACTTTTCCATCCTCGTCCCGGATCAAAATCCCTTTCTCATCCGCGAAATCAAGAATCTCTTTCGGGATTGGAGAGCGTTGCTTCGGCACTTCCAATATCATCGTACCTTGCAGTTGTTGCCCGACCAATCCCTCATTCGCATGACCGGAACCCGCTTTTTGCGTAGGCACATCGGCAATTTTGGCACCTCTTGGATATTTTCGCACAAACTCTCTTATATATCCTTTTGCTGTCTCTGGCGAAATCTCCCCCAATTGTGTAAACTTTCTCGAGACGATTTCCCTTTTCGAAGGGCTGTAAGCGTCCAGCTTAACGGTTTTTCCATCCGCATACTCAACATACACTTCATTATATTCATATTTAGGATTCATTTTAGCATTGAAAGCATTGCCGAAAACCTGATTTTTAGCGATGTTGCGTGCGGCTTCTATTGGTATATCATTATTTTCAGCGATTCTTTGCGCATAGTTTTCAATATGTTGCAATTGCTCTTCACCAATATCAAGTCCAGACGCTTGTGCCTCTTGTTGAATTTTTTGGTATTCCGGTCTAGATGATAAAGGGGTATCCGACTGATTGTTTGAGTTGTTTCCAGAAGCGCTGTCATTCCCTTTTGTTCCATTCGCCTTCGCCGCATCATCCGCTTGATTCCCCTTGCCCGTCAGGACATCGGTTATATCACACTCATCATTTTTTGCAAACAAGACAGCCGCAAAGGGAGTAGGCACCCGTTCATAGGTTAAGCAATTCCCCAACGCTTCCAGTGAATTCTCCACGCGGGCGGTAATGGGCTTGGTTGAATTTTTGACTTTATTGAACAGGTTCCCTATGTGGGGGGCGGCGAATGTGAACGCTCCGACCATTACCGTTCCAGCCAAACCGGATAACGCCGCTTTCTTCCAATCAATCTTCTTGCCATGCAACAAGTCATCCGCGATACTGGTGCCTGCGCCTTCTATTCCACCAATGAGTCCGGCTTTGCCCAGCATCTGTCGCAACGGACCTGGCAGTTTGCTTACCAGTTGCTGTCCACCCCGCACAAGCGGTCCCAGCAGACGGCCTGATGCGATCGAAGTGATCAGTTTCTTTCCTAAGGCACTCCCAAAAACCCTTCCCAAACCTTTCACGATGGCGGCTGAACCTCCCATCCCGATCAAACCGAGCAACCCTCCGATGCCCGCTTCGGCAAATACGCTTTTGTCCAGCTTCCCACCATTCAAAGCCAAACCGAGACCAAAGCAGGTGCCCCAACCAATCAGGATGCTCACGCCCAATCCTTGCGCTCCGGGAATAAACAAACAGACGATTCCGGCAGCCAGAACCAAACCAGAAAAGATATATTCTTTATTTTCGACGACCCAGTTCCAGGCATCACCGGCGGCTTTCTTCGTCGACTCCCATGCTTGTCCCACCTTTTGCTTTGCCGAATCGTACCCGCCCTTTACTCCATCCCACATCTTTTGATACCACGGACGATTGTCTTTACCTTGAGGAGCCTGATGCTTATTTCCTTTTACATCGGAATTCCCCTGTTCAATTGTAGGTGTATCGTAGACATCGGGGGCCTTGTACGGATCAGGTGCCTTATATGGGTCTGGCGCTTGATAAGGATCAGGAGCCTTATACGGGTCTGGTGCTTTATAGGGATCGGGCGCCTGATAACCTTCCGCCAACACCCCTATAGGATAAACAAATGAAAACAACATAACTATTAACATAATTACAGCTGTACGCTTCGGAACTTTTCTAACCAAATCAATCACCTCTATTCTATTTTAAATAAAGGTAATTATTAGTTAAATACAATAATTGGAGATTTCGAAAAATAATTTTGATTTAAAGAAAAAACCTCCGCTAAGGGAGGTTGACACTCACTTGTGACAAGGTCCATTATTGTGCATCAACCGGCAAGGTCCATTTTTAGGAAACCATCCCCATCTCCTTTGCCGACACTTTTCCTTCGCCTTTTCCAACCCACAGAAAAAGGTCGCCCTATCACTTTTGAGCGACCTGATTTCTGGAAACATATCTCAACGGGTCCACCGGCTGGCCACCGATATGCACTTCAAAGTGCAGATGGGGCCCGGTTGAACCTCCAGCACTCCCTATGCCCGCGATATGGTCTCCCCGTTTCACCTGTTGGCCCGGGCGGACATAGATCATGTTGGAATACATATGCCCATACCACGTTTGCATTCCATTGCCATGATCGATAATAATAAGGTTACCAAAACCGTTCGACTCACCCGCTTTGACCACAATCCCATCTCCCGCGGCATAGATGGGCGTCCCGACCGGACCCGCCAAGTCAATTCCCGCATGGAGTTTGCGAACATGCCGAATGGGATGGAACCGATATCCGAAAGGGGAAGTCATATGCCAGGCACCCACGGGCGGCCCCAACACCCCGCCTGAGGTAAGGAGCGGACCGGATGCCACGCCCCCAAAGGTAAACATAGCAAAATTCTGTTGCAACACAGGGGCTTTCGACTTGCTTTCATACGTAATTGGTGCCAAATCACTATCAAAGATGACCGGAATCTTCACCTTGGCCAACGCCTTGACTTCATCGTCTTCAATTTTGATCTCCAACTTCTCTATCTCCACTCGTTCCCGATCGGCAAACGAAAGCTTAAATTGATCTTGCGCTTTCTCCTCATCTCCGGTGGTGGAAGCGATTTTCACCGCATCCCGCAAAGCCGCTTGCGTTTCCAACACCGCCATGCCCGCTTCAACAAGCTGCCACACGACCAAACTCAACAAGAAAAACAAGGGAAGGATCACGACAAATTCCGTCGTGGAAGCGCCCTTCCGATGCCGCTGGCTCCATCTCGTCAGCGAAACAAACCATTTCTCCATGTTCGATCCTCCAGCACTTCCCGATATTCTGTCTTTTCTTTATTTTATCACAGGTGTTTTCGTGGAATAGTGATAAGTAAATGGCTCTATCGGCAAAAAGATGCACCTGATTTTCGTATCCGCCGAGGCGACCACTTGTTCATCCTTGATCTTCACCTTATAAGAGGATAACCAATAATTATGGCTATTGCCGAACTCCTTTTTGCCCCGCTCCTCTTCCTTTTTCGGCTTCCCTGACGAAGCGGCCAACCGTACGCCATCTTTCACAAAGTGTTGCGTCTCCAACACCGCCATGCCCGCGACGACAAACTGCGCGACAAACAGGCACATAAAGATAACCAATGGTATCACCACAATAAACTCCAGCGTCACTGAGCCTTTGTTTCTTCCCTCTCTCCATCTCCGCATACGGCTCATACCCTCCGACACTCTTATTCAAACGAAACCTCGAGTGGTTTTCGATTGGGCCACCAAGACCCATAATCCCGTGTGGGGCCAAATCCTGTTCCTTTCACATACTTATTGGCAAATTCCTCCGCCCAGATGAGAGGGGTAAACTTCACCTTCGCTTCCACCTGAATCCGCCCATCCGCAAAGAAATAGATCCTGCTCGGCTCTGCCCCGTTCTGTTCCACATATTTTCGCACTTCTTTTATCAGCTCTTCTTTATTGTTGAATACGGCGTTTTTAATGATGCCTCTCTTCAATCCGCTGTTTCCCAATACATACTGATAAGGGTCGATGAACGTTTGATTATCCGCGTTCTCTTGCAATATCCGGCTCATGATGGTCTGTAGTTCGGCGCTCACATACCCATCCATCTTCTTCGTCGCCGCCAAACTTCCCGCATCCGCCGCTTTTTCGGCGATAGCGTGTTCCATCCAGACAACCACCAATGAACCAAGAAACATGAAGATGATCATAAACACCGGCAACGCAACCACCCACATCAAGGTCACATTGCCGCGTTTGCGGTTGAACTTTCGAAGTCCCCGAACCATAATGTCCTCCTATTGCTCACAGTTGCTCTTATTGCTTTAGCGTTTGAATAGCTTGGCGATGAGATTGAAAATGTCTCTGATCAGGGTAAATGGCAGGATGATGATTTGCCAAATGAATACAAACACTTCCCCGATCCCCTCAAATAATTCTTCAAATGCACCTTTTATTCCATATCGGAAAGATAAAATGGTAAAAGGTATAATTAAAACTATGAACACACCAAAAAGAATAAAAGCTATTATGCTTAACATAATATTACTCCTCTATTAACCATTTAAAGTAAGATCTAGTCAAAATAAATACTGCTAAAGGAATTAGCAATAAATGAAGAATCCACTGAAGAACTAGATAAAATAGTTGAGGTGTAGTTCCATGCGCGAGTAAATCAATTGCTGCGAATAATCCTCGATTTATTCCCAATCCAATTAAATAAAAGCTAGATAATAAGATTAATAACTGCAACCATTTGATCAAACCTAATTTAACTGATTGTGTAATATAATCAAAAGTACGATACTCTTTTATAACTAGAAGATAAGGAATAGAAAAAGATAAAAATATCCCAATTACCCATAAACTTTGCGAAATAGACATTAACAGTATCATTAATACTATGAAAAACAAGCTCGTTACATAAGCGTTAGTTATTTTCCTAAAAAAGAAAGAATATATCTCACTTGTTTCTAGCAGTTCATCTTTGATAAACAAATGACTTAAATAAACTAATGGTAGCTGCGCTATAGAAAGAACCACTGGGATAACCATATAATATAGTGAATCTAATTGCGGATATAGAAAAGATAGTTGTTTTACAATTGTAAGAAACAGTTCCATAGGAAGAATAATGGTTAATCCTATTAACATCACCCTTGTAAACTGTTCTTTGTAAAACATGAACGCTTCGCCTATAGAAGAAAATACACTTTTTATACTTTCATACACCATGTCCATCAGACACTCCCTCTCAAACAAAACTTGACGTTTTCTTACCTATCCAAGCTCCTAGCAAAGCAAATAACCAAGCAAATAATAAACCTAAAAGTGAAATTTCTAATTCTCCCAATACATTAATCGAAATAAACAAGTTCACAACAAACAACACCGATGCAACTAACCAAGCCGTAACAAAAGGATGTTCATTGTTATAGCCAGAAACCCAACCACATACTAAATACGTCAACACCATCAATGATACTGGGCCTGCCATATGGAAAATGAGGCCTGTAGCCCCAACAATATATCCCAATACTATTGACACTGTGAACCCTGCACCAAAGCCCTGCAACATTTTTACTGCCATTTACTAAACCTCCATCTTTTTTAATCATTCAATCCATTTTCTTTAGGTTTCCAATTTGGTTTTTCTACATATAGCCACATAGAATGAATAATTATCACCACAATTAAAATTAATGCATACATGAGAAGAGCCAGCACATTCATCGTTGTAAACTGTGCCAAAAAGTATGCTAATAAGGTTGCTTTTCCTGCGCCAATCACGCCAACAGCCCCAAGCATTTTCCCCCATTTAGTCAAGGGTTTACGAAGTTCTTGCGCAATGGTTTTGCGAAATCCATGACCTATTCCAATTGCAATGATAAGTGTAAGTAATTGCAACAATCCAACCTTTAAACTTTCATCCGAAACTCTCCATAAAACCATACCAACGAATATAGCGGATACATCTATATGTCCCAATAATGAACCGATGCGCCACTTTACGCTTTGATAAAGTTTATAACGATTACTAGCATATTTCCAATAGAAACAGGCTACGATTAATAATATATACAGAATGAAAAAAGCTAAAGAGAACGTAGGAATTAAGAAAGAGAAAAATGCAAGAAATAATGTCACATAGATAAGCTGATAAAATGAGTCAATAAACTCTTCCTTTAAACGGTGTTGTTCGTCGAAAAAATCCCGATTATTAATCATCCACTTCTCCTCCTTGTACTACTTAAAAGAGTTTACCTACAAAGGAGGTTACTTTATCTTTGACAGATGAAACAGTAGATTTACCTGCATCAACCCATCCACCAATTGTAGATTTAGTAGCTGAATAAGCATTTTGCAAAGAATCAGATACGCCATTTGGAACAATTGCATTAAGTGCATGTTTAACACCCGACTTAACCCAATTTTTCACTGTTCTGCCTACTGAAGTATTCGTTAATGCATAAATACCAATGCCAGCTACTGCTCCAATTACTGTACCAACAATAGGTACTGCTGAGCCCATTGACGCACCTAATGCTGTACTAGCAAGAGCACCAGCTAGAGCTGAACCTATAGCCGACCCTGCTGCTGATGATGCTGCTCCTACCACAGTTTCAACAGTAGCAGAGGCTGCCCAGTCCTGCCATTTTTCATGCCCTTCCAATGAAGCTGTTATGACACCACCTAATGCAGCAAATCCCCAAGTACCTCCACCAGTAATATTATGCTTCCAAGCTGCTTTTAAATTGTTAAATTGGTTTTGAACTGGTAAAAATCGATTAAATACCTTTTGTCCGTTAACTTTATCCGGGCGCAAGCCACTCATCCATTGTTGCAGTTTCGTATCCAGTTTACCGTCAAAGTAATATCCTATTAATTTACCATTAGCATCAAATCGCGGGATTAAACGATGTCCAGCTTGTTTAAATGAGATTTGATACTTCATACGCATTTTAATAAATTCGTTTCTAATTTTACTAATATAATTTGGATCTCTATATTTATTATCATAAGGATCCAACAAGCGATTTAGATACGCTTCCCATCCAGAGGAATGATACTTGTCTGGAGCTTGGTATGGATCTGGTGCCTTGTGTGGATCTGGTGCTTTATAAATATCTGGCGCTTTATATGGATCTGGTGCTTTATAGATATCTGGTGCCTTGTATGAGTCTGGTGCTTTATAGATATCTGGCGCTTTATATGGATCTGGCGGAACATATGGCGCAGTCTCTGCATTCGTCATATAAAACGGCAACACGAGAACAGCCATGATTACACTTAACAACAAAATACTTATCGATTGTCTAACCCTTCTCTTCATCTTATCACCTTCAAACAAAATATTATGTAAACTTCTATTCTCTAAGATCTACTTGTTAACTGTAATTGATTAAGCTCATATAACACTTTTATCATACAGAATTTTTCAAGATCTAATAGATGGTAAATAGTACAGATTATTAAAAATAGTATAGAAATCACCATTCAAACTCTTAAGGTAAAAATTTATTAATAAACTTTAAAGTTTATAGCTATAACTTGTAATAAATAAGGATCAAATACCTATAAACCGTTTTCAGGATATTTGATCCTTATTTTTATCCTAATCTAGAGTTGATAAATTCTTATCTCGTGTTTCGTTAGCTTTCACCTTAACTTGTTTCTCTATTTGCTTTAAAGTATCAGCTAATTCTCGAGACCTCTCCCTCAGTGTATTACCAACAACTTCATCTCTATCTGAGATAAGTTCAGTCAATTGCTTACGAATATCACTTTTAATAATGTCTTGTCTCTCTAAATAATCCCTTGCAATGCGCATGTGTTTCATCTCTAACAGCCTTAAACTAACCAATTTACCATGGACACTATGAAGTTCCACGCGTTTTTTGCCCCATTCTTTACCTGCATCTACCCGTGTGTGTAATGCCCAACTTTCCCACTCACTTTTAACCCGTTCCTTCTCTGCTTCAAGATACTCCTTCAAATCGCTAGCTGAGTTCACAGATTTATATACACCGTCTGCAGCACTAGCCACTTGCTTTAATTGTCGCTGTCCAGCATCGTCCACGTCAAAACCAACGATATTGATCACCGGTTTGATCCCGGAATCCTTCAACTGCTGTGCCGCTTTAACGGGATCGCCACCACAGGTTTCAATCCCATCACTCACCACGTAAATGATATTTCGTACCCCTTCACCTTGGGCACTTGCCAAATCTTTCTGTGCTTCTTCGATTCCGCGAGCAAGCGGGGTCCACCCCGTAGGCTTAAACTTGGACAATGCCGATTCAAATTGGGCTTCATTGTATGTACTTAAAGGATAGACTAGTTCGCTGCTTTGACAAGAGAGCTGTTTGTCTTTGTCTTGATTGCTCCCTTTATGCCCATAAACACGTAGCGATACTTTAGCCTCTTTGGGAACAGAAGAGACAAAATTACGTACCGCTTCTTTAGCCAGATCCATCTTCTGTCCACCGGACACTTGTCCTGCCATACTGCCACTGGCATCTAAGATGATCTCGACATTAATCTGCTCCAGCCTTGGAATCTCAATCTTTCCATCAGGAGTTGCATTGTTTACTGATATATTTGGATCGAAAGAGCGGAATTTTTGATAAAGCGGTTGATAATCCTCGCTAACAAGAGAGTTAATATAGGAGTACACTTTCTCGGCATCATTGGCATACTCCTTGGGCATTTGATCCAGTTCTTTTTCCACTGCAGCCTGATTATACTTATCTCCAGCATACTTGCCGGGAGGTTGCTTCATAATCTCTTCAAAGGTTTTGGGTACTGGTTGATCGGATGCTTCCTGCTTCTTTCCATCCGGCGATCCCGCTTGATCTTTTTGGTTACACGCAATTAACAATAGTGTTGGTAATACTAATACAACTAAAACTGTTCGAAACAACTTCATTAAATTCCCTCCTTTATCTAAAGGGGAACCGTTTGGCTATTTATTTTAATAGCCAAACGGAAAATGAACTTTATTATTTACCTTCGATTTGTGTTTTAACTTTTTCAATCAAAGTACCTTTGATGTCACCATCATCCTCTTGGAAAATTGAAAGCAAGATTCCTGCAAAAATTGCACCTACCGCAATGATGATCACGTATTCCATCGTTGGGGAACCTTTTTTGCTGATTCTTGGGAAGAATTCTTTCACTTGTGCTAAACGCAATTTCCATTCTTGTAATTTGATCATGAGTAATCCTCCTTAATAATGAAAAATAAAATGATATCGTGACATCTTTTGCTCTTTGTTAACATTGAGTTCTCTTCGCTGGCTGTTTGCCCATCACCTCCCTTAAAGCGCTAAAATAAGTCAGCCAAATTTTTAAATACCACATTGTAAAGAATGGCACCCAGCATCAGAAGCATGATTGAGGGGGCAATCACCAAGCCGCTGACCAACGAGATCTTCGGTGACGCTTTCCCGGCCGCTTCCTTGGCCTTCTCGGAGCGCATACGGCGCATCTCCACCGCTTGCTGGGTAAAAGTCTGGGCGATCGGCGTCCCCAAGTTATGCGCTTGGATGAGGGACATGATCAAAGCTTCCAACTCCGGCGACTCGGTACGCTTAATCAATCCCCGGTAAGCTGTTTCCCGTTGCACGCCAAACTTAATCTCCTGTAACATGCGATTTAGTTCTTCCCCCAACGGGCCACGGGTCGCTTCGGCGTAATAGGCCATGGCATCGTCCATCGCCATCCCCGCTTGCAAGGTGATGCTCATCATGTCGAGGAAATCGGGCAGTTCCAGGCGGACTTGCTCTTGCCGCTTCTTGGCCAAGTAACGCACGAGCAAGATCGGGGACAAATAACCCACGATCGGCAACAGAACAAACGACAGTTGGGCAAGCGGCAATCCAACCACATTAAACAGCACCGCCAGAAACACCCCTGCGAAAAGCCCCAACAATTTGGCCCCGTGCAAACGATGCACAGACAACTGAAACGGATGTCCCGCCTTCACCAACACATCTTCCATCTCATCTTGATCGCTCAAGATCTGAATCTTTTTCCCGGTTGGGGCCAGATCGTCCATCCACTTATGGATCAGGGCGCGGCTGTTGGTTTTGCGCCGCATCACTTTCCAAGGGGGGATGAAGTTATCCAGATTGGCCCTTACCTCTTCCAACTCCTTGCTATAGGTGTAAAAAGACGTCGCCGCAAACACCAGACAGCCCCATATCATAATGACTAAGAGATATAAGAAAAAGGTCATCGTTCCCTACCTCTACACTTTGATATCCGCAATCTTGCGGATTAACATAAACCCAATGATTTGCAGGATGATGAAGATCACCAACACGCCGATCCCGATGGCCGTGGTGAAAAAGTCAAAGAATCCATCGATCATCTGACTCATCATCACAACCATCAAAATGGATATCACCGGCAATAAATAAGCGGAGTAACGCGCTTGGGCCACGGTTGCATCAATCGTCTTATGGATCACTTTCCGCTCTTCCATCGTAGCCGCCATCTCACTCAACACGCGCGCCAAGTCACCACCGGCCCGGCGCTGGATGACCAAGGCGTTGATAAAGACTTGCAGATCCTTGGTTTCCACACGCTTCAGCATATCCTTCAAGGCTACTTCCACGTTTTTTCCCAATTGCAGCTCCCGCACAACGATCCCCAGCTCTTCTTTGATCGGTCCATCCATCTCTTTGACGACCAGCTCCAGCCCTTGCGGGATCGACAATCCGGCACGCGCCCCGCTGCTCAATAAGCGACAGGCTTCCGATAACTGGTTGTCGATCTTCTGCGCATACAAGAACTTGCGCGAGTTGATCATCATTTTCGAACCGAGTGGAATCAACACCACCGGGATAATCAAGCTGAATGGAATGGGTGCACCCATCCCCTTATAAAGGAGAAAAAAAACGCCTAATCCGATCAAGAACAGAATCGCAGTATACTCGGCTGGGCGGAGCTGGATGCTGGCCCGCTTCAACTGCGGCTCCAACTTCTTGGCCCATTCATATTGATCCAAACGTTCGACCAAACGGTCTGACCAGCCGATTTCCGTGGGGGAACCCACATATTTCTCCAAGACTTCTCCTGTCTGCCTCTGGGCGGCTTTCATCTGCATCCAGTAGTAGATGGCCAACAACATGCTAAAGACAGCGAGTGCGCCAATGATTCCAATCGCCATTATTCCTTCACTCCCGCCTGGTTCGGCTGAAAGATCTTTCGATCCACCCCTACCCCATAAGCTTTCAAGCGATCAAGGCAACTCGGCAGGTAACCGGTTGGCGCGAAATAACCTTCCACTTTCCCGTCTCCATCCACATTGGTTTGCACGAAACGGAAGATATCGATCATCTTCACCGAGCCATCTTCCTTCTGTTGCATTTCCGCAATGGCCAGCATCTTCCGTTGCCCGTCCGGCAGACGCCCGATTTGGACGATGTAGTCGACGGCACTGACAATGTACTGGCGGATGATCTCCGATGGCAGGTCCATCCCGGACATCATCACCATCCCCTCCAGACGGCTCATGGCATCTTGCGGGGTATTGGCGTGGACGGTGGTGATCGAACCTTCGTGACCGGTGTTCATCGCTTGCAACATGTCGAATGCTTCCGCACCCCGAACCTCCCCGACGATGATTCGGTCAGGGCGCATCCGCAAGGCGTTCCGCACAAGCTGGCGAATCGAGACTTCCCCTTTGCCCTCCACGTTGGCGGGCCGGGCTTCCATCCCGACCACGTGCGTATGCGGGATCCTGAGTTCGGCCATATCCTCGATGGTGATAATCCGTTCATCTTCCGGAATATAGCACGCCAAAGCGTTTAGGAGCGTCGTCTTACCGCTACCTGTTCCCCCGGAAATGATAATGTTCAACTTGGCCTTGACCATGCTGGTGAGAAACTGGGCCATCTCCGGCGTCATACTGCCAAACGAAATCAGGTCATCCAACCGGATCGGATCTTTGCGGAACTTACGGATGGAGAGCAAAGATCCTTTCAAGCTGATCGGGGGAATCACCGCATTCACACGGCTTCCGTCAGGCAGGCGCGCATCCACCATCGGGGAGCTCACGTCAATCCGGCGGCCGATCGGAGCCACGATCCGGTCAATCACATGGCGCAACGCTTCTTCATCACGAAACTGGATGTCTGTCTTAAACAGCTTCCCTTTCTTCTCGTAGAAGACTTCATAGGGACCATTCACCATGATCTCTGTAATCTCTTCGTCTTCCAGCAAGGATTCCAACGGACCGAAACCAACGGATTCGTTAATGATGCGGTTGATCACGCGGTTCCGCTCTTGCCCTGTCAACACCACTTGCTCTTCAGCCAAGTATCGGCTCACCAAGCGGTCTAGGGTGATGCGCAACTCTGCTGACGGCATCTGCGTCAGCTTTTCAAGATCAGTTTCGCTTAACAGCCGTGCTTTAAAATGTTGTGCCAACTGGTTCACACGGCTGTCATCGGCTGAGCGTTGAATCTGTGTCTCATTGATTCTCTGGCGTTTCAGATGTTTGGACAACCGTTGGTTTTGTGAAAAAATCGCCATAGGCCACCCCTTCTTCACAATGCAACTGATTCATATGCCATCAGCTGATTACTGTTTTTTTGTATCTTGTTCTGGTATGTCATCTTGCGGAGTCCCACCGGTTTTTGGCAGTTTCGGCTTCGTTTGGTCATTCAATTTTTGGGCGGCTTCCTCACTATTGGTGCTTTTTTCCGCCCCTTTGATATCCTCCGCGTTGGGTGCCTTGAGGACACGAATGTTGATCGCGTTCACTTGCTTATCAACAAAATCAGCCGCTTCGGTCAACGTCATTTCCAGCCCAAGCCCCGTCACATTCCCTTGGGGATCTTTCGCCAAAGCCACAACAGGAACTTTTTGCATATAAACCAATGATTTGGAATTAGGTAGAGTCACAATGATATCAACGCGATCGTTATAGCTGAACACATCATCAAAGCCCACTTTATCGGAACGGTTCAACATGACCATGCGTTTTTTGTCAGAGGATAAAGTCGTATCCGACTTTAACATGTTGAGGGTAAGCAAGTCCCCTTTTTGCAACGGGACAACCGTAACCAGCTTAGTGATGGGGAAAATGCCGTTTTCCAATTTAATGCCTTGCATATTCGTAATGGCGGATTGTTGGATATACTGTTGCGGCACTTTCACTTCATCGAAATCCTCTGGGCGCAAAGGTTGGCGTGCATTGATGCTCTTATTGGCCACATATACCGTGGCAAAGTCACCTAACGTTTCATCTACCGCACTTACTTTTTGCATAAAGAGATATCCAGCAATCGCGGAAAGAAACAACGCAACAACTAGAAATAACATGGCTCTTCTCTTTGCATCTTGCATAGATCGATACACCTGCTTATTCTTATAGTTTGGTTAGCGCATACGTGAGCACGGTGCCGAGAAGGATGAAGGGGGCGAAGGGGAATTCGGTTTTACGGCCCACTGTTTTCCATCGCACGAGCTTGAGGATGAGCAGATAGACGGCCGCCAACAAGTGGGAGCTGAAAAAGATGAAGAGAAAAGGCTTAAAGCCCAAGGCAAGCCCCAACATGCCAAACAGCTTCACGTCCCCTCCGCCAATGGAACGTTCATCGGTCACGACGGCGATCACGTAAAGAATGAGAAAGACGACAATACCGGTTAACAGATAATTCCACCATGGTTCCGGACGCGTGATAAGCCGAGCGATCACGGCAGCCACGAGTCCGATCACGACAAAACGATCATAGATCAAGCGGTGCTTCAGATCAGTGACCGTTGCGGCGATTAAGAGTCCAATCAGGATGAGGTACAATGCATGTTCTATCAATGAAAGTCATCCTGCCTTATGAAGCGGATTTGCCGCTCTTTGCTTCAGACAGCAGATGCTTGGCGAACTTCTGCATATCCCGGGCAAAGAGGGAAAGGTTGCGCTCGTTTTTGGCGGTGCGCAACGGTTTGCCGCGGTTAATCGCTTGGTCGATGCGCTTGAGATCATCGCGGAATTCCCCGGCGATGTCAAAACTGAAGCGTTGGCGAATCTCTTTGGCCCCGATTTCGGAATCGCGGCTGAGGCGATTGACGAGAATCTCCAAACGGTCCGTAGGATCCACCCCGATCATGTTGAATGCGGACAGCACTCGGTTGAACGTACGGAGCGACAGGGCGTCAGGATTTAACACATAAAAGATTTTGTCTGCCTCTTCCAAAGCGGTATAAGTTAAGTTGGTCATTTCCGATGGCAGGTCTACAAGTATGTAATCATAATAGAGGCGCGCCGCACGGAGCAAACGCTCAATGTGATCTTCGGTGATCTGCTCAGCCACTTCCAAATCGGCGGGGCTTGCCAACACCTCCACCGCGGAGTGCGGCTCAATCACGGTCACGCTGCGGATGTGGTTGTCGTTCAGCTCGTGCAAGACCGGTGTTAAGTCGTATAAGTTACGACCACTGGTGAGATTGAGATAGGTTTCAACACCGCCAAATTGAAAGTTGAGGTCTACCAACAGCACACTGGAATTGGATTCCAACTGAAGCGTCTGCGCCAAGGTGGAAGCAATCAAGCTCTTGCCCGAACCTCCTTTGCCGCTGTAGAAACCGATCACTTGTCCGCGTCCCCACGTAAAGCTGGCTGCCGCCTCATTCTTGGCGCTGTCGGTTTGCAAGGCGATTACGGCACGTGACAGCACATCACCCAACGCGTTGATCTCATCAGGGAAGAACAACACATCAAAAGCCCCGGCCCGGCTGGCGTCACGAATGCGAATCGAGTCCTTCGATTCGGTGAGGAAGACGATCTTGGCATGGGTAACTTCCCGCAAGATGTATGGGATCAGCTGCATCCCCAAGCTCCCCACCCCTTCATGAAGCAGGACAATATCCGGCTGAATCCGGGCGATCTCCCGCCGCACCTCAGAGGCGTACACATGGCTGACCTGAGGAAACTGAGAACTTAATCTTTCCCGCAAATCCGTTGCAATCGGATCCTCTTCCGTAACGATCAACAGCTTTGTATCTGGATACATAAGAAATGCAAAGCCTCCTTCAATAGCACACGATGTCTTTTTGAAACTTCACACTAGCATCACTATTTTATCTAAGTTGCAACCAAATTCAATACTTTTTCCCAAGCTTCACTAAATAGTGTTAAACTATATATTAATAAATCATATTGGAAAAAGTATAATTAAATGAAGAGAAAATGAGATCTTCATCCATGTTTGGCATAATATATTTATATTATTACCTTAATCGGTTCAATTTTATCAATTTACCACATTATTGGCAATAGTATTAGGCTCATAACAAAAAGCCGGGTTTCCCGGCTTTTCGTGTACCTTAATCATTTTTCGGAAAAATTGACAATAAGAACAACAACCTTGCTTTTTACAAGCTTTGTCCCATAGCTGAAACGCCCATGGCTTAACCAATCGCGATCTGTTCCACACGGCGCTGTTTCGCCCGCACTTCAGCTTCGGTCAAGTTGGACGTTCTTTCAATATCCAACTCGCCCAACAAGGTCCCCGCAGTGGAATCAATCACTGAAATATGGATAATTCCATCACTATCATATTCGAAGATCACTTCCAGCGGTGCGCCCTTTGGATAAGCGGGAAGATTGATCATCCCTTCCCCGACGATTTTCACATAATCGAGGTCGCTGTCCTCTCCTTCGGTCACTTGCAAGAAGAGTTGGGATTGACCATCTACCGTCGTTTTATAATGGCCGCTGACCCGGCTGGGAATGGCGGTGTCTTTCTTGAGCACAATGGAGTTGAACTCATCTCCACTCTCATCCAGCGCAACAACCCCCATGCTGTGCGAATTGACATCTTGCACCTCAACCACAGGGAAGGACTGGGTAAGATGCAGATCGGCGGTACCTTGCTTGATTTGGAGAATCGCTCCTTGAATCGCCGCTCCTTGCGCGACCACTTCATCTGGGTTCACATCGAGGGATGGCTTAATACCCGTCACGCGTTCAATCATCGTCGGCACTTGTTTCATCCGGGTCGAACCACCGACGAGAAGCACACGGTCAATATCTTTCCAGTCCAGGTTGGCATCCTCTAGGACGAACTCCATAATCTTCTGGGTACGATTGAGAAGAGGTGCGGTCAGTTCATCAAACTTCGCACGAGTCAGAGGGATGGAGACGTTGACTCCGTTTGCGGATAAGAACACATTTGTGCGATCACGGACAGAGAGGGTTTTCTTGGCGATTTCCGCTTTTTCGCGCAGATCCTGTTCCAACATCGGATCTTCCAACAGGTCGCTGCCACCTTGGGCTTTAAACTCTTCATTCAGGTAGCTCATCACCACGTTATCCCAATCAAAACCACCCAAGTTTTTCGCTCCGCCCGTGGAGAGTACCCGCAAGCCGCCCGGTGACAGGTTCATGATCGTCACATCAAATGTACCGCCCCCCAAGTCATATACGAGCAGGTTTTGGGTCTGATGCATCTTATCCAATCCATAAGCCAATGCCGCCGCGGTTGGCTCGTTGATGATGCGCAACACATTGAGGCCTGCAATCCGCCCAGCATCTTGTGTCGCTTTGCGTTGGGCGTCATCGAAATACGCAGGCACGGTAATCACCGCATCTTCAATCTTCTCACCCAGCAATGTCTCCGCATCTTCCTTGAGGCGGCGCAAGATCATCGCCGAAATCTCTTCAGGGGTGAAGTCATCATGGCTGTCCGTTTGGAACTTCCAAGTCTTGTCTCCGATCTGTCTCTTCACAAATTGAACCACATTAAACGGACTTGCTACAGCTGTGCGTTTCGCAATGCTTCCCACTACCACATCTGATCCATCGAAGAGAACTACAGAAGGGGTAATGCGTTCTCCTTCACGGTTAGCAAGCATTTCTGGCTTTCCGTACTTGTTCACTATAGCGATCGCCGAGTAAGTTGTTCCCAGGTCGATCCCTACAACTCTTCCCATCTTTTTTCACTCCCTCTATCACTTCCATCAAGGTCAAAAAGGTAACTATGACGTATTTTGGAGAGACACTTTCCCCTAGTCATAATATTAGACGTAACAAACAGGCAAACTGTTGTATAAATTAAAAGGAAAAGATGGGAACCCCATCTCTCAATATAAGAACTTTTAACTTCGTGAACGGCTCGCCGCCAAAGCGCATCCATCCCCACTCTTACGGGAGAATTTCCGCGCTATTCTCGTTAGACGGCAGAAGGGTTACTTCCATCAATCTATGGCATGGGCTATGATTGGTATTTCTTAATCACAACTTCTTCCGGTCTTAGGACCACATCTTTATATTTAAAACCATGGCGCACCATATGTACTACCTGGCCATCTTCGGCAGGGTTCTTGGTGGGGATCACTTCTACGACCTGCTGAATGCGAGGATCAAATTTATTGGATGGAGCCACAATCAATTCGACTCCGCGTCGATATAGGATTTCCAATACTTCATGGCTCAGCGTTTGTAATATGCCTACCAGTTCTGGATTCTTATGACCTGTATCCAACTTATCGTTATAAATCGTATTCATGCGGTCAATGAGAAGGATTAAGTCGATGTAGAGCGGACGAAGCTGATTTAATTCCTGATCCTGTTTCAACTCTTCCATTTCTTTGTACAGACGGTCAAACGCAGCTTCTTTCGTCTTATCATAGCTTAAACGATTGGTTACCACCTGTAACAAAGATGTGAAGTTTTGCTGTAAACTGTTTAACATGGTGAGAACTTGTTGCTGTTGGCGCTCGTTGTTGCCACGCCCCTCTCTCACTTCTCTTACAGCGTTATCTCTTCTCACAGGTAAGCCAAAGCGTGCCTCTGGGAATGACAAATGATGTTGTTCTCCCATTGGCTTTTGGTTCTCTTTCCTGGGCCCCATACAGTAACCTCCCTAACGGTCAAAGTGAATTTGGAATATATGTTCAAGGATCAACATTCTTGAAAATTCCACCTGAGTATAGAAGAGCGAAACAGAAAAAAGCTGAACGTTTCTACATCTTCCCGCTTATATCATTTTACTCGCAAGTTATTTCATGTCGCAAGTATATAGATTGGGTGAATTGTGGCGAAAAATAGATCCAATTTTATACAGAACGTTCGGCATCTGCACTCTCCTACGCTACCACTGCTCCGGTTTGTGGTCTGTAATCAGCTTCAACGATGGGATGGCCGGACAAACCTGCGGGGACGAGAAGGAGAGGATATACCTGATATTATTCTCATTCTATTAACGGCGGATCATGGTAAAAACCGTTAATCGTAACGTTAGAAAATTATGATTATCCAGTGTGTTCCAGATGAATCTACGGTCATTATATTAGGTTTAATTCATGAAAACAAGCCATTTCTCCTAAGAATATTCTATATTCACCACCCGATCCAGTCTTTCCTTCACCACATCAAAAACCGTCAGGACCAGATGCATCCCCTGATCCTAACGGCGCTACATGCCCAACTTCCCATTCTCTTTTCCGTTCACAACGCATCATTCCCTGCTCTGGCAAACCTGTTCACGCGACCGCGGGGCATCTCCTGCTCTTACCCGCACTCAGACTCGTCTTGCTGCTCTTCTTCCATCAGTTTCTCGGTATAGCAGATGCGGCAATAATACTTTCCATCAATCTCGAAAAATTGAATGTATAAGGACTTGGCTCCACAAGTGGCGCAGGTGCATTTGTCTTCCACGCAATCCCTCCCCATTCACTAATTCTTTACTGAATTCGCTATCAATCCGCTCGATTCCTTTTTATGCCTTTAAATCCATTTATTATAAAAAGAAAAGAGCCGCTCTTCTTTTCAGAAGAAACGGCCCTCATTTTCACACAAGTTATACACAATTCACACATGATCTGTGCACAAGCTGTGGATAACCCTTCAAAAAAGTGCAATCCGAATCATTCTTGATGGCGCATGTGAGGGAAAAGCAACACGTCCCGGATGGATGGGCTGTCGGTCAAGAGCATCACCAGGCGGTCCATTCCAATCCCAAGTCCACCCGTTGGCGGCATTCCGTATTCCAACGCTTCGATAAAATCTTCATCCATCGGATGGGCTTCATCGTTGCCTTGGGCTTTCTCTTTCAACTGCGCTTCAAAACGCTCCCGCTGATCAATCGGATCATTCAGCTCGGAGAAGGCATTGGCATGCTCACGCCCCACGATGAACAATTCAAAGCGATCAGTAAATCGTGGATCTTGTGGATTTTTCTTCGCGAGCGGGGAAATTTCCACAGGATGTCCGGTGACAAAAGTGGGTTGGATCAACAGATGCTCCACCTTTTGCTCGAAGAACTCATTCAGGATATGGCCAAATGTCATGGATGGAGCCACTTCCACCCCATGCTCTCTTGCCAATTGGTGTGCCTCTTCATCGGTCATCTGACGACCGAAATCGACGCCACAGTGCTCCTTGACAAGATCCACCATCGATTTGCGAGCCCATCCCGGCGTCAGATCAACTGGCTGGCCTTGATACTCGATTTTGGTCGTGCCCAGCACTTCTTGGGCCACATGCGCGATCAGGTTTTCGGTCAGGTTCATGATATCTCGGTAATCGCCATAGGCTTCATACAGTTCCAACATGGTGAACTCCGGATTATGACGGGTGGATACTCCTTCATTCCGGTAAACGCGGCCAATCTCATACACTTTCTCAATGCCGCCCACCAAGAGCCGCTTCAGGTGCAATTCCAACGCAATCCGCATGTACAAGGTCATATCCAGCGCGTTGTGGTGCGTGATGAATGGGCGCGCCGCCGCCCCGCCCGCAATCGCATGCATGGTTGGGGTCTCCACTTCCAGATAACCTTGAGCATCCAAGTAGCGGCGGGTGGCGGCGATGATTTTGCTGCGCAGAATGAACGTGTCCTTCACTTCCGGGTTCATCATCAAGTCAAGGTAACGTTTGCGATAGCGCAACTCCACATCTTTCAAGCCATGGTACTTTTCAGGCAGGGGACGGAGCGATTTGCCCAAAAAAGTCACTTTATCCGCTTTGACGCTCAGCTCTCCGCGGTTGGTTTTGAACATGACTCCTTCCACCCCGATGAAGTCGCCAATATCCGCCATGTTGAAGAGATCGAATTGCTGTTCGCCCACACGGTCCACCCGCACATAGACTTGGATGCGGCCCGTCATGTCCTGCAAATGGGCAAACGTGGCTTTCCCTTGCTCACGCTTGCTCATCAGCCGCCCGGCCACAATCACATTGGCCTGCTTTTCCTCCAATTCTTCTTTGGAGAAGGCATCGTACTCACGCACCAATTCTTCGGTATAATGCGTACGCTCGAATTTGGAACCGAATGGATCGATGCCTTGTTCGCGCAATGTCTCCAATTTGTCGCGACGAACCTGAAACAGATCGCTGTGTTCTTCATGTGTCATCCCCATGCACTCCTTCATTCACTAGATAGATATGGCCTCATTTCGTAAGGCTTATGCTGTCTCTTTTTGCGGATCCTCTTGTTCCGCTGCCTGTTCTTGCTTCAATCCCTGGGCAAACGTCAGCAACACTTCCGCCATTCCATCGCGCGTTTCCTGTTGCGTCACCACATCTTTGATCTTCGCCGCCCCCGGTAAGCCCTTCAAGTACCAGGTAGCGTGTTTGCGCATCTCCCGCACCGCGACCCGCTCGCCGCGCAAGCTGATCAAGCGATCCATATGCAAAATGGCGATTCGCATTTTTTCCATCGGCTCCGGTTCCGGCAGAAGCTCACCATGTTCAAGATAATGAACCGTGCGGTACAGCATCCACGGATTCCCCAAAGCGGCGCGTCCGATCATCACCCCGTCGCATCCGGTCTGTTCCAACATGCGTTTTGCGTCTTCCGGCGTAAAAACGTCCCCATTGCCGATCACGGGAATGGAAACCGCCTCTTTGGCTTTGCGGATATATTCCCAATCCGCATGGCCACGGTACATCTGCTGACGGGTGCGCCCGTGTACGGCAACAGCCTTCCCGCCGGCGCTTTCTACCGCTTTGGCATTATCCACCACATAAATATGATCTTCATCCCAGCCGATCCGCATCTTGACGGTAACCGGTTTCTTTACCGTCTTGACTACGGCCGAGACCATTTCCTCAATTTTCTTCGGCTCCAACAGCCAGCGGGCCCCCGCATCGCAACGCACCACTTTTGGCACCGGGCAACCCATGTTGATATCGATAATGTCGGCATTGGTCTGCTCATCCACCACTTTGGCCGCTTCCACCAGCGTCTCTTTGTCTCCACCAAAAATTTGCAGGCTGAGCGGTTTTTCCCGTTCATCCACAAACAGCATCTCTTGTGTCCGTTTGTTTCCATGCAAAATCGCTTTGTCGCTTACCATCTCCGCACAGACCAAACCCACGCCAAACTCTTTGGCGATCAAACGAAAGGCAGGATTGCACACACCCGCCATCGGTGCCAACACGACCCGGTTTTTCAATGCAATGTCTCCAATTTTCAACACCTGAGGCCCCTCCTTCCTCTTTTCTAAGCCCACCTTTCTTTTAAACCCCATTCCGTTCCATCATGGGGAAAACCACTTCATCCAACTTGTTTATCTCCTGATCTGCGGGCAACTGGGCGATCCACTGCTCAAGTGAAGTGTTCGTCCCCGGGATGATGATGTTTCCCACAAGTTCTTCTAACGGTATCAACACAAAGGCGCGTTCATGCATGCGCGGATGCGGAATTTCCAACTCCTCACGCCGAATAACTCGATCATCGTACAATAAGAGATCTATGTCAATCGTCCGCGGGCCCCAGCGCACCAGACGAACTCGGTGCAATCTCTTCTCGATGGCCAGGGCGACGCGCAAAAGTTCCGTTGGGATCAGGGTCGTATGAATCTCTACCACCAAATTGTAAAAGTGTGGTTGCTCCAGCAGGCCAACAGGAGCCGTTTCATACACAGAAGAGATTCGCTGAACCGAGATGCCCTGGGTGCGGTCAAGGAGCGAGATCGCTTGACTCAATTGGGCCAACCGGTCTCCCATATTGGCTCCCAGACCCAGATAGGCGGTCACTCGGCGGCTCATGGTCTCTTGCGCACAATCTCAACCCCCACCGAATCATAATGGCCTGGGATCGGTGGGTCAGGTTTGGTTACGCGCAACCGCACTTCTTCGACCGGAAAATGGTCAAGGATACGCCCTGCGATCCGTTCCGCCAGCGTTTCCAATAACTTTACCTTTGTTTGTGTCATCTCCCGCTCAATCAATTCATAGACTTGCCCATAATTGACTGTCTGTTCCAGATCGTCGGTGGCCGCAGCAGGCTGAAGATTCATCTTCATTTCCACATCCACGTAAAATCGCTGCCCCAATCGATTCTCTTCTGGATAAGCACCATGGTAGGCGTAGAAGCGCATTTGATTGAGAAAGATTTTGTCCATTATCCCGCCTCCCCCGCTCTCTCGCCATAAACCAGCGCATCCATCATCCGGGAAACCCGGGCCATTTCTTTCACATCGTGCACCCGCATGAGTTGGCAACCTTTCGTGATGCCATAGGCAACGGTGGCGGCCGTTCCTTCCATACGCTCGTGAGGAGGCAACCCCAAGGTTTTCCCAATGAACGACTTGCGCGAGGTTCCCAATAACACAGGATATCCCAAGGCCACAATTTGGTCCAGGTGGCGCATCACTTCGAAGTTGTCTTCGACCGTCTTGGCAAATCCAATTCCCGGATCCAAAATGATTTTTTCTTCCCGCACTCCCGCTCGTCTGACCAAGTCAACCGAAGCAAGCAAGTCTTCGCACACATCCTCGATGAGGGAATCATACCGGGCTTCCTCACGGTTGTGCATCAATATGATGGGGACATCCAGTTCGGCTGCCACCCGAGCCATCAGAGGATCACGCTTCGCTCCCCAAATATCATTGATGATATGGGCTCCCGCCAAAATGGCTTGCTTGGCCACTTCCGCTTTGTAGGTATCTACCGAAATGGGGCAATCCAATTCCCGGGCCAGCGCTTTGACGATGGGAATGACCCGCTCCAACTCTTCTTCGAGGGATACGGGAGTCGACCCCGGACGTGTCGACTCCCCCCCGACATCAATGATGTCCGCCCCATCACTCACCAGTTGCTTCGCATGTTTCAAAGCAAGCTCTACGGAGTCATATTTCCCTCCATCAGAAAAAGAATCGGGTGTGACATTGACAATCCCCATCACCAGAGTTCGCTTGTCATAAGATAACGAATAAGGTCCCGCTTGTATGATGTTTGATTTCATCTGCCTACATCCTCCTGCCTAACTCTCTTGCGCTGGTGCAAGTGGTCGTCCATGAGCGATATGCCTCATATAATGAGGTGGTAATCGGATGTTCCTTAAAGAGTCGACCCTGCCAACGGCGAATCGGCACGATCTCCTGGATCGAGTTGGTGATAAAGATTTCTTCTGCTTCATCCAGTGCGGAAGGGCGATACTTCCCTTCCCGCACCTCCATCCCAAGGGACTGCGCCAGCGAGATCACCCACTTGCGCGTCACCCCGGCCAAAATCCCCAATTCCAATGACGGTGTATGCAAAATGCCGTCACGCACAAAAAAAAGATTGCTGACAATCCCTTCGGCCAGATACCCATCGGGTGTTAACATCAAACCCTCCGCCTGCGGAAACTGGTCCACTTGTTGCCGCGCCAACACACTGTTTAGGTAATTGTTGCTTTTGATATCGGACGCTCCCCCGGGTGCTTGCCGCGGGATGGATACCAGGTCAAGCGCCTTTCCTTTCGCAAACCATTCCCCGTCACGAAAGGGAAGAGGGCGGATGAACATCAGGACATGGGGTTGTTCGTACTCGCTTGCGTTAAGCCCCAAGCCTTCTTCACCGCCCGTCACCATGATGCGCAAAGAAGCATCCAGTAAACCCGCCAAATGGAGCAATTCCCCGATTTGCGTCAACCATTCCTCCCGCTGATATGGGGAGCGAATGCGTTGCCGGGATAAACCCAGCGCCAACCGCTCAAGATGATCATCTATGAGAAAAGGAAACCCTTGGTATATCCTTAATGTCTCAAAAGCGCCCACTCCATATAAAAAACCATGATCCAATACGGACAGCCTCGCCTCCGCCTCTTCTATCGGCTGTCCATCCAGCATCATCCAAGCCACCGCGAATGCTCCCCCTAATGCAAGGAATCCTATTTTCCGTATACGTGAATAAAATTAGCCAGCAGATCTTTGCCGTGTTCACTCAAAATCGATTCAGGATGGAACTGCACTCCTTCAATCGGCAGCGAACGATGGCGCAAAGCCATGATTTCCCCTTCGCTTGTTTCCGCGCTGATGACCAAATCAGCCGGCAACGTACGCCGATCCACCAATAAAGAGTGGTAACGCGTTACCGTGAATGGCGAGGGAAGCCCCGCGAAAATCGTCTGCCCGTCATGTTCAATCGGTGACGTTTTGCCATGCATCAACCGGTCTGCGCGAATCACATCCCCACCAAACGCTTGGGCAATCGTCTGATGTCCCAGGCAGACGCCCAAGATCGGAATCTGTCCGGCGCATCGTTTCACTACTTCCAAACAAATTCCCGCATCATCCGGAGTGCCCGGCCCCGGCGACAGAACGATCACTTCTGGATTCTGTTCCTTTATCTCATCAACGTCCATTTCATCATTGCGAACAACTTTTAGTTCCTTGCCCAGTTCTCCTAAATACTGAACCAAGTTGTAGGTGAAGGAATCGTAGTTATCAATCATTAAAATCATCTGCTATTCTCCTCTCATCTCTTCTAAGCTCCTCTAATCACCTTATTTTAACACATGCCTATTCATTCTTCATCTTAAATTCAAGGATACTCCACTATGGCAGAACGTCCTTCTTAGCAAGCGTATTGTGCGACCTTGGGGCGTGTCTGGCGAATCAAGTTGACCATTGGGAGAAGGCGGAAAAACCTTTTCCCGATGAGCGCCGATGGACAAGTGAAGCGAATGGGAAAACGGTTATGGGTCGCCGACATATTTCAGACACGCCCTAGAAGGACATACAAAAGGCTATCCCATGTTCACAGGATAGCCAAAGTTTTTTCGAATCAATCAAATTGGTACAATGGTGTGGTCAAATATCTTTCTCCGTTACTTGGTGACACCGCAATGACTTTCTTGCCGAGGCCGAGGCGACGGGCCACTCTGATTGCCGCAGCCGTTGCCGCGCCGGAAGAGATGCCGACCAGGATTCCTTCTTCCCGCGCCAAGCGGCGAGCCCACTCAAAAGCTTCCTCATTCTCGATTTGGATCACTTCGTCGTAAATGTTGGTGTCCAGAATCTGAGGCACAAACCCAGCACCAATTCCTTGGATCTTATGTGGACCGGGACTTCCGCCGGACAAGACCGGAGAGGCCGTTGGTTCTACGGCAATCACCTGCACATGCGGGAATTTCTCCTTCAAGACGCGACCAACGCCGGTGATGGTGCCGCCAGTGCCCACGCCAGCCACAAATGCGTCGATTTCGCCGCCAGCCTGTTCCACCACTTCCAATGCGGTGGTCTCCAAATGGATTTTGACGTTGTCTGGATTATTAAACTGCTGCGGCATAAAGTAATCGGGGTTTTCAGCCAGGATTTCTTCCGCCTTTTTGATCGCCCCGCGCATGCCTTCCGCACCGGGGGTTAATACGAGTTCCGCACCGTAAGCTTTCAGCAGGTTGCGACGTTCCAGACTCATTGTATCGGGCATCACCAATACCGCACGGTATCCTTTCGCCGCGGCGACCATCGCCAAACCGATTCCGGTGTTGCCGCTGGTGGGCTCCACAATGGTCGAACCCGGTTTCAATTCACCGCGTTTTTCAGCCTCTTCAATCATGCTGAGGGCGATCCGGTCTTTTACACTGCCACCTGGATTAAAAAACTCCAGTTTCAAAAAAATGTCTGCATCTGACTTGCCAACGATTCGGTTCAACTTCACCAAGGGAGTTTGGCCTATTAGCTCTAATACATTATTCGCAACGCGCATAGGGGTAAGCCCTCCTATTCCGATTAGACTGATAGGAATTATTACATCTATCTTACCACTTTATAAAATAATTTGTCAATCAATTTCTTCTTTTATCATACTTTGTAAGTCTTCGCTACTAAACACATATTTCTCATTGCAATAGTGACAAATGACCTCTGCTTGCCCCAATTCAGCCAAAATGCTTTCCAACTCTTCTTTTCCCAGTGATTTGAGCATGCCCCCGCTCTTCTCACGGGAACAATTGCACTGAAAGGATACGGATTTCTTTTGCAGGATTTCCGTCCCCTCGCCCATCAAGCGGATTAGTAGTTCTTCCGGTGTCATCCCTTGGTTGAACAATTCAGATATAGAAGTTAACTGATTCAGTTCAGCAATGTTCTTTTCTAGGCAGGTAATCGTTTCATCGGTTGCGTTTGGCATCACTTGGAGCATATAGCCGCCAGCCGCAAGAATTTCTTCCCCTTTCACCAATACCCCTAAGCCGACGGAAGAAGGGGTCTGCTCAGATACCGCAAAGTAATAGGTAAAGTCTTCAGCCAGCTCACCGGAAATAATGGGTGAAGCTCCGCGGTAAGGCTCTCTTAACCCAAGGTCTTTCAGGATATAGATGCTCCCTTGCCCCACCGCTGCCCCCACATTCAGTTTGTAATCATCATTGTGTTCCACCATCGGATTGTCGACCGAACCACGCACATGACCTGCGCCGTCCGCATCAACCATGATCCGTCCGATCGGCCCATCCCCGTCCACTTGGATGGTCACTTTATGATGATCCTCCTTCAAAGTTAGTCCCATCAGCGCCCCCATGGTCGCTGTTCTCCCAAGCGCCGCACTGACAACGGGATAAGTATGGTGTCGCCGCACCAGCTCCTGCACGAGTTGAGTGGTAATCGCGGCGAAGCCCCGCACTTGTCCATCGGCAGAGATGGCGCGAATCGTATAATCTGACATTATTCATTCACTCCTGTATCCGGGTAATTTCAAAAGCCGTTGATAAACGGAAAATCCTAGTCTATGGTGGCGCCTCATGACTTGTAACGAATGCTAATGCGTCGCCATCGCATGATCAAAATAAATGGTTTGGCATCGATTCCAACCCAATTGCCCATTCGTTTGGAAAGGGGCACATCCCCCCCGCTGAAAAAGGAGGGGATATGCCCCACACTGTTCAACGATCAAACATGTTTGCGATTTCTCTCCCAAATCAGCTTTAAGCCTACAAGCGTGAGCAAGGGGTTAATCTCATCAATCGTTTTCGTGTCATTGCAAATCAACTTGGCCAATCCACCTGTCGCGATGACATGCGGCCGTTTGGTCAACACCTCCGTCATCCGCTTGACAATCTCATCGACCACCCCTACATATCCATAATATATGCCAGCTTGAACCGCTTGAACCGTATTGCGCCCCACTACAGAATCTGGTTTGACAATCTCCACCCGGGTCAGCTTCGCCGCCCGTTGGTATAGGGCTTCAGCAGAGATGTTGACACCCGGTGTGATGGCACCGCCTATATAGTTCCCTTCTTCATCGATAAAACAAAACGTCGTCGCCGTCCCGAAATCGACGATTATCGCTGGAGCGCCATAGAGCTCCAGCGCTGCCACCGCATTGGCGATCCGATCCGCTCCCACATCGCGTGGATTTTCGTATTTGATGTTTAACCCGGTTTTGACTCCGGGTCCGAGAACAAGCGGCTTTCGTTTTAAATACTTCTCCGTCATGCGTTCCAACACCACCGTCAGCGGTGGCACCACAGAGGAAAGCACCACCCCTTCAATCATGGCAAAATCAATCTGCACATAATCCAACAGGTTTTTAAGCATCATGCCAAACTCATCTTCTGTGGCATTGCGATCGGTTTGCAACCGCCAATAGTGAAGCAAATCATCCTGCCGATACACACCCAACACCACATTGGTGTTGCCTACATCCATTACCAGTAAAAGCTTCTCTTTTTGCATTATGTCCACCCACTTACACTTTGATTTGGGATATCGCTTGCAAATCCGATTTTGACCATAAGAAAAAGAGGCGGGATGGCGCCTCTTTTTCCCAAATTATTGGAGTGGTTTTTCGTTGTCCTTTTCGGATGTGTTGTCATCACCACTCGTGGAATCGGCTTCGCGCCGTATTCCGTATTTGTCAGAAGAGAAGCCATTAACCGAAGCATGGGTCGTCGAATCATTCTTCTCTTCGTTTCCACTTTCGCTTGCTCCATTGTCATCCTTGGTCTGGATATTCACTTTTACTTCGCCATCGTCATCCAGTTTTCCGGTATCGAGGAGCTTTTTGATTTGTTCTTCATCCAGCGTCTCCCGCACCAATAAGGTTTGGGCCAAGAGCTCCAACTGGTCACGACGTTCGATGAGCAGGTTCTTTGCCCGGTTATAACACTTGCGAACCATTTCCTGCATCTCCATGTCGATCTCGTAAGCCACCTTATCGCTGTAGTTCTGCTCTTGGCTGAGATCCCGTCCCAAGAAGACTTGACCTTGGGAGCGGCCGAAGGTCATGGTTGCCAACTTGTCGCTCATCCCGTATTCGGTGATCATGGCACGCACAATACCGGTTGCTTTTTCAAAGTCATTGCTTGCGCCCGTGCTGATCTCGCCAAAGATGATTTCTTCGGCCACACGTCCGCCAAGAAGACCCGTTACCCGATCCAAGAGTTCGCCTTTCGTTGCCAAATAACGGTCTTCCTTGGGCAACATCATCGCATAACCGCCCGCTTGCCCACGTGGGACAATCGTTACTTTATGAACAATATCCGCGTTTTCCAGATAGTAGCCGCAGATCACATGTCCCGCTTCATGGTATGCCACGATTTTGCGTTCCCTTTCACTGATGACACGGCTTTTCTTCTGCGGCCCGGCAATGACGCGGTCAATCGCTTCGTCAACCTCTTCCATGGTGATTTTCTTCTTGTTGCTGCGCGCAGCCAACAGCGCCGCTTCGTTCAACAAGTTTTCCAGATCGGCACCAGAGAAGCCGGTAGTGCGTTGTGCGATAACATTCAGCTTCACATCGTCAGAGAGCGGCTTGTTGCGGGCATGCACCTTGAGCACCGCTTCACGCCCCTTCACATCAGGACGGTTAACCAAGATCTGTCTATCAAAACGTCCCGGACGCAACAAAGCAGGGTCTAAGATGTCCGGACGGTTGGTAGCAGCCATGATGATGATTCCCGCATTCACATCAAATCCGTCCATCTCCACAAGCAACTGATTCAGGGTTTGCTCGCGTTCATCGTGTCCGCCACCCAGACCGGCACCACGTTGACGACCTACGGCGTCGATCTCATCGATAAAGATGATACAAGGAGCATTTTTCTTCGCTTGTTCAAACAAGTCGCGCACCCGAGAGGCTCCAACACCGACAAACATCTCCACAAAGTCGGAACCGCTGATGGAGAAGAACGGCACTTTCGCTTCCCCGGCTACGGCACGGGCCAACAACGTTTTACCTGTACCGGGGGGCCCCACCAAAAGTACCCCTTTGGGAATGCGGGCACCCATCGCCGCGTACCGTCGATTGTCTTTCAAGAAATCAACGATCTCCACGAGTTCCGCTTTCTCTTCGTCGGCTCCCGCCACATCATCAAATGTAACCCGTCTTTTCTCTTCGTTGTATAACTTCGCTTTGCTCTTGCCGAAGTTCATCACACGGCTGCCGCCACCTTGGGCTTGGTTAAACAAGAAGAAGAAAATAAGTAGGATGATGACAAAAGGAATGACGGAAGTGAAGAAGGTAAGCCAGACTGAGTCCCCTTTTGTTTTTTCGATGTTCACCTTCACTCCCGCTTTTTGGATATCTTGAATGACGGAACTTCCGTATCCGGCAGGAGCGACAGCGAAGAAGGTTTTCGTCGTGCCTTTGATCTTGCCTTCGATATTGTAAACACCGTTGTCGTATTGGACTGTAATATCATCTAACTGTTTTTGCAGTAGCTTCGTTCTGAATTCATCATATCTTAAATTCTGTTTATCCACTCCAGGGTTGGCGATCATGTTCACAACCCCAATAGTGATAAGGATGAGGATTAAATATAATACTCCGTTCCTGAGGAAGAAGTGTTTCATCCCTGGCCTCCTCTCAGTCCACTTGTATCATTGTATCATAGTCGTCAAACGATTCTCAATAGACGCTGCCACAGCGCTTTACTGATAGACTTCTTCTTTCAACACGCCGATATAAGGCAAATTCCGGTACTTCTCAGCAAAATCGAGCCCATACCCTACGACGAAAGCATCTGGAATGGTAAAACAGCTGTAATCCGGACTCAAATCTACTTTGCGGCGATCAGGCTTGTCGAGAAGAGTGGCAATCTTGACCGAAGCGGCGTTCCGGCCTTTCAGCATCTCAACCAGGTAACTCAATGTCAAACCAGAGTCGATAATATCTTCGACAATCAGAACATGACGTCCTTCGATTGAGGCTTCCAAATCTTTTAAAATGCGCACAACACCGGAGGAAGTGGTCGCATTGCCATAACTGGAAACGGCCATAAAGTCCATTTCCATCGGAATCTCCATTTTGCGGATCAGATCCGCCATGAATGGCACAGCTCCTTTAAGCACACAGATGCACAGCGGATTCAGGTCCTTGTACACTTCAGACAATCGCTTGCCCAACTCCGCCACTTTCTCCTTGATCTGCTCTTCAGATATCAGAATTTCCTTGATGTCTTGATGCATATTTTTCCTCCTACTACACATGACGATTTACTGCTCCCAAATGAGATATAAAAACCGGGTGGTCTTGGGGGTGACAGGAGCGACATTAGACCGTTTTACCCCCGGAATCCAGATAATCTCATCTCCCGCAGTCACAACCGGAAGCTGGTCGCGCAGTCGCTTGGGCACTTTAGCTTCCATCAGCACTTTCTTTACCTTTTTTCTTCCGTTCATTCCTAAACAGGTCATGCGATCCCCGGATTGACGTGCCCTGACACAGAGCGGGTATTGCAAACGATCCCGGTCGAACACAGCCACATTCCGACCGAGATGCAGGTTATGTAGTGCCACATCCGATTCCAACACTTCTATTTTACCCAAAAATCCAGATAAACACGTCGTTCCGGGAATGGATAGCTCAATTTCCTTCGATTGGGGGGAATCCTCTTGCAAATCGCCCGCCACGCGTATATGTATCCGTTCGTATTCCCGCTCTGCTGTGATTCTCCCTGGGAGATGAAACATACTGGATGAAGATCCATCCGCAATGAGTTTTCTCACTTTTTCTACTGCGTCAAGGCTGAATCCAAACGTATCATCCTGCGAAAGATAACTTAATATTAGTTTAACTACCCTTCTTTGTAAAGCGATCGGAAGGTGAAGAAAACTTGAAACATCAAGGGTGTAGCTAACATCATCACGGTGGAGGAGCACCTTGGCGAGAGCCTCCCGCACCAAATCGGCCCATACTTTTTCTTCCTCCTGAACCAATTCGCTCAAGGAACTGACGGCTTTCTGCACATGGGGGTTAAACGACTCCAACAGCGGAACCAACTCCAACCGCAATCGATTGCGCGTGTAAATGGAGGCGAGATTGCTGGAATCCAACCGCGGCCGCAACTCCGCCTCATCGCAATAATGCTCCAATTCCCGCTTGGTAAAGGAGAGAAGCGGTCGAACCAGCTTCCGCCCATGCCAATCGCGAATCGGCTCGATGCCGGCCAGCCCCGCCACACCGGTCCCCCTGATCAACCGCATCAACACGGTTTCCAACTGGTCATCGGCATGATGGGCGGTCGCGACAGCATCCACCTTCCACTCCCGTGCCGTCTCCCTAAAGGAGTCATAACGAAGTTGACGCGCGACAGCTTGTTTGTTCCCGCCTTTTTGCATGAGCAAACATCCAACATTTACCCGCTTCACCCGGCAGGGAATGTCCCACTCTCTGCAAAACGCCACAACATACCGCTCATCCGCATCACTTTCTTCCCCCCTGAGCTGATGGTTGACATGAATGGCCGAAACAGAAATATCTACCTCTTGTTCTATTTTCTTTAAAGCATGAACCAAGGCGATGGAATCGGGCCCACCCGATACACCGACCAACACCTTGGCTTGCCGTCCCACCAAATCCAATCGTTTCAGCTCTTCTTGTAATCGCGCAAGAAACACCCAAATCGTCTCCTTGAGTGGCACAAGCCCGGGGAGTTCCCCGAGCCTATGACACCACTAGTCCTTCCCTTTTCATCATATCTCGTTTCCGGCGAGGAAGCAAACTTAGCCGACCAAATGTGTACGCTTGAGGGGTTCCACCCCCGGCAAACGGATCGTGGACCACTCCGGCGCATACCGTTCCACTTTGGCCACCACGACGGTCATGTCATCTCCAATCCGTCCCTCATGGTACCGCACCACTTTTTCCAATAAGCAATCCGCAAAATCTTGCGGGTCTTTCGTATCAATCTCCGAAATCAGCCTGGTCATCACCGCATCCTTATTCGCCGCCCGCCGCGGTGCGTCGTAGACTCCGTCCGTCATCAAAACCATCAGATCGCCCGGTTCCAATTGCATCTCAATCGGTTCGATATCAATCTCGCTCAGGATGCCGATCGGTGGGTTGGAGGCCGACAACATCATCACTTGCTTGCCCCGTTTGATAAAACCGGGCGTTGAACCGATCTTCATAAACCGCCCTTTGGCCGTATTCAAATCAACTATGGCCAAATCGACCGTCGCAAACATCTCATCTGCCGAACGCAAGCTCAAAATCGAATTCACCGTGTCGACCGCCCGTTCTTCACTCATCCCCGATTGGAGCAACCGGCGCAGCAGTTTCAGCGCCGCGCTGCTCTCCTCCTGCGCACGCTGTCCGTTACCCATGCCGTCCGATAACGCCACCGCGTATTTGCCCGTTCCCAAGTTCATATAACAATAACTGTCACCGGAGATGGCACCGCCCCCTTTGGCTGCGTTGGCCGCCCCCGTTTTCAGCTCAAACCGTTGAGCTGACCCCAAAGTGATCACCGCTCCATGCGATCCGTCCTTGATCACTTTCCGATAAACGGAAATCGGCTCCCCCAACACCTCCGTCAACAGGGGGGCCACCAGCTTCTTGCATTCATCCAGCCCTTCCCGTTCCGGCATCACCACTTCGATCTCCACTTTTCCTTCTTCCAGATTGATGATGTCCACCCGCTGAATGGATAGGCCCAATTCCTCCAATGCCTCATGAATCTGCTCTTCATGCGCCGCCATCACCTGTGTTTCATGGCGAATCTCTTTGGCCAGCTTTTCCATCACTTCGGCCATGCCCGCCAATTGATCCGATACCAGGCGGCGGGATTCTTGCATCTTCTCTTTCCAATAAATATTTTGCTCATAGCGGGCATATTGTTTTTGAATCGATTCCAACACTTTTTCGCTCCGTATACAGTGATGTTCCCAGAACATCGGCACCGGAAGCGGTTCTTTGACGCCGCGCGTCTCCACCATCGCCATCAAGTCGGTCATGCCCTGGTACGTTTTCATGACCTGCTTGTCCCAACACTCCGCAAAACGGGCACATCCCCCACACGCTTCATGCATCACTTCCGACAAAAAGAAATTCACCTGATCTTCATGCTCTTTGCGATGTTTTGTTGCATCTTCCCTGAAACTGAAGCTGAGTTCCTGAAACAGTTCCGTAAACTGTTCCACCTTGGCCGCGGTCACATCGCGCAACCTCTTGATATATTCCTGATGCGCCAATTGATTCTCCATTGTTCCGGGCACGTAGCGGGACAAGGACTGAACCAGCCGATGGGGTGTCAACATGAATAGCAAGACGGCACAGGCTGACTCTTTAAGCGACATCCACATGGCCCCCGTGCCACCTTCATACAGCGTCAGAATCGTGGAACCGAGCAAAAAGCCAATCGCCACCCCCCACCGTTTCCCTTCTTTGAACAAGCCGGCCAGCAAACCGGCGAAGGCCAGCAAGCTGATTTGCATCACTGTTTTCGCGTCGGACAAGCTTAAAATGATGCCAGTCACCACTCCCATGGAAGAGCCGAGCATCCCACCGCCAATGAGGGCAAACAACAAGATCGTATAGCGGGAAACAACATTCACCACGGACAAATCGGCCAAGTGCCAACCGATTGTTCCGGTCATGACCGAACCGAGCAGGATCACCAAACAGACGATCTCTTCATGCCTCAGAGCTATCCGCTTTTTCCTCACCGTAAAGATCGGCAGGGAGTGCACAAAAATAAAGGTCAAGATAAAGCTTAACAAGACGTCAACCGCCGCCATCATCTCTTTATAGGGATTCCAGCCTTCGATCAAGCCCTCAACCAGGTGGGCCGCGATGCCGCACCCACACACAACAAAAGGGACGTAATTGATCTGCCCTTTTCCCAACCAATCCCACCCTTTTTGCATCAGCAGCCAAAACGCCAACATGCCTGTCATCTCGACTGCCTTGAGCGGTCCCAAGGTGGCCGCCCCAGCGATTAACGCCATCATCACCACAAGCCACTGCTTACGGGCCAAATGATAGATGACAGCGATAAACGCGATCGCAAAAGGGGAAAGTGTATCTAAAATGGTCGCCCTGCCCAGAAGAAAACCCATCGCCATCACGGGCACATTCCACATCGTCGTCAATCGGTAAACGGCTCTGCGCTGTCTGCTTTGACCGACGCCAAACCAGTTCTCCACAGGACGAATGAAAAAATTCTTAATATGAGTTCCCATTTGCATGGCCATCACCTCTATCGCTTTGTGCCACCCATTATAGCGATGAGGCGAGCGAAAAGTTTGTCAAACAGTCTGAAAACAACAAAAAAATTTACGACAAATTTTGAAACGGAGGCAGACCACGCTTTGCTTGGCTCCCTTCCATCAGGACAAACAAAAAAGCCCTTGCCGATAAGCAAGGGGCTTGTCTAAACACCAACCCTTGGTGTCGTTTTGCATCACTTTCAGCACGGGAGCGACAAAACTTCTAAAAGCCAGCCATGTCATTCGATCACCATGTCGAAAATCTCACTGTCAAAACCGACGGGCATATGAGTTTAACGGATACATCTCCACCTCTTGCACAAAAGCCGGAATCAATTTCCGTTCCGTCTGCAAGCGAATCATTTGGTCCAAAGTCCGGAGCGCATGCACCTGCTGCCGGCGCTTCAGTTGCCCCCGTTCCACCGAATCGGCAAACTCATCCACATCGATCAAATGGTAATGCCCATCCGGATACACAATGAGGTCAAACAGCAAATCCACCATCACATAACGCATCCGACCAACTTGGTGCATTTGCATCACATCGCAATAGTAGTAGAGGAATTCCCCGGACCGGTTAAACACCTTCGAGATAGTATAACCCTTGCGGACGAAATAATAGGTAAGGAAGATTCGCTTTCCGTCCGGATTGGCGTATTGCGTGGAGAAACAATGACGCCCCCGCCAATCACGCACCTTTTCGGTATACGTTTTATTTATCGTTGTAAACTTGACTTTCTTAATAACGACATTCACACAACCACTCCCATGCTTATCGGGCATCCCGATAAAATGACACAAAAAAAAGGCGATGCACCACCCTTCAATAGGGTTTCCTCGCCTTCTCCTCTCTTACTCTTGGTAGCGGCGGAGGGCCTCGAACCCCCGACCTCACGGGTATGAACCGTACGCTCTAGCCGACTGAGCTACGCCGCCATATATTTGGTTGCGGGGACAGGATTTGAACCTGCGACCTTCGGGTTATGAGCCCGACGAGCTACCAGACTGCTCCACCCCGCGACGTTCTCGTATTTGTTCGTATCATCGCTGCGAACAATAGTTATTATATAATGCGCCCGCAGCGATGTCAACAACAAAATGGAATTATTTTAAATGCGGGATTCCCCGTCCCGGATAGAGAAGGTATTTTTCACGTAGTTCCTTGAAACTATTTAGTTCTTCCGTCCAAGTATGGACGATTTCTTTGGCTGATTTTCCCTGATCAATCTGTTGGCGAACTTTTTCGCTCCCGGTCATTTTATCCATCCAATAGGGTTCCCCTGATTCGCGCCAAGCAAACTGGTTGGGATATAATTTTTTTGTCTTTTCTATGATCGCAAGCCCAGTCAAGATGGGGTCAAACGATGCGGGATCAGTGACGTGCACTTGCACGCCGCCAACCGCTTTGCCTTGATACTTGGAGAAAGAAGGCGTGTAATAAGCTTCACGGAACGTTACCCCCGGCAACTGTTCTCTATTCAATGCCTCCGCCAACTTCCACCCTTCAATATAAGGGGCGCCAACCAGTTCAAACGGGCGGGTCGTTCCCCTTCCTTCTGAAAGATTGGTCGCTTCGATCAATCCTGTCCCAGGGTAGACCTGCGCTGTCATGACGGTTGGCATATTGGGCGACGGCATCACCCAAGGCAGGTTCGTTTTCTCGAATGTTTCCTGTCGGCTCCATCCTTTCATCCTGACTACGTGAAGCTCCACTTTCTTCTTGCCGGCTTTTGGGAAAAACGCTTCATTGAACATCGTCGCCAATTCCCCAACCGTCATGCCATGCCTGAGGGCGATCGGGAACAGGCCGATGAAAGAACTGTGCTTTTCCTCTAGCACCGGGCCCTCCACCCGGTCTCCCCCCAACGGATTGGGACGATCCAACACATAAAATGGCTTGTCGGCCAAGGCTGCCGCTTCCATCGCATAAGCCATCGTGTAAATGTACGTATAAAACCGCGCGCCGACATCTTGAATATCAAACACGAGAACATCCACGTCTTCAAATAGGGGAACCATCTCAGCCGGTTTTTTGCCATAAAGATTGGTTAAGGGAAGCCCCGTCTTCGGATCGATCAGCTCGCCCGGCGTATCGCCCGCCTGCTCCGTCCCGCGCACCCCGTGCTCGGGCCCATACACTTCCGTCACTTTGATGCCCTTGGCCAACATGGCGTCCAACGCATGTTGGTAATCTGCGGTGATGCCCGTCGGATTGGTGATCAAGCCGACCCGTTGTCCGGCAAACATCCCGGGATGGGTCAACACCTCATCCAACCCCGTCAGGACTCTCCCCCTGTATCCCTGCGCCGCCTCTTGTTCCCCATTCACCCAGACAAAGGTAAAGGTGGCCAAAACAATGACAAACCCAAGTGTGATGCCCCACCAACGATTGTGGTCGATTTTGAGCAAGTCCATTCACCCCTTTGCTGTGCTGGCTCGGCCAACGCTCTAGCCTAGATTTCTACTCGAATCCGTTTTATTCCTGCAAAAACAAAATAACCCCTTGTCCTCCGCGAACAAGAAGTCTTGCACCCACCCCATCGCCCCACGCAAAAACGGCGGCCATGGGGAAAAGCGAGTTGAATATCTCGACGGAAACGGGTTTGATAAACCTCATTCCTCTAGAGCTTGCTGGCAAATGGAGGCGGAGCGGATGACCGAGATACCGCTATTCTTTGCCGGGCAGGGAGTAATTCTGTTCACCCGGCTTACTGTATCCCATTTTGTGCGCCAACTCCAACAAATAATCCTTGCGGTGCAATTTCTTGATTTCCGCGTTTAATTTGGCTGTTTTTTGTTGCACACCCGCCAACTCCCTCTGCTTTGCCGCCAACTCTTCCTCTTTGTCCCAGATGCGGTTCTGCTGGACAATCAATTCAACGATGCACCAGCAGAAAATGACGACCATCATGCCGAGCCAGATCTTCCGCCGACGCCGAACCAAGGGATGAAGCGGCTGTTTCCTTGCTTCTTGCCCCTTCTCTTTCATCACTTCACGCTTAAACGTCAAAATATTGTCACGCGAACTTTGAAAAGGCATGTTATCCACCTTTTTCTCTTTTCTTTTTCCACCAGGCATTCAACCGCCGGAGGGTTTGTGATGCTTTATCCAAATACGGACGTGCCCATTTCCCCACGGGACGGACAATCGGCCTGAGCAGCCAAGCCAAGGGCAGACCCATCCATTTGACAAGGGTCCAAATCACTCGGATCAACATCCGAGAGCACGTCTGTAGGCACTGCACTATAAATAATAAGGGGAGATAAACCAATGTGTAAATCGTTTGTCCAAGAAAATGAATCAGCCATTCGACCAGTTGAAATAACAAGCGGATCCAGCGAATGATCAGGCGCGAACACCACTTGAAGTAGAGCAAAAAACCGAGGCAGATCGCAATGAACAAGTAGAATCGCAACTCTCCCCAATTGCTCCACAACAACAGGCCGAACACGAGAACGCTGGAAACCATCCAATACAGGAGATCGATCAGGGACACGATCCACCGTTTGAGCCGAAAGCGCTGGGTGATCACGCGGTAAAAATCAAGAATGACGCCGATCAGGATGCCGGACCCCAGCATCAAGCTCATCGTGGTCCATTGTGTGGCCAGGGTCACTTGAAGATCCGCCCCAGTATCCCTTTTGCTTTCTCACCTGTGGGCAGGTGGACATCCAAATAACTCATGTCCATGATCTGCCCCTCTATCGCGACCCGTCCCTGATCGAGATCCAAATTTTTTATGTGGAGGTCTTGTCCACGGATACCGAGGTATCCATAATCGGTTTGCAATAGGAACTCTTCGCTGTCAAAGCTCTCGACGCGGACAACACCGCTAACTTCCATCGTATTGCGATTGGTCAGCACAATCTCATGCCTGTGCTGGCCATGCAAGTCCTCTGTCATATCAAGTACCCCCTTCCCTTGGTACATGATATGGACAAAGACTAAAATTTAGAACCCGACCGTTCTTCTCCCTCTTCTGCTTTCAGCGCTTCTTCGCGAATGATCGTGAACATGGTGCTGGCATCTTCTTTTTTCGCATTCTCTTGCAGCTTCTCCACTCTCGCCGTGACCCGTTTGTTGCCAAAGCGGATGCTGAGTTCATCGCCCACAGCCACAGTCGTCCCCGCCTTGGCCGGCTTGCCGTTCACCTCAGCCCGTCCCTGGTCGCACACTTCTTTGGCTAATGTCCGTCTTTTCACTAATCGGGATACTTTTAGAAACTTATCCAGTCGCATATGTTGTTTGTCACCTCGGCTGTACCAAACTTTTCACAATCGTTCGTCCATCATATGAACAATTCTCTCCTTGGCGGGAAAACCCTTTATTGGGTGTGAGGTTTCCCCTTTTCTTCCCGCTTCGCCTCATCCCACCACCCATCCATTTCCGACAGGGTCACCTTAGACCACTTGCGTCCATGACGGTGCACTTGTTCTTCAATATATCGGAAGCGGCGGGCAAACTTCTGGCATGATTTGATCAAGGCCAATTCCGGTTCCACTTTGAGGAATCGGGCCAAATTGACTAGAGCAAACAAGAGGTCGCCCAGTTCTTCTTCCCGTTCGGCCGCGGTTTCGGTGCGCATCAACTCATCCAATTCCTCATGCACCTTGCTGACCACCTCTTCCACCCGATCCCAGTCAAATCCCACTTTCGCCGCCTTTTTCTGCTGTTCATAAGCCAGGAGCAACGCAGGCAAATGTTGGTTCACTTTTCCCAAAACCGAAGAGGGTTGTTCTTCCCCTGCACGCTCTTGCGCTTTGATCTGTTCCCAGTTCGCCTTCACTTCTTCCGCCGTATCCGCCTTGGCTTCGCCGAAAACATGAGGATGGCGACGAATCATTTTGTCATTGAGGCGCTCAATCACTTCATAGATATCAAATGTGCCCTCTTCGCTGGCAATCTGCGCGTGAAGCATCACTTGCAGCAGAATATCCCCCAACTCATCAGCCATCGCCTCATGGTCCTCTTCATGCACCGCTTCCAAAAACTCATAAGCCTCCTCAATGAGGTAACGGCGCAAGCTCTCATGCGTTTGTTTGCGGTCCCACGGGCAGCCCTCGGGACTTCTCAGTGTCGCAATCACATCCACAAGGGTGGCGAATTGGCGGTGGAGCGCCTGTTCATCCGTAACGGGCGGCACATAGACGGAGGTGAGATCCGTAAACCAGTCACCGTGATCCAGCTCGTACAATGGAAGGGTGGTCAACTTCTCCAATCCGGGAACGCCACAAGCGGTGGCGATCGTCACGGGATGGTCATCGGGAAACACATCCATCAAGGTCAGTTTCACGTCGGAAGCGACCAAACGGTCATATACTTGTCCAATCAATATGTGTGTCCGCGGGTCGACCCGGGAGGCGGTGAGATCGTTCCCATCCAACAATTGAAAGCCTTCAATGGGATCGATCTTCAGACTGGCAAACAGCGCATCCAAGAAGCTGGTGCCTCCCTGAACATCGACTGGGATCCCGCGTTTCTCCCCTTCGCTTAAGAGCAATTGGACGGTCCGCTCGGCGACCATGGGATGCCCAGGCACCGCATAGACCACCCTTTCTCCAGTCGCCGCATGGGCGAGCAAGGTTTCCGCGATTTCCTCATATACCGTTTTGAACTGGGTATGTTTCTCATACACCTCATCAAAACTTGTGTAATGAATTCCCCTTGTTTGCAACCATGAAACGACCGGATGCTTCTCTGTGCGCAGGATCAGTTTCCCGCAAGTCTCCAACTCGGACAACGTCCCCAGCGTCAAACCTTTTTCATCACCAAATCCCAGTCCGACAACCACGATATTCCCGTTCATGATCCCCCACCTATCTCATATGTTTTTGTCATGCAACGCCGCTTCTACGAACGCAGCCACTGCCATTTATCCAAGAGAGGCAACACTTTGGTTTTTAGTTTGGGCACCTTTTCCAAGTCGGCCCGCGTTAACACACCAAAGCGGAATAACGCCCAAACATAGACGACGATTCCCGTGATGACGGAAGTGAGCGAGGTGGTCGTCATGGCCAAACGATACTCCAGCGCAGGAGCCAGGACCGCTTCCAAACCGAGCATGACGCCACCCACCGCAATCGCCATCCATAAAGCGGACCATAAACTTTTTCCCAAACGGAATGTTTGCCTGAGCGTCCCATGCAGATGTCTCTTTAACGCCCAGAGGTTAAGTCCGGCCGCACAGGCATAAGCCACTGTGGTGGCCAAGGCGGCACCACGGATATCCCATAACGGTATCAGCAGGAGATTGCCCGCCAATTTGACAGCGACACCCACCGACAAGTGGAGCGCAGGCATATAGACACGACCAAATCCCTGCAAAATGCCAGCCGAAGTTAAGCTGAGCGTCGAAAACAGGATCGTAAACGCGAGGATGGCCAGCGCGTCCGAACCCGCTCCATCTTTATACAACATCACATTGGTAGGCAGGGCGATCACAGCCAAGCCCACTGATGCAGGCAAACCGAATAACCAAGTCAGTCGCAAAGCCAAGGCCGCCCGCTCAGCCGCTTCTTCCTCACGCCCCAATGTTTTGGCTTCCGCAATCGCCGGCACAATCGATAAAGCGATGGCCGTCGCGAAAAAGGAACCAAATTGAATCAGGGGCTGCCCGCGGTCAAACACGCCTTTCCCCGTAATCACCCGCTCCATCTGCCATCCGATATCGACGAGCAAATTCCCTACCGTAAAGGAATCCACCAGCGAATATAAAGGCAAGACAAGCGAACCGATGCAGATGGGAACGGATAAAGCCAATATGCGAAACACTAACTGCCTGGTGGATAAGTGCGCTTGAGCGACACCCGGTTCAGCTGATATGGACTTGACCCGCTTCTTCCAGTACACCATCAACACGATGAATGCGGCGATGGCTCCGGTCGTGGCTCCAAACACAGCACCCGCCCCGGCATAAACATAGCCAAGTCCTTCCTCCATAAAGTACCAAGCCGCCAACAAGATGGTGGCCACCCGCACCACTTGCTCCATCACTTGCGATGTGGCGGTGGGCATCATGTTTTGCTGGCCTTGGAAATATCCGCGTATGGCTGATAAAAATGGAACGATAACCAATGCAAATGAAACCGACTGGATGGGCATGGTTAGCAATGGACGATTCCCCATCCAAGTGGCGATGATCTCCGCTCCAAAAAAGAGCAGGACAAAGAATAAACATCCCGTCAAAAACAATGTGACTGAGGCCACGCGAAAAATCCGGCGCGCCGTCTCTGAATCCCCTTCGGCCAAACGCTCTGACACTAACTTAGAGATCGCCGTGGGGAATCCTGCTGTCGCCAGTATCAACAAGGTACTGTAAAGCGGATACACTTGCTGGTACACATACATGCCTTCGTCACCCGTTATATTTTGATAGGGGACACGGTAGACGGCCCCTAAGATTTTGCTGACCAACGCCGCCAAGCCTAAAATGGCGGCACCGCGAACAAACGATTGCTCCGCCTTGGACATCCTGCCTCCCCCTTCACGTCACATTGCTTTTCATTATACAAGAGCGCAAAAGGTTGGCAAAGAAAAAGCAGGTTTATTCACCTGCTAGTCAAATCTATTGCTCCATCTGCTTTCCAAGGAAGGAAGCGGCTGTACCGGCCAGTTTCGATTCCAATTCCCCCAAGCGTTCTCCTTCTTTTTTGGTAAAGATTATCACGGCGCCGATGGGGTCTCCACCCGCAATAATCGGAACAACCACATAGGATTGATATTCTTCCGGCACTCCCTTGAACAACTCCACGGTCAACGGATTGCTTTCCAGATGAGTGCGTCGCTGTTCCATGCAAGATTCCACGATATCACCAATCGACTTGTCCATATATTCCTTTTTGGAGGCACCCGCAACAGCAATCACACTGTCCCGGTCACACACGACCGTGGCGAATTGAATATTTTCATAAAGAGCTTCTGCGTATTCTTGCGCAAAGTCCCCCAGCTCACCAATGGGCGAATACTTTTTCAGAATCACTTCACCGTCGCGATCTACAAAAATCTCAAGCGGATCCCCCTCCCGAATCCGAAGCGTCCGACGAATTTCCTTAGGTATCACCACACGACCTAGATCATCGATCCGACGTACGATGCCGGTTGCTTTCATAGGAAATTTCCTCTCTTTCATCTGATGTTATCTAAAACCCAGCACTTCACTTTCGTCTTTCCATAAGGATTCATTAATCAGGAAGTGTACTTTGGTTGAAATTGTCCTACCGCCCATAGTATTGTTCTGCTTCCAAAAGTTTATTCGACAATAGCATACATAAAAAGCAGAGCCACATTTTCGCCCTGCTCCCATCCATGTCGTGTCGATTAACCGGTAAATGGAAGGCGGTTTTGCCTGTACCCTGAGGGTGACAGCGAAGTGATCAAAGCGGTGGAGCCTCCATCAGACGAAGCGACCAAGGAACGCAGACTCAAAGTCCGCCTCCATCCACAACCTATATACCAAACCCGTTTAACGCAAAAAAGACAGGGTGTCGCATTCACCCTGTCTTTCATCACTCTATGTCAAAAGCGATTTAAATCCGATCTCTTTCACCACAGATTCGTAAATCTCTTGTTTCTTCGGTTGTTTCACTTGTTCATCCGCTTTTGCCAACGGTTCTTGTTTGCGGTCCAACACCTTCAATACATGGTAACCATAGCTGGTTTTAATCGGGTCGCTGATTTTATTCAGCGGCAACTCTTTGGACGCCTTCGCAAATTCCGGCACAAATTGATCCGCCGCCCCTTCGATGATCCCCGCGCTGTTTTTCGAACCGGGATCATCGGAATATTCCTTGGCCAGCTTGGCGAAATCACCGCCATCTTCCAGCTTCTGCTTCACTTCCTCGGCGCGTTTCTTCGCTTCGGCATCTGTCCGTTTGGGTTGCTTTTGCCCTTGTTGCTGCCCCGCTTGTCCATCATTGACGGAGACCAGAATATGTTGCACTTTGACCCAGTCATACTTCTCATCTTTCAACTGCTCGTTGTAGTAAGCGTCCATCTTGTGAAAGTTGAAAAAGAAGTCTTGCAGTTCCGCTTTGGTGAAGCCTTTGCCTTTGATCGCTTCATCCAAACTTTTTGGCTGTTTTTGTCCGCTTTGTTGTTGGGCCGGTTGGTTTTTGAAGGAGTTCTCAAATTCTTTCATGGTTTGATCCGTTTTTTCTTTGTAGGAAGGATCTTCTTTGACCCGTTCGGCCATGTACTTCCGCGCCGCCACTTCCTTGGACAATTCCGTCTTGATCTGCTTCTGTTGATCTTTCATCGAGCCCATCATCATCTCAAGTTGCGGATCCAAAAAGGCAACAATATTGATGTAACGGTTAAGTTCGCCTTCCGTCACTTTGCCTCCCTTGTACTCCGCTACCACTTTGTTGCTGTTGGTGGGCAGGGGTTTAAATTCGGTCGGGGTTTGGCTTGCTTGGCTCGTTTGGTCTTTGCTGGTTTCTTTAGCACCACCGCAGCCCGTCAGCACAAGCGCGCTCGCTAAAAAGATGGTAGCCGCTCCTTTTACCCATTTACTCAGTCGCAACATTTTCCTTGGCTCCTTTCGATTTTGGGACGTCTCTATATTTTATCAAAAATTGTTCAATCATTTCTAATGCCATTTTGGCAGACATCCCTTTTGTTTTGAATATGATACCCATACGTTGCCCTGTGGAGAAACGGATCTTGCCAGGGAAATCCTGCGAAATCATAAACAATTTTTGCCCATCGATCCGGTCATTTTGTTCCGGCTCCAACTTGAGCGTAATTTCCCCATCCTTCTGCTCCACCGCATCGATCCCATATTGAATGGCATATGCTTTGATTTGGGCCACCTTGAGCAACATCTGCACAGGCTCCGGCAAATCGCCGAACCGGTCTTCAATCTCTTCTTCGAGATCATTGACTTCTTCCAAAGTGGTTACGCCGCGGATTTTTTTATACAATTCAATCTTCTGCTTCTCATCCTGGATATACTCGGATGGCAAGTATGCATCGACATTGAGATCAATGGTCGGTTCTTTGGGCTCCGCTTCTGTCGGCTTGCCTTGCAGTTCAGCCACAGCCTCTTTCAACATCTGGCTGTACAGCTCAAATCCGACCGTCGCGATATGCCCATGCTGTTCGGCCCCCAACAGATTCCCCGCACCGCGAATCGACAAGTCCCGCATCGCAATCTTAAAGCCGGACCCGAGTTCGGTAAACTCTTTGATCGCTTGTAAGCGTTTTTCCGCGGTTTCAGACAGCACTTTATCCCGCTGGTACGTGAAGTAGGCATAGGCGATCCGATTGGAACGGCCCACACGCCCGCGCAACTGGTACAACTGGGACAAACCCATTTTATCGGCATCGTAGATGATCAAGGTGTTCACATTGGGTATATCCACACCCGTTTCAATGATGGTGGTGCTTACCAGCACATCGTATTCACCATCCAGGAAGTCCAACATCACTCTCTCCAGTTCCGCTTCCTGCATCTGCCCATGGGCCACGGCCACCCGGGCTTCCGGCACCAACATCCGAATCTGCTCCGCCATCTGATCGATATTCTGCACCTGGTTGTAGAGGAAGTACACTTGCCCCCCGCGGGCCATTTCCCGTTCAATCGCTTCACGAACCAAGGCGCCCGAGTATTCCAGCACATAGGTTTGCACCGGGAAACGGTTCTCCGGCGGCGTCTCGATGACAGACAAGTCGCGCACGCCCATCATGGCCATGTGCAGTGTCCGCGGAATCGGTGTGGCCGATAAAGTGAGGACATCGATGTTATGCTTCAGCGTTTTGATTTTTTCCTTATGCTTCACGCCAAAACGCTGTTCCTCGTCAATGATCAACAAGCCCAAATCTTTATAGGCCACTTCTTTGGACAACAGGCGATGCGTCCCGATCACGATGTCCACCGTGCCATTTTTCAACCCTTCCAAGGTTTCTTTTTGTTCTTTGCGTGAGCGGAATCGGCTCAGCACGCGAATCTGTACTGGGAAGTCAGCAAAGCGTTCACGGAATGTCTCATAATGCTGTTGCGCCAAAATGGTTGTCGGCACCAGCACCGCCACTTGCTTTCCTTCCATGGTCGCTTTGAAAGCGGCCCGGATCGCCACTTCGGTTTTTCCGTATCCCACATCCCCGCACAGGAGACGGTCCATCGGTTGTTCGCTTTCCATATCCTTTTTGATTTCTTCAATCGAACGCAATTGGTCCGGGGTCTCTTCATAAGGGAACATCGCCTCAAATTCCTTTTGGTAAGGCGTATCTTTACTGAACGCGTAGCCTTTGGCCTGTTGGCGCTTGGCATAGAGTTCAATCAAATCTTGGGCGATGTCTTGGACCGAGGAACGGACCTTGTTTTTTACCTTGCTCCACTCACTACCACCCAAGCTGTATACTTTGGGCGCTTTCTCTTCACTTCCAATATATTTTTGAACCTGGTCAATCTGCTCTACGGGGACATACAGCTTATCATTGCCGGCATACTGGATATGCATATAATCCTTGTGCATCCCAGCCACTTCGAGCGTTTCGATGCCGATGTAACGCCCAATCCCATGGCTGACATGAACCACATAGTCGCCCGGTTTCAATTCTTGGTAGTCTTTTATCTTTTCGGCATGATCCAACTTTGTGCTGCGACGGGTGCGGCGCTGCTTTTGTGTGAAGACCTCCCCTTCCGTCACCACGACGAGGCGGATGCCCCCCATCTCAAACCCGGCTTGCAATGCCCCGATCGTCACCGTCGGCTTGGCCGGCAGCAGTTGATGAAGCGCCGAATCGCGATACACTTCCATCCCATAATCGGCCAATACCCGCTCTAACCGCTCCATCCGCTCTTCGCTGCTCGCCAGGAACAGAACGCGGTAGTTGGCTTTGACCCATCGATCCCACTCCGCTTTGAGCACATGCATCTGCCCATGGAACTGTTGCATGCTGCGGCACATCATTTGAATGACATTTTGCGGTTGGATTCCAGGGATTTGTCGCATAAATAAGGAGAGATAGATGCGTTGGTGCACCACTTTCATGAGCATCTCATCCAGCTTGAACGAAATCTTCAACTGTGGCAAAAATTCCCCTTGGGACAGAAGGGCGGTCTGCCATTCTCCTTCTTCCCGTTCCATTTGCCGGGCATTTTCGGTAATCCGGGACGGTTCATCCATGACGACAACCGCGTCTTTCGGCATATAATGAAGCAGGCTCTCACATTCCGGATAGATTTGCTCCACATATTTATAAACTCCCGTGAAGTAGCTCCCTGTTTTCAGCTGTTCAATGTCATAACCGATCGATTCGGACAGTTTTTGCTTTAAGTTGGTATCTTTTACTTGCTCCAATCGTTTGGACAGGAGCGCTTCCACTCGCTCCCCCGCCTGATAAAGCCGCTCGCGGGTGGCGAACAGTTCCCTTGCAGGGGGGATCGTCACTTGCGTCCACTTGTCGATGGAGCGTTGATCCGCCACCGAAAACGGCCGGATCGAATCCACTTCGTCGTCAAACCACTCAATGCGGAGCGGCTGTGAGAAGTTGACCGGATAGACATCCACAATCCCACCGCGCACACTGCATTCACCCGGCTTCTCAACCATATCCACGCGTTGATAGCCGATTTTTATCAGCTGTTCCACGAAGGGGTCAATTTCTTGCACCGTCCCCACTTTCAACGATAGATGGTTTTGCGCGAATATGCGGTGCGGCGGGAAACATTTGCGCAAGCCGGCAAACGGCACGATGAGCACGCCAGTGAAACCTTGGGCCAAACGGGATAAGACATCTACTCTTTCACCCAAAGTTTCATGACCGGCCATCGCGATCTCGGTCGTGATCAGTTCGTTTGCCGGATAGAGAAGCACTTCTTCCTTGGGAATCAACTCTTGCAAATCTTCAGCCGCTTTTTGCGCCTGGTTCAGATTGTGCGTCACCAAGAGCACCGGCCGTTTCAACTCTTGATAGAGCGCAGCCACATAAATCATCCGAGCCGTCCCTGTTAATCCCGCCACTAACTGTTCTTTCAGCCCGCCTTGAATCCCAGTCACTGTCGACTGAAAATCATGATCTTGTCTAAATATATGGATCAACGGTATCAACAAACGTTCCTCCTCTAACATATTCAATACAAAAGAAGCCTCAGCTAGCAACAGCCAAGGCCGCCCTTTTTCTAATTTATCAGAAAAAATTATGGCACCCTAATAACAAGCGTGTAGGACATCAGTGGTAAAGAGAAGGATACAGCACCCGCTCCGGGTCTGCTTCCAACACTTGTTGGCAAGATTCGCAGGTGATTTTAACCACTTGGTTTCCATCCATGTCATTGGTTATTATATCTTTCCGTTCTTCCGGGGTCAACTGATCAAACCCTAATTGCGATTCCGTCACTTGCCCATCCGTGATATGACCCAGCGGAAGACCACAATGACGACACACATAATAAATGGCCATGGCAATGCCTCCTAAACAACAATCCTTTGCTCTTAGTATTGCCTCTGGGTAGAGAGTTATACCTTGGCATACCATGGCCGCACCATCTTCTGGTTTAAAGAACGGATAAAAGTTAAATTTCACATGAAAGTTCATGAGGGCGACTTGCTGTTATATCGATTCATCGCTTCTAAAAACGTCGAATCCACCCAGCAATTGATTGCCTTCACTGTCCGGTCCACCGCATCCACCATCGCTTCCAGCTCGGCTTTATGAAAGGGAGAGAGCACATAGTCCGGAACAGGCATTCTTCCTTGTGGGCGTCCGATCCCGATTTTGATCCGCTTGAATTGATCTGTGCCCAAATGTTGAATCAACGATTTCATTCCATTATGTCCGCCTGAGCTGCCTTTGAGGCGCAAGCGAATCTGACCTGGAGGCAGGTCGAGATCATCAAAGATCACCACCAACTCATCGAGATCAGCTTTTAGCCAATCCATGGCAGGGCGAACGGCTTCCCCGGATAAATTCATGTACGTGAGCGGCTTCATCAGGATGACCTTCTCACCCCGAACCACGCCTTCACCCACTTCCGCTTTCCATTTATCCTTATTAACCGGAATACCCCATTCTTCACTCAGTCGGTCAATCACCCAAAAACCGATATTATGACGTGTCTGAGCATATTTGATGCCAGGATTACCCAGCCCGACGATCAGTTTCATCTTCTTTCCCTCCGTTTATCCACCTGTCGGCCCTTTCCACCGTATCGGCCGTCTTCCAACTTCCGTTAAAAAAGGCGCAACAACAAAGGTTGCGCCTTTCATTCCGAGCAAACAACTTATTCGTTTTCTTGCTCGCCTTCCGGTTCAAGTGTTTTCTCGGTCTCTTCTCCCTTGGCAGGAGGAACGATCGAAGCCACCGACGTGTCTTTATCGGATAACAACTCCACCCCATCCGGCAAAGTTAAGGCGGCCAGGGTAATGGAGTCGCCTATATCTAGCTGACTGATCTTCAATGTCGCTTCAGATGGCAACAGATTGGGCAATGCCCGCACTTCAATGGAGCGAATGGGTTGTTCCAACACGCCCCCATTTTTCACTCCGACCGCTTCACCGGTCAAAACAAGCGGAATCTCCGTCGTGATCGGTTGGTTCATCTCAACACGCTGAAAATCGACGTGAAGGTATCGCGCCTTGATCGGGTCTGCCTGGATTTCACGAACCATTACTTGGTGACTCTCGTTGCCTAAGTTGACTTGTAATAGTCCCTTGGTTTCCGCCACTTTCCGAAGTTCCCCTTCATCCACACTGATCCGCTGCGGTTCCATTCCGCGTCCGTAAAGCACGCCAGGAATCTGACCGCTTTTCCGCAATGCATTTAAGGACCCTCGTGTGTTGGTTTCACGTTTTTTCGCAGTAATGGACCATGCCATCTTATCCATCCAACCCCTTTCTATGAAAGGAATATTTCCCTTCATAGAAGGTTTTAAACATGGACGGAACAAACCCTCTTCAAAGAAAGCGATTTCTTCGATCCGCTGCGTCTTTTCCAATCACCATCCGACGGCGAATAAAGCCCTTTGCCCGGGATATGGCGGTCTTCCCGCACCCGTTTGGGAATAAATTTTAATCAAATAGGGTGCTGACCGATTGCTCGTTGTGGACGCGCAAGATCGCTTCCCCAATCAGATTAGCCACGGACAACACTTTGATTTTGTCCAGTTGTTTGCTTTCCGGCAGCGGAATCGTATCCGTGACCACCATTTCGGTAATGTTGGATTCACGGATCCGCTCAATGGCAGGACCGGAAAACACAGGATGCGTACAGCAGGTATAGACCGCTTTAGCACCGTAATCCAATAAGGCATTGGCTGCCAGCGTAATCGTTCCCGCCGTGTCAATGATATCATCGATGATGATGGCGGTTTTTCCCTTCACGTCCCCTACGATATTCATCACTTCCGCCACGTTTGGCTCCGGACGGCGCTTATCGATAATGGCAATCGGCGCTTCCAAACGCTCTGCTAATCGACGTGCGCGAATCACGCCGCCATGGTCTGGGGAAACCACAACCACATCGGACAAACCTTTATTTCTGAAGTAATCACCGAGAATGGGAACCCCCACCAGATGATCAACGGGGATGTTGAAAAATCCTTGGATTTGGGTTGCGTGCAAATCCATCGTAATCACCCGATCAGCGCCAGCCGTTTCAATCAGGTTGGCCACCAATTTGGCGGTGATTGGATCCCGGGCACGCGCTTTGCGATCTTGGCGCGCATAACCGTAATATGGAACCACGACATTGATCGTGCCAGCAGACGCGCGACGCAATGCATCCACCATGACCAGCAGCTCCATCAGGTGCTGGTTAACGGGGTCACTGGTCGATTGGATCACATAGACGTCGGAACCACGCACACTGTCATCCAACTTCACATGGATTTCCCCATCGCTGAATTTGCCAACATGGGCATTTCCCATGGGGATTCCAATATGATCACATATCGCCTTCGCCAAGGCTGGATTGGAATTGCAACTAAACACTTGTAAGCGAGATTTTCCCTCTGGCATAAACAACCGTTCCTCCATCTATTCGTTCTTAGAAAGCTTGCTTTTCAATTGCGATACATAATTTTCCTTGTTGGTTTGACGTTCTCGCGCAATCGCTAATGCGTCTTCTGGCACATCTTTGGTAACCGTTGAACCCGCTGCCACATAAGCGCCTTTTTCAACGCGAACGGGAGCGACCAAGTTGACATTGCAACCGATAAACGCCCCATCTTCAATCACCGTTTTATGTTTATTCACACCATCGTAGTTGACCGTGACCGCACCGCAACCCACGTTCACACCTTTCCCCACTTCCGCATCTCCCACATAAGCGAGATGGGAAACTTTGGAACCGCGACCAAGCTTTGCCTTTTTCAAATCCACAAAACAACCGACTTTGGTTTGTTCCCCCAACTCGGTGCCCGGACGGACATAGACATACGGCCCCACTGCCGCTTCGCTGGCAATGCGGCTGGCGTCGATCACGGCATAACGAACGCGGACTTCATCTTCCACGATCACATCGGTCAGATCGGCGTTGGGTCCAATGTGACACCCTTCTCCAATCACCGTTTGCCCGCGCAGGAATGTGCCCGGCTCAATCACCGTATCCGCGCCAATGACAACATCCGCTTCGATGTAGGTGTTTTCCGGATCGACAATGGTCACACCATTTTTCATATGTTCGCGGTTAATGCGCGCTTGCATAAACTTCGCCGCCTGCGCCAACTGGATGCGATCGTTAACACCCATTGCTTCGTCGGCGTCCCCGATCACTTGCGCGCTAATCTTATGACCTTGTTCACGCAAAATGGATATCACATCAGGGAGGTAGTATTCACCTTGTGCATTATTATTATTAACTAAAGAGAGAGTGGAAAATAACTTTTGATTATCGAAACAATAAGTGCCGGTGTTGATCTCTTTGATTAACCGCTCTGCTTCCGTTGCGTCTTTGTGTTCCACAATCCGGTCAACCTGGCCATCTGCCCGGCGCACGACGCGACCGTAACCCGTTGGGTCTTCCATCGTCGCCGTAAGCACGCTTGCGGCCGCCCCAGAAGTGTGATGTGTTTCAAGGAGTTGTTTTAAGGTATTGGCGGTAAAAAGTGGATGATCCCCGTTGAGAACAAGCGTAATGCCCTCTTCTTGCTTCAGTAATGGCTCCGTTTGCATCACGGCATGGGCTGTGCCCAGTTGTTCTTCCTGCTCCACAAACTGCACTTGCTCTCCTAAATGTTCTTGCAAACTTTCTCCTAGATGTCCTACAACCATAATGGTTTTCTTTGCATCCAACTGGGACAACTGCGCCAATATGTGATCAATCATCGGTTTGCCACAGATGGAATGAAGAACCTTATGTTTCTTGGATTTCATACGAGTTCCCTTGCCCGCAGCTAAAATCACGGCATAAATATGTTGCATGACAAAAAGCGCCCCCGTTTCTCAAAACTTCCTCCCTGAATATATCCCAAATAGATGGCTATTGCAACCAACTCAATTCTGAACATCTGTAAAATAAAAAAAGAACTATTTAAGCACAATGAGGAATGAGGTCCATTTAACCAAAAAGCACTCAATCCCCAGAGAGGATGAGTGCTTTCCTTTACTCGTTTATTCTTACGCATCCATGTGAGCATGATTTTCCACTTGCTCATGTTCCGCTTCCATTTCTCCAGCGCGATGATATTCAGCTAACACCGCCGCTTCGATTTTTTCGCGGCTGAGCGGAGAGATCGGATGAGCGATATCACGGAACTCCCCATCTGGCGTGCGCTTGGATGGCATGGCGACAAACATGCCGTTGTTGCCATCAATCACACGAATATCATGAACCACAAATTCGCTATCAATCGTAATCGAGGCGATTGCACGCATACGACCTTCGCGATTCACCCTACGCAAACGAACATCAGTAATTTCCACCAGGTTCCACCACCTATTTCCAATGATGACTCAAATTACCTATTCTAGATGGAGAAACCAATTCCTCCTGTAAATGGGTGGATGATGGAAATTTTTTACTCATCTTTTGCGCGCGATGACTTCCATTTCAATCAATACATCTTTAGGCAAACGCGCCACTTCCACACAGGAGCGGGCCGGTTTGTGCTCACTGAAGTACTCGGCGTAAATCCCATTGATTGTTTGGAATTGATCCATATCTTTGATGAACAGCGTCGTTTTGATCACATGATTCAAATCGCTTCCCGCCGCGGCCAATACTGCTTGAATGTTTTTAAGCACTTGGTGCGTCTGTTCCTCGATTCCGCCATCCACCAGTTCCCCGGCGGGCGTTAATGGGATCTGGCCTGAGGTGAAGATCAAGTCGCCCATTTCCATCGCTTGCACGTAAGGCCCAATCGCTTGAGGCGCTTTGTTTGTTTCCACTTTCACTAGCATCTGTCGCTCTCCCCCTATCGGTTAAATACATTGCCAATCTCGACGCGAACCATCTTCTCTTTCACATCGATTTCCGCCACTTGCGCCAACGAGACATATTCATCAACCAACCGTTCTTCCGCCGGAGCTTCCAGCATCACTCCAACGCCAACCACCTCTGCCCTAAATTCAGTCAACAAGTCCATCATACCACGAACGGTGCCACCCGCTTTCATGAAATCATCAATGATCAACACACGGGAACCTTCGGACAAACTCCTTTTGGACAAAGACAATTGTTGCATCCGCCGGCTTGAACCGGAAACGGTATTCACCGTCACAACCGACCCTTCCGTCACCCGGTAATCATAACGCGCAATCACCACAGGCGCACGAAGGTAGGAAGCCGTCGCATAGGCGATCGGAATCCCTTTCGTCTCCACGGTCATCACCACATCAATCGGTTGACCCGCAAATACCTTGGCAAAGATGCGCCCAATGTCATCAAGCAAAGTGGGGTCGCCCAATACATCCGACATGTACAGGAACCCCCCCGGCAAGATTCGTTCAGGGTTAGACAATTTCTCGCACAATTGTCCGATCACTGAGAGTGCGTTGTCTTTGCCTATGCTTGGTATGTAACGTACACCCCCCGCCGCTCCTGCGACCGTTTCCAGCCGGCCATTGCCTTCCGTCTGCAATACCTCATGAATGATATCCAAATCTTCACTGATAGACGATTTAGCCGCCTGATATTGATCAGCAAAGGTGGTAAGCGGAATCAAACGGTAAGGTTGCGTTAGCAACTGCCGAGTAATATCGACCAATCTGGCACTCCGTTTCCACTTTTCCATTCCCAACCTCCGAAGTCCTAATATTCCTGATGGAAATATATCATTTTGTTCGGATCTCATCAAGCACACTTTCGCGTCGAACACCCAACATTCGTACCGCAAACACCTGCTGACAAAATCCCCTTAAGCTATTGACTAACCTTGTGGCGCGGGATTCCTGCTTAACCAGCGCAAACACGGTGGGCCCACTACCCGACATAAGGACGCCATCTGCCCCAAATTGCAACATCTTCTGCTTTAACTTCCGCACATCCTCATGCATGTCCATGGTCACCGGTTCCAAGACATTCCCCAGGTATCGGATTATTCCTTCATAATCTTGCTGTTTCACCGCTTCTATCATGCTCCTTGTCTCTGGATGTTCCTCAATGGCATCCACCCGCAACTTCCCAAACACATCCGCCGTTGAGACGCCATGGCTTGGTTTGGCGAGGACCACCCAACACGACGGCGGGGCAGGCAAAGCTGTCAGGATCTCCCCTCTTCCTTGGGCTAACGCGGTATGGGAATATACGCAAAATGGCACGTCCGATCCGATCTCCGCCCCGATCGCGGCCAATTCCGCATCACATAACCCCAACTTCCACAACCGGTTGCATCCACGCAATGTCGCCGCCGCGTCACTGCTTCCCCCCGCCAATCCCGCCGCCACTGGAATGCGTTTATCAATATAGATATGAACCCCTTTTTTGCACCCGGTCTTTTCTTTAAGTAAAGCCGCCGCTCGATATGCCAGATTCCGTTCATCCTGGGGAACCAAACCAGAACTGGATTCCAATGTGATCGCCTTTTCCGTTTCGTATAAGTCGATGCGATCAAATAAATCGACCGTGGTCATCACCATCTCCAATTCATGATATCCATCCGGTCTCTTAAAGAGTGCATCCAGTGTTAAGTTTATTTTTGCTGGTGCTTTCTCGGATACAAACAACACTCGTTCCCCCTATTCTCTCCAACTTATGTATTCTCCATTGTGACGCGAAGAGCAGCGAATTTGCAATACGAACTTAATGATTTTCCTTATTTTATCATGAACCTTTTTCCACTGAAGCAAACTCCTTGCAAAATAAAAGCTCAAGAGGCATTCCTCTTGAGCTTCAAACCCTTCCTATCTTGAATCTTTGTTTACCAGCTGGGCTTCAGCCAGTTGGATCGCTCGCTTGACCATGTTACCAGCATCACGCGCCTTGATTCCGCCCCAACCTTCACGTTGGACGACATCATAAAAGCCAAGTTCTTTAGCCAACTCCACTTTTAACTCTTCCGACATGACACCTCGACGAGCCATGGCGATCCCTCCTTATGGATTCAAGAAGTCAGCCAGGGTAGAGGTAGTATATCCCAAAAAGGAATCTATATGCAAACGCTTTCAGCACGTGACAAAAAAAGAACACAAGAGCTGTGTTCCATTTATTGCGTTGTCTTTACATATTTTACTTGAACCTGTTCGCTCTCTGCCGGATAAACAGTCAGCTCCACAGATTCAGTTAATATATCAGCGTAACTATAAGAAACACGGCTAAAAGCATGGTCTTCGTCCAATTTGACAACGAACACAGATGGGTATGTCTCTTCTAAGATCCCCGTCCGTTCTACTGTCTTGCGACGTCCACTATTGGCACGTAGACGAATTTTCTCCCCAATGTAGCTATCCAGAGTACATTTAATCTCTGTAAGCGCGTTTTTGTCCATTGGTCGACCACCTCACTTATAGAAGATTATACTACAAGCAAGGTGAAAAGTCAAATTACGTATTATAGCAGGGAGACAAACAATCTGTCAACGGGTACTTATACTTTTTTTGCCCATTTTTACTTGGTGAAACGGTCGGCCACAGCGCTTGCCGCAAAAGATTCCGGTTTGATCTTCGCCGTATACCCCACTGCGGTTACCCAACCAACCACTTCTTGAATCAACTTTCTCGTCTCTCCTTGCTGCCCTACATCCAAGTGAATTTCCATGGGGATATTTACCGCGAAGCTAAAGAAACCGTTTCTCTTCAACAACTCAACAAACTCCAGACTGTATTCCGTCTCACGGTAGATCCGATAGCGCAACTCCCGCATCGCTTTATGACGCTTTTTCGTATAGTAAAAGATCGCACCCTTCCCAATCCGCTGCACGATAATTGCCGTCACGTAGATCGTTTCTCTTTCCCTCGTTTGCGAATCGGTACCGATTACGATTTTATAATTTGCTGTTGGATCTTCATGGATATACGCCTGAATATCTGCAATCATCTGCGACAAACTGCGCCTTCCATGACGAGGATGGAAAAAGTTCACGGAATAAACCTCCATCGGATCAGATTTTGATCCCGAGAGGCGTGTCACAGTAGGGCTGTCAATTTTTGATCGATTACTTGGACGAATGTGGCGAATTCTTGTAAGTCGAGTGTTTCTCCGCGCCGCTTCGGATCAATCCCAGCTTCTTTTAACCATTCTTCCACCTGTGCCTTATCTACCTTGGGAAGTAGATTGGCATGCAGTGTGTTTAAAAGCGTTTTGCGCCGTTGTGCAAAAGCGGCTCGTACAACTTTGAAGAACAATTCCTCATTCTTCACGTCAACTGCCGGACGTGAGCGCAACGTCAGCCGCGCCACGGCGGAATCCACTTGCGGTCTGGGGACAAACACATGGCTTGGCACCCTTGCCACTTCCTCGGCTTCCGCAAAATACTGGACGAGCACAGATAACGAGCTGTAATCTTTGGTGCCCGGTTTGGCCGCCAACCGATCGGCCACTTCCTTTTGGATCATGATTACGATATTGGTCAGCGGGTAGCGCTCAGTGAGCAACCGAACCAAAATGGGAGATGTGACATAGTAAGGGAGATTGGCAACCACGTGAAGCGTTTCCGCGTCTTGTAAATGCTCCCGGATGATTGCCTCCAAATCCACTTCTAAGGCATCCCCATGAATTATTTCCACGTGTGGATGATTTTGAAACAAATCTTTTAAAACTGGAACCAGCCGCCCGTCTAATTCCACCGCCACGACTTTGCCTGCATGGCCCGCCAACCGTTCCGTCAGGGCCCCGATGCCCGGACCGATCTCAATCACTCCGGATTCTTGGCTAAGCCCGGCCGCGCGGATAATTTTGTCCAACACATGGGAGTCCGTGAGGAAGTTTTGTCCCAAGCTCTTTTTCAGCGTCAAGCCATAGGTGTTTAACAGCTCCCTCGTTCTAGCTGATATTGGTTTGTGATTCATCGACTGCATCCTTTCTTACACGTTCCATTGCCTGGAATAACTCTTCTCTCGTTATGCATAGCACTTGCAGGCGACGATAGAACTGCTTGGCATTACCGTACCCAATGCCAAGCAGTTCTGCCACCTCTTGTCGCAATTCACTGGAAGCCGGTTGTCCCACAAACCCTAGCTCGATATATTCTTCCCAAGTGAGGGGCGGTTCATCACTCTCATCCACCCATTCGGTGCGGACGGACCGCAGCGCGGCTCTGATCGCCTCGGGCGTGGCATGCTCCACTCCCACTTTGCGTTTGCATCTAGCCTCGTGCTGGGTGAGAAAAGCGTGTTTTACACCCTCAATTTCCCGAGAAATAATGCGGCGTATCCGCTCTCCCGCGTGGTCCGGATCGGTGAAAACGATCACCCCTCGTTTCGCTTGGGCCCGTTTAATCTGCGCGAGGACTTCCTCCCCAATGGCGGACCCCCGTGTTTCAATGGTATCCGCATGAACGGCCCGCTTGATCGCCAATGTATCGTTGCGTCCTTCAACCACGATGACTTCCTTAAACTTCGCACCTGCCAATGAATGTACCTCTTTCTTTTTCTTTACGACAACTTAAACAAACGCTTCGCATTCTCCGAAGTAACATGGGCCAATTCCGAGAGTGATAAGCCCCTGATTTCCGCGATCGTTTCCGCCACCAAACGCACATAACCCGTTTCATTCCTCTTGCCCCGGTACGGATGTGGCGCTAGATAAGGGCAATCCGTCTCCACCAACAGGCGATCCAACGGAACGAGGCGCGCGATCTCCTTGGGCAATTTGGCATTCTTAAACGTCACGGGTCCGCCCAATCCAATCATGAAGTTGAGCTTTAGGCATTCTTCCATGATCTCCGGATCCCCGCCGAAGCAGTGCATGACCCCACCCACTTCATCCGCGTTTTCTTCTTTGAGAATCCGCACCACATCCTCATGGGCGTCACGGTCGTGAATGATGATGGGATATCCCGTTTCGCGGGCGATGGCAATCTGTTTGCGGAAGATGTCGGCTTGAATCTCCCGTGGAGAATTGTCCCAATAATAATCTAAACCCATCTCTCCCAATGCCACCACTTTGGGATGCTGAGTCAATTCGCGAATCCATGCCAAATCTTGCTCCGTGCAATCTTTGGCATCATGCGGATGCCAGCCGACAGCCGTATAGATGAAGTCATGCGCCTCGGCCAGCTCCAGCGAGGTGCGAATGGTTTCGCGGTTATAACCGACATTGACAATCATGTCTACGCCAAATTCTTCACGCGCCCGTTTGATCACTTGTTCGCGATCATCCGCAAACTGCGGGTCATTGAGATGGGCATGGGTATCAAACAACATAAAAGAGCCAATCCTCCTCCATCACACAAAAACCTGAACGATTCAATGTACCATGCTGGCCGCTGTCGAGGCCTTGGGCACCACGGTGGCGACGGGATCACCCGGCAACAGGCGCATCCGCTTCACCGGCAAGACGACGACATCGGCGCGCCCCACGATCTCCGATAGCGATACCGGCCCGATCATGCGGCTGTCTTTACTGTTATTGCGGTTGTCTCCCAACACATATAGGGAATCGCTTGGAACCGTTGTCGGTTTATAATAGGTTCCTTCATTCATCGGTCCATTGATATAAGGTTCATTTAGCGCGGTGCCATTGCGGTAGACCTTGCCGTCTTTGATCTCAATCCGGTCTCCTGGCAAACCGATCACCCGTTTGATAAAGTCCCGTTCTTCGGCCGTATGGAACACGACAATGTCACCGTACTCCGGTGTGCTGACCCGATAAATCCACTTGTTGACGATCAGCAATTCTTCCCCATCCAATGTCGGTTCCATCGAAGCGCCATGCACTTCATACGGAGCAAATAAAAACGTGCGGATGACCACGGCAATCACAACGGCCACTAAAATCGCGGCTATCCATTCCAGCACGGTCAGCCAAGAATTGGACGAGCTTTTGGTCTCTATCATTGATAGCCCTCCTGTACCCAGTTCTAGAGCATAGTTGAAGCCGATTCTCAACCTTTTTTATGTCATTGATGGGCAGATTGGTTAGCGGGAGCTGGTTATGGCTTCCACTGTTAGCAACTTTATTTGTTTCAATGGCAAAACGATGATATCGGCGCGTCCCACCACTTTAGACAGCGGGATGGTTCCCAAATCGCGACTGTCTTTGCTGTTTTCGCGATTATCTCCCAGGACATACAACATTCCCTCCGGCACCACGATGGTCCGACGGTCGCCTCTGGGATACGTAATTCCTTGAATATAAGGCTCGTTTAGTACCGTTCCATTCCGAAACACCTTACCCTCCTTAATCTCAATCCGGTCTCCCGGAAGACCAATGACACGCTTGATGAAGTCTCGCCCTGCCTCGGCATGAAACACGACAATATCTCCATGGGAGGGTTCATGGATACGATACGACCATTTATTCACAATGATTTTCTCATTGTCCTCCAGCGTGGGCCGCATCGATGCCCCCTCCACATCGTAAGGACTAAACAGGAACACGCGAATCACCATAGCGATCAAGAGCGACACGGCAATGGTACCCACCCACTCAAATGTGGTTCGTACCGCATTAGATGAGTTTCTCTTTATCATCGATTGCCTCCTTATCCAAAAGAGCCAGTAGATGCGGATTGCGGGAAAGGTGTCGTTAGGAAGGGAAGCCGCCGCTTTTTTGGGCAGACTCTCCCACTTCCATCAGTCAGCTTACTTCACTTTCGAGCCGTTTGGAATATCCCCGGACACGGTCGCCAACACCAAGCGCCCTTCTTGGGAGGCCGCCAGAATCATGCCTTGGGACAACTCGCCACGCAATTTCACCGGCTTCAAGTTGGTCACGCAGATCACCTTTTGCCCAACCAACTCTTCCGGACGATAATGTTCGGCAATGCCCGATACGACTTGGCGCTTTTCTTCACCCAAGTCCAGTTGCAATTTCAACAAACGGTTTGCGTTGGCAACGGGTTCAGCCGCCACAACTTCCGCCACCCGCAAATCGACTTTAACGAAATCATCGATGGTGATAATCCCTTCCATCTCTTTCTGCTCCTCCTGTTTCGGTGTCGCTTCTTTTTTCGCTTCATTTTCTGCTTTCGGCGTTCCCGGCTGGGTCGTCATTTGGTAAATCGCATCGATCTCCTCTTTCGCATCCAATCGCGGGAAGATCGGTGTGCCTTTATGTGTCTGGGTGCCTGGACGGAAGCCGCCAAATGTGGCCAAGCTGTCCCATGCCGTTTGTGGTCCCTCTTCCAGACCCAATTGCGCCCACATTCTTTGCGGCGTATGCGTCATGAATGGTTGAATCATGATGCTGACCATTCTAAGCGCTTCAAGCAGGTGATACAGCACGGAACCAAGGATATGGTGTTTGCCCGGGTCTTTGGCCAAGTTCCACGGTTGGGTCTGTTCAATATAGCGGTTCCCTGCGCGCACCAAATCCCATATCGCCGTCGTGGCAACGGAAAATTGGAGTTTGTCCATCTCCGCCTCCACACGTTTTACCGTATCCAAAGCTAATTTTTTAAATTCTTCATCGTATTCCGTGGCACCTTCAACCATCTCCGGCACAATGCCCTGATGGTACTTTTCAACCATGGTTAAGGTGCGATGCAATAAGTTGCCCAGATCGTTGGCCAAGTCGGCATTAAGCCGCTCGACGAAAGCTTCCGGTGTGAACACGCCATCTGATCCAAAAGGCACTTCCCTCATTAAATAATAACGGATCGCATCAAGACCGAACCGTTCAATGAGCGGAACCGGATCAATCACGTTTCCTTTGGATTTGGACATTTTTTCCCCTTGCACCAAAATCCAGCCGTGGGCGAATACTTTCTTTGGCAAAGGCAATCCGAGCGCCATCAGGAAGATGGGCCAATAAATGGTATGGAAGCGAACGATCTCTTTCCCGACCAGATGCACGTCAGCCGGCCAATAGGTCTCGTACTTGGATGGGTCATCGCTGAGATAGCCGAGCGCGGAGATATAGTTGGTCAACGCATCCAACCAAACATAAACGACATGCTCTGGATCCTTTGGCACTTTGATTCCCCAGTCAAAGGTGGTGCGGGAGATGCTCAAGTCTTCCAAACCGGGTTTGATGAAATTTTGGATCATTTCATTTTTACGGGATTCCGGTTCAATGAAACCGGGATTCTCCTCATAAAACTGCAACAAGCGATCAGCGTATTTGCTCATGCGGAAAAAATAACTCTTCTCTTTGATTTTGCTGATGGGACGACCGCAGTCCGGGCACAGCCCATCTTTGACCTGGCGATCAGTGAAGAAAGCCTCGTCATCCACACAATACCAACCTTCATATTCACCGAGGTAGATGTCGTCTTGGTCCAACAGTTGCTGGAAGATTTTCTGCACGACTTGCTTGTGGCGGTCTTCGGTGGTGCGAATGAAATCGTCATAAGAGATATCGAGCTTTTTCCATAACTCTTTAATACCCGTTACGATCTCATCAACAAACACTTGCGGTGTTTTTCCGGCGGCTTCCGCCTTCTTCTGGATTTTTTGCCCATGCTCATCCGTGCCGGTCAAGTACATGACGTCGTATCCCCGAAGTCGCTTGTATCTCGCGATGACATCCCCGGCTACGGTTGTGTAGGCATGACCGATATGTAGTTTGGCGCTTGGATAATAAATGGGTGTGGTAATGTAAAATGTGCGTTTCTGTTCACTCACTTTTCCCTTCTCCTTTCATTCACAAAATAAAAAAACCCCGCCCACATGTTGGGGCGAGATTGTTTTCACGCGGTACCACCCAATTTCGGCATCATCTCATAAAAAGCATGACGATGCCCTCATTCCATCCCCTAACGCGGGCTCACGTCCTTCCCTATTCTGCCAAAGGCATTTCAGAAAGAAATCTCCAGGGCCATCTTCATTAGCTTCTACTATGCTGGCTTTCACCTGCCCCAGCTCTCTGGCAATAGCGCCCGCTAACTACTCTTCCCCTTCACAGAAGTTCCTGTAAACGAACTTTTTCTTCTTATATATTATACATCATTCCGTTTCATGCGCTCAAGCGAGTCTCTATTAGTTTAACCGTTCTGTTATTTTTTAAGCGGTTGGAATTGATTTATTGAAGTGGATGATGTTGTGAATAGTAATAGCTTGTTTGTTAAGGCGTGGCGGGTCGTTTAACATTCAATCTCTTTCAGACTACCGCCGATCGTAACGCACCGCAAACGGTGTCTCATGTTTCTTCAGTTTTCCGTCCCCCGCCAGACGTTCCAGCTCTTGCTTCAACCGGGTCACATCCCAAGAGAGGCCGCATTCCCGGTTAATCCGCGCCACGGTTTGCACCAAGTCCGTTTCAAACACGGGCAAGGCTTCTGTCAGGGTGGTGAGAAGCTGATCGTCTTGGGCTTCCGCAAATTGCTTCAGCTCATCAAACGGATTGGACAGGTGCGGACTGCGGGTGTAGGCGCAACGCACGCGAATAAAGATGGTGCGCCCAAACACAGCCGACGAGACAAAGGTGTCGCCTGATCGCAGGTAAGGCAGGCGTTTGCCTTCTTCCGGCGTCAAGTCCGTTTCTTCCCGTAGTGTGGCGATATCGGTGCCCCGGACGGTTCGGAAAACGAATTTGGTGTTGAGCTGGGCCGTAATCGTTTCATCCAACAACGTGGGGCGTTGTGTGGCCAACACAAGGAAAACGCCGTATTTCCGTCCCTCTTGGGCAATTTCCTTAAGAATCGATTTGGCTGGGGAATCCAGCGCTTTGGGGGCGAAGTTGTGCGCCTCGTCCGTAACGACCACAAACGGGGGAAAGAAACGACCCTCTTCCCCATTCATTCTCGCATCTTTATACTCGCGCCGCTTGCGGTAAAGAGACCCGATCACGTAGGTGGCAAACACTTGCAACACCCAGGTACTGCCCTGCACTACCACCAGTTTCCCTTGCTCCAATCCCCGTTCGATCGCCCGAATATCTTGTTGGAACAGTCCCGCTTTTTCCAGGCGTTGCAAGCGCCAATGAACCCCTTTGACCGAAGATGCCGGCAACGTGCCAAACTGTTGCAACAGCTGTTTGAGGTCGTGAATCCGCTGCACATCCATCGGCGTAAGGTCCGGATTCTGCAACTGCCGATCCAAGCCCTGTTTCCCTTCTTCCAAAGCTTGAACGAGATTGCTGACGCGGTCGCTGAACGAAATGAAGGAATCCCGCTTGCGGTGGAGCATCTGGATCACATTTACCATGGCATCAGACAATTGGCTCCCCGCTGCCCCCAACAACTCCGTCACATCGCGGGTCGACAAGTCTGAGAAAGAAATTCCCACATCGCGGCCAATTTGCACGGCGACATACCGATCCGTAAAATCAAGCCCCCTCCCTTCCATGCCGGGGATGTGATCGCTAAAGTCCATCTCGAAATGGGGATCAAACACCATGGTCGGAATCCGCAATTTCATCAGTTCCTCCAACATGACGCGGAGACCAAACGATTTTCCTGAGCCCGACCCGCCGAATACGCCGATATGCGGATATTGCTGCATCGTCTTGATATCAAAGATGAAGGGCACGCCCATCTGTGGCCGAAGTTGGCCCTGTTCCATGATCATGACCTGATCTTTCAAATCTTCGGAGATGGTCGCCCCCATCGATTCCGTTCCCCGAATTTCCCCCAACAGCATCCCTTCCGCCGGAGTAGACTTCACAAGCAGGCTCCGCACCTCTTCAAACACCGGCAACCGGACAGAACAGCCCGTCCGCACCGGATGCGGCGCTTCCTCATACAATCGGAGCTTCGCCAGGTTGATTTCATCCGACTCGATGTCATACCCGATCTGTTCCAAGGTTTGAATCACTTGGGCGTCGACGAGTGACTTGTCCAATCCCATGGGAATCAGACGATTGTAGGACATCGTTTCAACCACTTCACCCCGTGGATAGTCTAACTGCCCATCTTCGATGACTAAAATCTCATTGATGCGAAACTTGCGCTCCCGCGATACGATATACACTTCTTGTTGTGTCGTTACCCCCACTACTTGCATTCTCTTCTCCCTCTCCTTCTAGATCATGCGGTCACTTCGCTTCATCGAAAGCAATCGGTGACGCAAATCCGCATCGATGTATTGTTCCACCATCGTCTCCACCAATGGATTGGTCACCCGCACCTGATTGTCCACAATATCCAACCAAAATGGGATTCCGCGTCCCTGCTCCGGTGTCAAGCTGTAAACCAGTCTTACGAGTGCCAAGCGCTCCTTTTCCTGTGACATCAACCCATCCAACCCGATAGGTTGCGGGCTTCTCGATGAGCGAAAAGCCATCTTCCACATCTGGCTCCCGGCCGGACTCCAGCCATCCCATTCAAACGCTTCACCCGGTTTCAACACACCATACAACAAATCTCGATCCGACCATGCGGAATACTCAGGGAATACCTCGCGAACCAGCCCCCGTGTGCCAATTTCTTCAGAAACCCCAATCATCAGCACATTTTTTTCTTCTGCCAATTGCGCCAAACGCTCCCAACTTTCCGCATCATCGATCCAAAAATGCAGGAGCGATCCGTCCATCAAGACCACGCGCGGCTCCCATTCGATCATCGCCTCCCGGGCCACTTTCAGTTCCAGTTGCGAGAGTAGGGTGCCCCTTTTTTTGGCCTCCCGGGCCGCTTGGCCGTCCCCCTCTTCTTCCTCTTCCAATAAAGGCGTATACACATCGGCCGCCCATTTTTCCTCACCAAGCGTTCCTTTGGCGAGCGCCTGGAACACGGATAATGTTCGCATCTGTGAGCCTTTGATGGAATTAACCGATCCGTCAACCCCGATCAGAGACCCGCCTTGCAGAAAGTCCCTTAGTTCCCCATCCGGCCATTTGCCAATCTGGTGAAACGTCCCCACCTCTTGCAATCGTTCTCGGATTTTCCGCTCATCAAACGCTGCCTCCGGATAAAGGGCACGCAAAGATTGGTTCAGTTTCTTTAATTTTGTTTTCAGTTCTTCTGAAACCGGCAGCATTCCGCATCCCTCCTCTACTCTATTTTTCAGTATGGTCAACCAGAGAGCAACCGATTTTTACCAAAAACCACTGATTACTCGGGCGAAGATTATCATTCAATGGGTTAATATATTTTGTCTCAATATAAAACTTTTTCATGATAAACATAACATATCATTAACATGATTAAGGAATTTTCTATAAAAATCCTCTAATTATATTGACTGTTATGGGAATCGTTGGTATGATGAGTTTAACGTCAATGTCGAAATTTGACGTCAATTTACAGAGAAAAAAAGACCAAAACCAAACACCAAAGCTGAGAGGAGATTCAAAAATGTTGAAATCCACAGGCATCGTGCGTAAGGTTGACGAACTGGGTCGTGTTGTGATTCCGATCGAATTGCGTCGAACTTTAGGAATTGGCGAAAAGGATGCGCTAGAAATCTATGTTGACGGAGAAAGAATCGTTCTTAAAAAATATGAACCCGCTTGCATATTCTCCGGTGAAGTTGATGAAACCATTCGCTACAAAAACAAAGTGGTTAGCAAGAAGTGTGTAGAAGAAATGTATCAATTGATCAAAGGCGAAAAAGTGACTGTTGAATAATCACCATCCCTAAGAGAAAAACGCTACTCCATTCTCTCATGCATTTGATGTTGATACAAGCTACACAAAATCATACATAAGAACTACCCCGCATGGGAAATGGCATCGTTCACACTAAATCGGAATTCTAAATATTACCCCAATTTATTTTCGACTGATGGTTAGCGGGATGATTCCACATAAAAGCGAGGTCGCTTGGGAAAGGGCGACCTCGCTTTTCGTTGCCATCCGCTCGCTTGCCATTTTAACCCTCCTGTCGTTCCCATCCATTTCCTTTCCGTCCCGCTTCCATGCGACATGTGATGAAAATGAGAAAACGAGGCTTCCCCCAAGAGAAAACCCCGTTTTGTTCCTTACACTTCGCCTCGCTCAATCATCTTAAGGATTTGATCTTTCAAAAGCTCGGATTTGGTACCGAAAACCGCTTGGAAGTTGCCTTTGCCCACTTGAACCACACCTGCCGCGCCCAGTTTCTTCAGCTTGTCTTGATCCAATTTGTTTTCATCTTTGAGAGTCATGCGCAGACGGGTCGTACAAGCATCCAATTTATCGATATTGTCTTTGCCGCCGATTGCCTCCAAAACTTCGCGGGCCAATTCGTCATCTCCGCTTTTGCCTGGAGCTTGGCCTTCCGCTTCGGTCTTATCGGTTTCATCTTCACGGCCCGGCGTTCTGATGTTGAACGCGCGGATCAACACCCGGAACAGAACATAGTAGATCACCGCGAAGATCAGCCCGATTCCGAACAATAGCCATGGCTTCGTCGCCAAGTTCAAATTCAGGAAGAAGTCAATCGCACCCGCTGAGAAGGTAAAGCCATGTTTAATGCCCAATACATGGACAATCGCCATGGAAACACCCGTTAAAAGGGCATGCACCACATACAAGAGCGGCGCCACAAACATGAACGCAAACTCAATCGGTTCCGTGATCCCTGTCAAAAAGGCAGCAATCGCCGAACTGATGAGCACCCCGGACACCAACTGGCGTTTCTCCGGCTTCGCTTCATGAATCATCGCCAAGCAAGCAGCTGGCAGAGCAAACATCAGGATGGGGAAGAAACCGGTCATAAACATTCCCGCCGTTTTGTCTCCCGCAAAGAAACGAGTCAAGTCCCCATGCACCGTTTGGCCCGCTGTATTGACGAAGTCACCGACCGTAAACCAAACAAGCGAGTTTAAGATATGATGCAAACCAAACATGAGCAACAAACGGTTTAACACGCCATAGATAAACAAACCGATCGAACCTTGGGCGATCAGCCAATTGCCCACCGCACTGATCGCGTCTTGAACCGGTGGCCAGATAAAGAGGAAAAGAATCCCCACAAATACCATCGCCATCGATGTCACAATGGGTATAAATCGCTTGCCACCAAAGAATTGCAACCAATCAGGCAACCTAATATCATGATAACGATTATAAAGCCCCGCCGTAATAAAGCCCGTGATTAGTCCGCCAACTACACCCGTGTCCAACTTCATTTCTTTGGTGCTTCCGAGATCCACGACTTGTTTCATCACCAAGTAACCGGCAACCGCAGCCAACGCCGCCGCGCCTGCGCTGTCCGTCAATCCCAACGCAACCCCGACCGCAAACAGGATGGGCAGGTTGTCAAAAATCGCTCCACCACCCTTGGCCATGATTTCCCCGATGCGAAAAATGATGGTTCCTTTGGTAAAGTAAGTTGGATCACTCAATAATGCACCGATACGCAACAGCAACCCCGCCGCTGGAAGAACGGCGATGGGCAACATGAGCGACCGGCCAATGCGCTGCAAAAAGCCTAACACTCTTCCACTTTTGCTCAAGCGAGACACCTCCCAAAATGGGTATTCCAACTCGATTGGTATAGACCTATATACCACAATCTTAATGATACATGATATTATGGGAATGTAAACCCTTTCCCCCACTGTTTTCCCAGCAACGGTTTCCACCTTTGGATAAACGTTATCCCAAGATCCAAACGTACTTTGGAAAAGGACTTTGATTATATCAATGTTGCCGCTCCCAATGCAAGACTCCCTTTTCCGCATACTCTTGCCCTGTTGCTATCCACATAACTCTCCATTCCCGCTGCTTATAATGTTATATTCACCACACATTGTTCTCTTTCCTTTATATCCGAACCGTCTGACAGCCCGCCCTTGGTTCACCTCAGTCAATCTTCTTTGTGGTACATGTTGTACACTTCCCTCTTAGGCAATGCTCGATCTTTGGCCGTTTGGGATATCGCTTCTTTTTTGCTGTTTCCCTGGGACATATAAGCATGCACATGCTCTGCCAACGATAATCCTTCCCACCAAGCATCCGGTTCTTCAGCCCGCCACGCTTCATCTCCCGCGCCTTCAATCACGATGGTGTACTCTCCCCGTGGCCCCTGCTCTTTCACATATGACAAGCAATCCACCAATTTCCCTCGCAGCCACTCTTCGTGCTTCTTCGTCAATTCACGCGTGATGGCGGCGCGTCGGTTTCCCAATACGTCCAGCAAATCGGTCAGCATCTCGATTAAGCGATGGGGCGCTTCATAAAAAAGCAAGGTGGCCGGTGATGCTTTCCATTTCTCCAACTCCACTTTCCGCTCTTTGCTTGCACGCGGCAAAAAACCCAAAAAGAGAAACGGTTGAGCGGGCAAACCTGACGCCACCAACGCCGTCAACGCCGCATTGGGTCCCGGTATGGGGACAACTGGAATCCCCTCGGCCACTGCCTGCCCCACAATCTCTTCTCCCGGGTCTGAAATGCCGGGCAATCCCGCATCACTGACAAGGGCAATCTTCATCCCTTCCTTTAACTTTTCGACCAACTCCGCCCCCCGTTTGAGCTCATTGTGTTCATGATAACTGACCATCGGGGTGGACAACTGAAAATGATTGAGCAATTTTCGAGTGTGCCGCGTATCCTCCGCCGCGATCAAATCCACTTCCCGCAACACTTCTTGCGCCCGTTCACTCATATCCCCCAGGTTGCCGATCGGTGTGCCCACTATGTATAACATGCCCTTATTTTCCGTAGTGAAGCTCTTTTGCCGTTCCATCAGATATGCCCCTTTCATGGATCAACTTTCGTTTTTGCTCCTTTGTCAACTGCTTGATCTCCCATTCCCGGCGCAAAGCCCAGGAACGATCCCCGCCCGCTTCCACATATCTCAGTGTCACGGGCCGACGGGAGCGCGTATATTTGGACGCCTGCCCCAGTCCATGTTGCCGTAGCCGGCGTTCCAACTCGCAAGTGATGCCTGTATACAAGGTTCCGTCATTACACTCCAATATGTAAACCACATAGGGTTTCTCCATCTATTCCCCCGCCTTAAAGAAAAAACGCCGGCGCCCGGACGATGCCTTCCCGTCCGGACCTCCCAGCGTTATTTTTCCTTTGATGATTTATTGAGAAAAGCGATACAGAATAGGCAATCCCCATCGCCTCGTAGCCGACCGTAATGGACATTGCATATATGAAATCCTTCATCGTACAGATTGGACAAATGATGAACGCCTTTGTGCGTTGCCTCTGCCACTGCTTCGGCTTTATGGGATGAGGATGATTCAGCTGTTCGTTGTTGTGTCGATGGCTCCTTGGGTTCCAACGATTCTTTTAAGCGTCGGTTTTCCATGACCAATCTCGTATTCTCTTCAATCAACTCGACAATCTGTTCTTTCAATCCGCCTAAACCTTTATACATTTCACCGATCTGTTGCTCCATTTGAGCAACCCGTTTAAAGATTTCCTCTTTGTCCAAGCCCCCCCACCTCGTTCAAACACCCAAGCGGTTAGTTTCCTTCACTCACGATTAAACTAGATTCTACTGGCCTGTGGAGAACTTTCACATTTGACCTCATCAAGAGGATGTTCAACTAAAGCACCCGTTTCCCTCAATTCAACTTGCACCCGACGCTCCAACAAGTTAAGCAATACGACCCGGCCCTCACCATCGGGGGTCGACACCCGCTCACCGATATCCGGCAACAATTGTTTGGCCTCTTCGTATATATCATTCTCATACTTTAAACAACACATCAGCCGACCGCATAAGCCTGAGATTTTGGTTGGGTTCAAGGACAGATTTTGATCTTTGGCCATCTTAATCGAGACGGGTTCAAAATCGCCCAAAAACGAGGAACAGCACAATACCCGGCCACATGGCCCGATGCCCCCAAGCATCTTCGCTTCATCCCGCACACCGATTTGCCGTAGCTCAATCCGCGTGCGAAACACAGCAGCTAAATCACGCACAAGTTCACGAAAATCAACTCGACCATCGGCCGTAAAATAAAAGATGATTTTATTGCGGTCAAACGTATACTCCGCATCAACCAACTTCATCTCCAACTCATGTTGATTGATTTTCTCTTGGCATACCTTCAGGGCCGCTTTGGCTGCACGCCGATTTTCTTCCATTTGCTCAGTATCCCCAACTGTCGCAATCCGTAACACTTTTTTCAGCGGCAACACCACTTCATCCTCTTGGACATGGCGGATACCCATCACGACGCTGCCATATTCAATCCCACGAACCGTTTCCACTATCACGCGATCGCCTTGTTCGACTTTGTGATCAACAGGATCAAAATAATATATCTTACCCGCTTGTCTAAAGCGAACCCCTATCACTCTTAACACGTAAGCAATCCCTCCTGCGTTGCCCTACCAGTCCCAGTACGGCCAGAGGTTGCGTCCGATTCCTCCACCCTGTCAACCGTTTCCTCCTATGAAAACCGTCATCTATCATCAACGAACTGATGTCATTCTGTCTTGATTGGGTATCCTCGTTACAGAAAAATCCCCTTCTATCATTCTATCACCTGATATGAAAAATGGGCAAACGCTTCTTTCAATTTGCCTCAGTGGTTTTCTTCCAACATTACCATTTACAAACCAAGATGATTCAAACAGAAGGAAACGTCTTCAGATGTGCAGTAGAAACAGTTTGGCCCCAAACGTCCCTGCATGGACACGCCATTCATTTCTCTAACTGGGCCAGCAAACAAAAATCCTGCATAATCTGCTCGCCAATCTCCGCCACTCCCTTTCGACCATCCAACACCACATATCGATCCGGTTGCTCTTGGGCAAGGCTTAAGTAGCCTGAACGCACACGCTCGTGAAACTTTTTCTCTTTCAATTCCATCCGATCCTTCTTTATTCCACGCATTTTCAATCGTTCTTCTCCGATATCCACAGGTAAATCCAACAAGTAAGTCCGATCAGGCACCAATCCATTGGTAGCCCAGCGGTTGATGGAGCGAACATCGTCCAGGTTCCATCTCGCCCCGTATCCTTGATAGGCTAAACTTGAATCGACATAACGGTCACAAAGCACCACTTCCCCGCGCGCAAGGGCTGGACGAATCACCTCTTCCACTAACTGAGCGCGTGATGCGGCATACAGCAGCGTTTCGGTTCGTTGTTTCATCTCACTGCATTCTGGGTTGAGCAAAATATTGCGGATCAAGTTCCCAATATAAGTACCACCCGGTTCTCTCACTTGCACGCAGGGAATCGCACGCGCTTGGAGGTAACTAGCCAAACGCTGTATTTGCGTAGATTTCCCAGCCCCTTCAGGCCCTTCAAATGTAATGAATAATCCTCTCACGACAAACCCTCCACCGCTGACAATCATTCAAATTACTGTGACGGTTGGACATCCTCCCTCATATCGAATGCCTCTTACCCGACCCCCAGCTTGCATTACGTTTGTTATATAATCAATCCAAGCCGCTGTCAAACGCTCTCCCGGCAGAACCAGAGGAATCCCCGGCGGGTAAGGAACAATCATGTCCACCGCGACCATCCCTTCGGCCTGCTGCAACGGTACCCTTCGTTTCCCCTGCCGTCTTAACTCCATCCAATGATGGACCGCTTTTTGCCATTGGGGCAATGGGGGTGGAGCCATCGGTTTTGTCGTCGGAAACGTGGGCACCGCATCGTCCAATCGGTGAAGCGCCTCAGCTAGGCGAGTCAACTCTTCATCGCTGGTTCCCAACGTAAATACAAATAATACGCGTTCGTGGTCTGCCAACTCCGTATAAATGCCTTGGTTTGCCAACCACTCCGCCAGTTGGTATCCAGTCACGCCTTGTTGGGCGATTAAGCTCAATTTTAGCGGGTCTTGCAGGCCCAGTGGTTTCTTTTCCGACAAATGACGCAAAGCTTTAATATTTCCACGGAAATTTTGTAACCGGATGAACAATTTTTGCAACGCCTCTTTCCCAACTCTTGCCATCATGCGCCGCGTCACGTCAAGAGAAGCCATCAAAGGGTAAGACGGGCTGCTTGATTCGACCACTTTCAGCCAATGCGCCACTTCTTCCGGATCGATTCTCTTTCCTTTCAAGTGTAACATGGAAGACATCGTCATCGACGACAACATCTTATGGGTGGACTGAATGGCCAGATCGGCTCCCTCATCCATGGCTGATGGCGGCAATTCACAAGTAAACCCCAAGTGCGCCCCATGAGCTTCATCCACGATCAACGGCACGCCGAACCGGTGGCATACTTTCGCCAACTCCGCAATAGATTGAATTTGACCATAATAAGTCGGGCTGGTGATCACCACCCCTTTGGCCTCTGGATGAAGACGGAGGACTTGTTCCAATACGCTGGCATCAAGTGGTTGTTCCTGTCCGTGCGCATCAAAGCCCGCGCTGAGGTAGATGGGGTGCACTCCCGCCAACATGCAACCATGAAAAATGGATTGATGGCTGTTTCGGCCAATGACCAATTCATCCCCTGGACGACAAAGGGCCAAGATACTTGCCAAGTTACCAGCCGTCGTCCCTCCGACCAGAAAAAAGGTTCGGTCGGCACGGAAAAGGTGTGCGGCCAAATCTTCGGCTTCTCGAATCACCCCGCTGGCATCATGTAAATCGTCTAAATCTCCTACTTCTGTCAAATCCAACTGCAAAAGGGGCGAAAACCAAGGTTTGCTTTCATCATCGTACGCGCTTCCCTGCTTATGTCCGGGAACATGGAAATTCCCGCATGACCGCCGGCGATGCGCTAACAACGCTTCAAATAATGGAGCATGATCCTGATCTATCCTTAAGTTCAACCCATCTTCTCTCCCTTCAAAAAGAAAAGAGACCGGATTACAGATCCAAGCCTCATCAGAAAGCCATCCACATATGTTTCGTTCAAACACTTTGCACTTTTATGATCGATCCCATTCCCGCTCATCCATCTATTTAATTAGCAAACAACCCTCTTAAGCGCCATACATAATAGAGATATACCGGGTCTTCCACTTTACTTTGTACCATTTCCTCTTCACATGTACAACAAATTTGTTTACCCAAAATTTCTAAACCTTCTTCTTTCTCTTGTCCGCATATCATACAAGCATGGGGCCATTTTTTCTCTTCCATGTTTTGCCCACCACCTTCATCTTTTATCTCCATTATTTGCAACTTACACAACCTTTAAACATCAGGAGTGACTCTCTGCATCAGTACTTGCTTCCTTGTGGTTGAAAAAGCTGACATCGCCGTGATCATCATCCTTGTGCCGTGGCAACTCGCACATAACTGCCAAACCGCCAACCTTATTAAGAAACATCTATTTTCAAAATCTCTTGATTAGAAAAGAAGCACTAATCAAGATGGGGATCACTCAAACAATTCAAGTAGACTTTCATTCATCTTATAAATGGCTTCGTCGGATATGAGATCGTCAACGCTTTTTGTTTTCCATTTTATTCAAGTAAGGGGATAAATATTTTGTGTATGGTACAGGTTAAGCTATAAGAAAAAAGGAGTGTTCCTATGTTGGAAATGAAACGGATGCTTCTTTTAATCTTTGGGTTATATCTTCCGGTTAATCTGATGTTTAGGACATACTTATGGCATCAATACAGCCATCAATCAAGACACCTTCGTTAATATGGATTTGGCCCACTCTTGTTCCGATTCCACCCACTCTATTAAAAAATGGCAAGATATTGCTAACCCCTCTCTAGAGCATATCGTCTAAATGGTTTAGCTATGGAATAAACAGATGAAAAATAAGCGTCCCACCTTAACTTTCATACCCATCTAATGGAGAAAAGGATGAAGTTGACCATTGAACTTAATGAAAAGAGAAACAGATTGGAATGCGAGCAAAAAAACCTAGCCCTTCAGGGCGGACATGAAAGCGGCGCAGGCAAGGGAGGAGTGAACCCTCCCATCAATCCCATTTTTGCAAAAATTCCATTTAGGAACATCTCCTCGACCCGTGAAATGAAACCATCATAAGCAGGAGATAAATTTCCCTTGCATAAAGCTTAAGATTCGGGTATCTCATAGAACAAAAAGCGAATGAGAAAACGTTGGATTGTAGCCGTTTGTTTTTAATCATTATTCTATCCATGTGATACGAAACCTCCATGGTTTCATCCGTTGTTCTTTTGCCGGACAAGCCTTTCTCATATGGCCAGCACATACTATCAAACCAGCTGGTATACAAAGAAAACCCCACTTCTCTTGAAGTGGGGTTGTTGGTGC
>NZ_JBHTBW010000086.1:0-598 GCF_042665195.1 Laceyella putida
TCCTTTGGAACGGGTTAACAACCCCAACTCTTTCATGATGCGGTACACGCGCTTGTGGTTGACACGAAGCTGATGCCGCTTGTACAGCCAAACCCGGATTCGACGGTACCCGTTGGTCGGAAACTCTCCGCAAAGCTCCTGGATCTTCTGACGAAGCGCCGCTTCGTCAGAGCGCTCACGCTTTTTGGGCTGGTACTCCTTGAGCAGAGCATACCCATAAGTGCGGTTGATGCGAAGGGCAGCCGTGATTTGTGGGACCGAATACCCCTCGCCGTGCAGGATCCGCACCAAATCCCTGGTCTTTACCTTCGGCCCCAGTTCGTCTTTTTTCGGAGAATCTCAATTTGAATCTCCTTTTCACCAATGAGTGCTTTGGCCTTTTCCAGTTCTTTTTCCAACTCCTGTTCACGATTGGAGATGCCCGTTTTCAGGGCACTAAGGCCCCCTTGAATAAAGGCCTCTCGCCATTTGTAATACTGAGTTTGCACAATTCCGTACTCTCTGCAAACAGCAGAGATATTGGCCCCCGGCGCCATCCCAGCCAACACAATCTCCATTTTTTGCTCAGCAGTCCATTTTCGCCGCCCCATAAAAAACG
>NZ_JBHTBW010000087.1:0-92515 GCF_042665195.1 Laceyella putida
GCTTACATTGAGCGTTGGTTTCGTACGCTAAAAGAGGAAACGGTTTGGCTCCAAGAATATGGATCGTTCCTGGAAGCTAAACAGGACATTGATCATTACATAGCTTTTTACAATGATGAAAGACCTCACTCTGCGCTTGGATATCTGTCGCCACGAGAATTTCGTCAATCTGTAACTTCAAACGTTGCATAATTGTCTGGACATATGGGGTTCATTAAGGAGGGTTTAGAATGAAACTTCCGATGGAGAAGTGGTTAGAAGAACAAGACGTATCAGAGCAAGCGAAGTCAACTTTCCAAGAGGCCATGATTTGTTATAAGGCAGGGGCTTACCGTGCTGCTTACCTATTCTCCTACTTGTTCTTTATGTTGGTGGTAAGAGATCGAATCTTACAGGCTAATTATTCTGAAGAGAAGAGAAAACAAATACAAGGGACTCTTAACCTACTTAGAGATGAGGATAAGTGGGAAACAACAGTGATGGAATGTATTAAAAATGAAAACAATAAACGATATGAAACGTTGGAAGTAAAATCGAAATTAAGAAAATATGTTGATTTCTACTGGAGAGAGCTAAGAAACAATTGTGCTCATGCTAAGGATGGTTATATTGATGCTTCCCACGTTGAGGTATTCTGGCACTTTTTATCGAGTCATATGAATGAATTTGTGGCTATAGGCAGTTTAGAAGATGCGTTGGAACGAATAAATCGACACTTCGATCCCACTTATACAAGAAGAGGAGCAGATCATACTCCTTTGGTTCAATGGCTTACACGAACGATTTCGGAAGATAAAATAATCCCGTTGATAAAGGGGATATTTGTGAATTTGGATCTTAGTTTTATTAAAGAAACGAACAAATTTCTATCGGATCTTGTACGAGCAAATCGATTCCGTCCTAAATTTAAGGAATTCCTAGTTCAAGAAGAAAACAATGACTATTTGGTTGATTTTTTAGATGCTATTCCTCAAGAGGTCATTTTATTTACAGATGAAGAAGACTGGTTTATTCGTAGGATTTGGAAAGAGACGGCTAAAAAACTTGCACTGAATGAAGATGTTTTAATGTTGAATATGTTGAAATTTGACATGATTCCAGTTGAAGATAGAGAGGAATTTTTTAATCAAATGTTAAGCCTTCAACTTGGATTTTTTTTAGGTTCATTAAATGTTGTTGATATAAAATTCTTGGAGGAAGTAGGATTTATAAAGTATTTTTATGAAAATGTAATGATAGGTCGGTTAATCAAGGATCAAAAATGGGGAAATAAACCAGGAAACGTAAATAGTGTATTGTTTTACTTAAAAACATATGGATGGGATAAACAAATCGTGACAAATATTCAAAACGCTTTTTTTGGTCAATATTTATGGGGAAGCTTAAAAGATGAACTCAAAAAGGACTCATTTAGACAGCAATATCAAACTGTGTGTGAAGAAGCCGGCGTAAAAGCAAATGACAGGATTTTATAATGTCTTTGACTTAAAAGAAAAGTTCACATATTGCGTCCAAAAACAGGGGCCGGCCAAATAGACCGGCTCTTTTCAATCTCTAATAAATACCTCAATCCTCTTTGCTTCACTACTCACTGCATGATCAACCGCTGCCGTGATCTTGGACACATATGCGGTATCCACCACGAATTTCCCATCCACCATCATACGATACATGGGCTTTGGTTTGGCTGGTGTCTCAGGAACATAGCTCACTCCAAAATACTCGCATATCCCTTTGGCTGTTGCGACGGCAAACGCTTTTTGCACCTTCGGATCAATCATCTGTCGTGCTTCTACGAGTCCAGGATCGTCCATGAAGCCATATTCGATGAGCACAGCCGGCATATGGGTCTCACGCAACACATGGAAGTTGGCTGTCTTGACTCCACGGTTTACCCGCTCCACACCCGACTTTATCAGTTGATTATGAATCAAAGTGGCCGCCCGTTTTCCCTTTGAACTCGTTGCCCAGTAGTAGGTTTCAAGGCCCCGTCCCCCGCCTGCATTGTAGTGGCAGGAGATGTACAAATCCGCACCTTTCCGGTTCGCAAGGTTCGTTCTTGCTGTCAGGGGCGTGTCTTCATCTGTGGGAGCCACCAACAAGGTTTGAAAGCCGCAACGCTTTAACTCTTGATCCAAGAAGTTGACCACGGCTTTGTTGAACTCGTTTTCTCGAATCATTCGTCCATTCAACTGTGGAATCGCAGGCGTTCTTTTCCCAGGTGTTTGACTGCCATGTCCGTCGTCCAAACAGATCAAGTAACTCATCGTTCTTCCTCCTTTTCTGCCTTCTCACTGATTACCGCAATGGCTTTTTTTAGAACATCGGGAATGGGTAATCCCATCCGTCCTGTGTTTTCGATGATCGAGAGGGCTTCGTTTGCCAAGTAGAAATAGATACAGGCACTTTCAAATAGCTCGTTTTGTGTTCCAAGAACACCATCCATGAGATGGCCCAGTGCCACAATCAACAAAATGCTCATCTTCCTTGCGATCCCCTTGAACCCCACATTGGAAGATAATTTCCCCGCCATTCCTGCTGCTACCCATCCCGTGATAAAGTCCACGGTCATGAAAACACAAAGCGCCGTTAGCAGTTCACTCCATCCCCCATACAACAAGGTGAGAAGGGAACCACCCACGGCTGCCATTCCTTTGATCCAACTATTCATGTGAACACTTCCTTCTGTCTGATCCACTGGTGTGCAAGTTACGGCCTAAACAATCGATAGTTCAGCCCAAATGCTTCGGCTGCTGTTTCTTTATCCAGTTGATTGCTCGTCATCGAAAATCTACCTGTTTGAGAAGTGCCGGGTGTGGTCGGTTGTGCATTGTTCTTCAGAAATACACCACGCTCGGTAAAGACCACGAGATGGAAGATTTGTTCACCCATCTCTCCATTTTCGATCTTCGTGATGATCGCTGGATAGCTTCTGCCTCCCCAGATGATGTCACCAAACTCGTTATCTTCCGGTGTATACATCACTTGCATTCCAACCTCATATCCATGATGCACTGCCATTTCTCATCACTCCTTGTCGTTGTTAAACATAAAAGACCTGTTTGTGATAAATCATGGGGGATCTCTCCCCTCTTTCTTTATTGCCCCGGCATGTGCATATAGTGGAACGGATTGGCCAAGAGTTTATCAAATTGACCAGCCACACTGTGATAACCCACGGCATAGGCTCCGAGAGTCGGTGCCCACGCCTCATAGCATCGGCAAGCATTGATCACCTTTTGAGTAATCGTTGAATCGGTCGGCACATCTTTCCATCCACCTCCGGGAATAGCCGCTCCTTTGGCTTCCAGGTCATTCCGTGTAGCCATGGAGATCATGAATCGGATATAGTATGGAATCTTGCCTGCGGTATATAGGTCTTGAAGCGCTTGACCACACACGGCATGATCCGGATGGATGTCATGGTACGAAAGGGTATAGTGGTCCGCATCCGGATACAACGCGATGTACTTTTCAATCACGGCTTTGGCTTCATCATAGGTAATGGTTTCGCCCGTTGCCGGGTCATCCAAATACTCCACATGCTGATTTTCTTTTGGCACGCCCAACTGACCACAGGCATGATGAAACTCGTTAACACGCGCTTCTGCCAAGGTATCTTTGGTGAGGGGTTCATATCCTTCTACCGCGGGGTCATGGGTCGCTTTCCAGTATCCTGAATAGGTGGTGCCGTTAATGGCATCAAGTGCGCCGGTTACCCGTCCATGCGTCATTAGAACCACGTGTGTCGGTCTTCCAGCGGCCACATGTTCCGCAATCGTAATGCCCATGTTCAAGGTTTCATCATCGGCGTGCGGTGCGTAAAAAATGACTGGTCTACTCATGTTGAACTCCTCCTTTGAAATAAAAAAAGAGCGAGAATCACTCGCTCAAGAATGTGAGAGAAAGAGATGGCTGACTTTCACCTAAAACGCCAATATCCAAGTTGACACCTGAGTTTTGAAGAACCAAGGCTTCGATGTAATCCCCTTTGGAAAGGCGTGTCACCGTGGTAATGGTACGGGTGAAACTGGCGCTACCGGATGGAAATTGTTCTTCCTGAATGACAGTGCTTCCGTTCTTCCGAATGCGATGAATGCGACTGCCGTTGGTATTCGTTTGCCAGTTGATGCAAAGGGTAGCCAGGTAAAGACCCGTTTTGGGAGCAGTGAGTTTATACCCGCCGTTCCAGATGTTGCAGTTGTCATAATGTTTGACGGTAAAGAGGACGGAGGTTTCTAGTCCGGATGTGATGGTTTGCGCTGCGCTACGTCCTACCTTTGCCGCGATGGTGAATCCGGGCCCGATGGAAGGTTCCCGTTCATCTTCGATGGATACGATGGTATTCGTGTTGCTGATCGTGACTTTGGCCAACGGGATATAGTATTTTGCTGATGAGTTGGGCAAGGTTGGCGGTTGTCCGTCCGTTCCTCCTGGAAGAATCACCAAATCGATTTTGTTTTTCACCCAATCCAGTTCCAGCGTCACACGGTCTACCCGGTTCCCGCTTGCTCCTTGGTTGGAAGGCGGAGTCAAGGTTTCCGTTGCGGTAGACTCAAAATAATGTCCTTCGATCCACGCTTTCCCTTTGGCCACCTTCACTTGAGGATCCGTGCCTTTAGTGACAGCCAAGTCCGCGCTGGTGCTGTCCATGATTTGTCCCTCAACCAAAACCCCATTCGTTCTCCACCATTGAGCCATCTTGCTCCATTCTGCTTCCATGACAGGAATCGTATCAAAGGGATAAAAGGTTTTTGCCATCGTTCGTCTCCTTTCCAATAAAAAAAGACCTCTTGCGAAGTCTTAAAAATGGTGTTTATTCTTTCTGTTCAGTGAGGCGGTAAGGTTTAAAGGAATTAGCTATTTTGAGTAACGTGTTTTTATCATAGGGTTTACCATTTGTCATGCTGTACATTTCATACCAAAGTCCATTTGATTGCCAAGTTAAAATTCCATCGCCTATCTCATCTTTTGCGTATACAGCAGATATCCCATTGTTAAATCGAACCGTGGTTCCTTTGCGTTGTGTTGGTTTTTTGGATGATATATCAACCGTGATGATTGGCGCGGTTTCAATGAAGCCGAGCTTTGGTATGCTATGGTCATAAGTAATTGATAACTCGTCCAATTCGTAATCCACGGTGGCATAGCTGTAATGAACGGTAAAAGGGAGATGGGTTGGTAATTCTACCTTCCGACCAAAGTCTTGGACTGCGTCAGGGATCTCCTTTTCAGCCCAAGGACCATAACTGTTAATAAAGAGTAGCATCGAGAGAATAAGAAGGGTTCTTACAACTATCTCACATTTGCGAAAGCGAGTGCCGATTAACTTCTTGAGTATAATAGGTTGAAATTTCTTGTTTTCTTTTATCATAAAATCGTGAAGAAAGAAGATGATTAGAAACGGCCACGGCATCCAATCGCGTATCCCAATGTTTTTTTGCCAGAAAGGAGAAAAGAGAAGCAGGAACATTCCAAAGAGAACCAGCCATTTGATATAAATCGCGAAATACATTTTCTTCAGTTTTGCCAGATCATCGGGATTGGAAAAACGCTCTTTCACTTCTGCCCAGATATGCAACTTGTTCATGGTATGCCTCGTTTCCTATCTATTTGAATAGAAATAGTTTACGATAAAGTAGTAATGTTAGGAAAGACAATATGAGCATTTGCAGATTAACGTTTTTCCAGTTGAGATAACCGCGCTTCCAAGTTGCGGATACGGTCTAATAAGCGAAGAGTGGTTCCGACTCCTGTTGTACCAATCACGGGTTCAATCTGTTCCCCGTTTTGATCCAATGTGATCGATACCTCACGCGCAATGTCTTGGATAACCTCTGGTTCCCCTTCGGTATCCTCAATCACGACCGATACTTTGTCGCCCTCTCGATAATCTCTTCCAAATTGGATAGCTGCCGTGTCGATGGGTTTAATGGATAATCCCGTCTTCTCCGTCTTGTTTTCCAGTTCCTCATAGATGCTATCGATGATCTCTTTCTTTTCTTCCTCGGTTGGTGCCGCACTACCGGTATTTCGTTTATCCAAGAATCCTTCATGAGTTCCGTAGAATTCACGACTCGGTTCATCCCCGGCCCAAGCGAAATAACGCGCTTTTCCTTCGCCCCCACCACCAGCAATAATGTAATTGGCTTCCGGCGGTTCTTGGCCATAATCAAATTCCGCGAGATTCCCACGGGATGGAGAGAAGATGACCCAATTCGATTTATCTTCCGGTTGATAAACTTGGAATTCGATTTTTGGTTCTGAATGATCATCCGTTTCTTGGTTGAATGAGATTTGAACCACTCGAAAGCCGAGACCCCCACCCTTGATCGCCAAGGCTTTTAAGAGTTCCAATAGGTTATCAAATCGGGCGCGACCTGTGATGGTTTTCCCTTTCCCACCATCCGATGCCATGCGAAGACGAGGAATTTTGCGTGGATCGGTTGAAGCGGGACCACCATTCACAGACACATACTGATGCATCACCGTTTCCGCTATACCTTTAAAGATACTGTAATCCTCGCCATCAAAGGGAGGCGCATATTGGCCAGAAGCATTTTTTGGAACAGCCAACCGCGTCTTCAAATAATACGTATCATCGGCACCACCAAGAGTGAGCGTGGTGACTTTCTTTTCCGCAAATTCACCCTTCAAGTTTCGAGGTAGAAAGGGGCCGGAAAAGAGAACCTGGTCATTCCGTTTCACCACGATGCCAGCACGACCCCCACCTTGACGAAGAAGGGAGAAGATCGGCTTGGCTTGGGGAGAGGTTGCGTTCATGGTGAGGGTGAACGTACTCACATCATTGAAACGCTTGATCATCTCCAGCTTTTCAAAGTCGGTAAGCTCCATTAAGATATTGAAGTTTTGATCTCGGATATAGACATTGTATGTCGATTTCATTGGCTATACCCCCATAAACCAATGCTGATAGGAGACCTGTACAAGGGATTCCTCCGTCGCATTGTTCATCTCAATGGTGATGGTGTTCATACCAGGTTCCAATAACCACAAATCGGAACCCCATATCAAATCAGGATAGAGAGAGGTTCCATCATTTTTCGTGATCGCTGGCCGGTTTGGATCAACTTTGCTCAATGTGTCGATGGTGATGGTTTCGCCTTTACCCAACACGGTGGAGAGTGCCAACCATTTTCCTGTGGTTTTATTCCGCAAGACAATATCTGATCCGGGCCCTTGAATCACCCAAAGCGGATAGGATTCCACCTCGCCTTGATTGTCCACCACATCCTCTGAAAACACTTGTGAAGAGGAGAGGATGAGTGGGAAGAACGGGAAGAAGCTACTTTGCAACCCACGGGTGAAGGTCTTCGAGAAGATGCTGGTTGATGCCCAATAAGGATACGGAGCAGTAAAGACCAGCATCATCTTTTGGATGGAAGTGGCCGATTCATGAAGAACCGTATTGTTTTCGCTCTCATCCATCACAATCTCGCTACAGATACAAGTGACGGTGCATTCTTCCCCGTCCGGTGCCGTAGCGACCAAGCGACCCAACCCCTTTTTCGGGTTCAGGATACGGCGAAGGTTCCGCATCCGTTGCCAGAGGTCGGCTCCGTTGGTTCCAAGGACTTGAATGGGAATTTCGATTTCAGCCGACTCCGCCACAGTTTCCCGATAGATGCTGCCATCTTGATTCGCCGTCTTGTCCATCACCACAGAAAAAGGAGGCATGAAAGCCCCCTTTCTGCCGTACAAATATTCAATTTTTCCCGGGTCGTGGAGAAGGATCTCTTCACCAACAGCATTCACAAACTTGATTTGTTCAGACACCCATCATCCACTCCGTTCTTCTGAAGATGTTGGCCAAGTCTCTTTCATTGATGTTGGCTTTGTTTGGATAGACGTTGATTGTGGTGGCTTTCCCTTGCCCCATATTGTTCGTGATGCCAGCCGCCAGAGCCGAGAAGGTTTTGTCACTGAGCGGAAGAACAGCTTCACTGTATCGCCCTTCACCTACGACCGCCATGGTTGGAGCTGTTACGATTCCCCCTTTGGCCAGACCCGTCATGGAAATCGTGGGCAGTTTGGAACCAGTTAAGCTATTGACCTTGGAAACCATGCTGTTAAAGCCACGGATGAATGGACGGATTGCCCCTAAAGCTTTATTGATCCAGCGAGAGATCGTGCTATAAATCCCCGACCAAATACTAGAGGCCTTCGATTTCAGGCTATTCCAAGCGCCAGAAATCGCAGAAGTCACGCTATTCCATACCGAGCTGGCTGAAGACTTGATGCTATTCCAGGTAGACGAGAGCCATGACTTCAAGCTATTCCATAAAGCGGTGGTGGTCGATTTGATTTTGTTCCAAGTAGAAATGGTGAAACTCGTGATCGCATTCCAGGCCGTCGAGATCGCATTTTTGATTCCATTGAAGATGCTTTTCGCACCCGTCCAAAGTGTGTTCCATGCGGTTTTTAGCCACCCTGTGATCGTTGACCAGTTTTGCCAGATCAGATAGGCAAGAACCGCTACGGCGGCACCAATCGCGATAAAAGGTAACAAGGGGGCAATCGCTGACCACCACACCGGAATCTGAGCCAAAAGGTTAATCCTTAGAGCATTCAAAGCCGGAATCATGGCACCCATGATGGCGCCTGCGACAGCGACAATCGCCACTTTGGTTGATTGTGAAAATGTTCGTTCAAAGCCTTCACCAAAGCCAAAATTTTGAATATTGGTGGCCAAACTCGAAATCGCATGAGCGATATGGTCAATCGCGGGACCAATCGTTTTGTCGATGGTGATTTGGGAAAGTTGTCCCATTGATTCCATCAATCGTTGCCCTTGTTCCGATGAGGCAATCATGGCCGCCCCTGCCGCAAGGGCACCCAACTTGATGGTATTAAACAGGGTTTTGGAGAGAGAGGTTGCCTTTTGGGTATTACCGCCAAATTGAGTTGTCCAATCCATCATGCGCACGACGGACTGGCTGAATACCTTACTGGTTGAAGTAGATGACGCGGATAATAGGGCTAAACTTTGGTTGATTTGGTTGGTTGCCGCGATCGTCGAAGCCATGGCCTTCTCAAGGGAAGCCGTTAGATTCTTATCCACCCCGCTGAGTTCGACATACGCCTCACCCAGTTTTTCCGCCATTTCCTTCACTCCTTTCCGTTTCTTTTTTTGCTAGGCGTTTCGCCACTTCTTCAAATTTCTTCAAGCGGTTTTCTTTTGGTTCGGTGGAACCTTTCTTGAATGAGAGGGGTTTATATAAGTCCGTGCCTTTGATGCGTTTTTTGGTATGAGGTTGAATGAGGGCTGCCGCCAGATGAGCAAGGAACTGACGTTCCTGGTCTAACCGCCAGAAATACCCATCGATGCGTTGCCGCAATTCGACCGGAGTCATTCGCCAGAATTCCTCATGGGTAATCCCAATCCTCACCGCGTCTTCTATGATTTCTTGCCAGTGCCACGCTTTTTTTGAGCCGTGCCTTTTTTTTGAGCCGATTCCCAATCTTCCTCAGACATCAGCGAAGTTGCAAAGGCTTCACCGACCGCCGAGAACAGTTGGGGTAATTCGGATTGACTCATCAATTCTCCGACTTCGTTGAGGGTCAGTCCATGATGACGGAGAAAGCCAGCCCAGGCTAAGGTACGAAGAAACGTAATGGAGAGCCGTTGTTCTTCTTGCATCTTGGCCAGTTCCTGCATGATGTCACTGGTGTCTTTCCCGGTAGCCTCTTCGAGTTCTGCTAAGGCGTTAAAGTCATAATGAACGGTGTACCGTTCCCCGTTGATTTCAATGGAGCGTTGCCCTTTGATCTTGTTTGCCATTTTCATCATCCTTTGTTTTTATGATGGATAAGGAAGGGAGGAGAGAGGTTGGCCTCTCCCTCAAGGTTAAACCGTTTCCGAACCGGAAGTGTTGGTGTCGGTGATAGTTGGAGCGGTTTCGCTCAGGGCTTCATTCAAGCGAAGTTCCACCGATACGGTAGAAACATCTTCATCCGGGAACTCACGGCCGATGCTTTCAATCAGCACTTCGCCGTATTCCGCATTCGTTCCATCGAAAACCTTGATATAAGCGAATTTGTTATTGTTGAAGCAGTTTTTCAAGACGAGGTAGCCTTTTTCATCAGCAGAGGATGGATTTGGGAAGTACAGGGCTTCCAAGGAGATGGAGCCTTCTTGACGTCCGTAAATCCCTTTCAGATGTTTGTCCCCTTTGGCTGAGGTGTCGATGATGTTTTTGCTTTGCTCGTCGGACAAGTTGGATTGGTCTGCAACCGGGATGTATTTATCGGTATAGGTGGTACCTGCATAATCCTTGTCGTATACGTAAATCAAAACATTAGAACCGTTGATTGCCATAAAAGAGTCCTCCTTAGAATAAAAAATTCCCCATGAAGGGGTTATTTGGCTTGAATGGTAAACGTCAAGGTCACTTGCATCACATCGAGACGGGAGTCAAATCGATCCTGTTGTTCATAAGGGAGCACAATGGGACCATTCGCCCGACATTTGACCGTTTCCCATGTCGTATAATGGCCGGGTTCATCAGGAATGGGAATCTGAAGTGGTTTTCGGTCAAAGAGTTCATAGACCCGTTCCGCCATTTTCTCCACATAGGAATAATCGTAATCAACGGTTTCGGGCTTCTTGTCTTGCTGATAAAAGCAAAGGATGTCACGAGTGATGTCTCTCGCTCGTCGGGTTTTCGAACCGAAGCGAAGAGATGGCACATCGGCAACATGGCCAGCACATTGGATGAAGGCTAAGTGGACTTTGCTTTGATCATTTCGGATCATGGGTGTGTAGTCTTGCCAAGAGTAAATGGCTGGCACAATACGTTGCTTTTCTGTGGATGTGGCTGCATCCCAATAAGCTTCATTCATGAGAGAGAGAAGACCTGTATTGGGAAGGTAGTTTCCCGTTGAGTCTTTCTTCCCTGAGAGGAATTCGTCATCTCTTAGCTTTTTGACGATCGCATCCGTAATGACGCTCACGTGTGCACCTCCTTTCTCGGGTAAAGAAGGTTATCGCTTTCGTCGGGTCAGATTCTGATAGATCGCCCGTTTTTCTTCTTGCATCGTGCGAACCATAAATGACCGATTTCGATACAATTCCAAAATCAAGCCGTATTCTTCGCCCATCGTGACGTATCCTGTCCAGGTGATGCCCCGTCTGGTTTTTCCGCCTTTGACGGTACGACCACGGATGGATTTGGCCAAGTCTTTGGAACCATAGTGAGGCAATTCCCCCGGTTTGGAAGGGTTTTTCCCTCCTTGGTTACTGGTTCTGAGCAAATTCCGCTTGATTTGTTCCACCAGATAGGTGGTCGCGTTCTGCACGTTCTCCTTGTTGTGCGATTCAAAGCGATCCAAGGTTTCTCTGATATAAAACTTTTGGCGTACTTTTCGTGCCATCGGCCTCACCTTGTTTCCGAAACGGTGATCAGATACTCTTCATCCGCTTCATCTACATTCACTACGGATTCAATCACATATTCAAAGTACGTGCCATTTCCTTTGACTACACGCACACGCCATCCAGACGTAGGCGTATAGATCATGGTTTCACCAGTCAGCGGATCAGACTTTTCATATTGCCAATAGCGCATGCGGATTTCAGCGGTCACCTTATTAAAAACGAATCGGGCTGAATAGAGCGGTTCGCCCCGTAATGTGCGAAAAGCGGCCCAAAATTGTGGATTGGGTGAATCCAAAGGGGAATGATTGGTTCCATCCGGCATGAAAAACTCCACCCGATGCTTCATTGTTCCGATATCTAATGCCATCAGCGAATCCCCCTTCGGTTCTGGTACAGATAAGCCGCGCGCTCCAAGCATTCCTGTTTCATCGCCGCAGGCAACCGAGGCACGCCTGCAGGGGGAGTCGTTCCCGCGTCTGTCCAATATCCGCCTTTGTATTGCACCTCGATCTTTTTCCAACCCGCAGGAAAGAGACCCCGCAGCAATCCTCGTTTGGCGTCCAACTCATAAGCACTGGCAGAAACCGCCGTTTCATCCACAGTCACCGACGTGATACTGAGGACAGGGAATGCCGACAGGAAGAGAACGCCTTCCACTGGGGAGTAAAAGGTCTCCGTATGATCGCCGTATTCATAGATGCGACCATGCGCTTGTTCCATTTCGGATATCGCCGCAGCAATCAGGTGATCCAGCATGCCATCTTCCGCTGTGGAAGTCGTATCCAATTTCAAGTAGGATTTCAAATCATCTTTGGTGATGATTGCCATCATTTCTCACCTCCCTAAGTCTCATAAATCAGGTAGGCATCCACAGAGGTGGTCCCACGCCGATTGAGGAGTTGAATTTTAATAAACTTGGCTCCGAATTCGACTTTGGGGTCAAAAATTTCGGATTGGGCGTAATATTCGTCGTACATGTTCACTCCACACGTGTACTTGGTTCCATGTACGATGACGGGAGCGCCTGTATCCGCCACCGAGGATTGGGAAATGGACACTTCATATTGAGGTTTTAACCCTGTTATGGGATCATCGGGAAGTTCGGCTACCACCAAGCGACAACGTACGTACGTGCTAATATCAATCCATTCCGTTTCAGCCGTATCCCCACTGACGATCGTCAAGGGATAGATCGTGTAATTCACTGGCATGATGGTTTCCCTCCTTCCTGCCTACTTTTTTCACAGTCTGCGTCCAGAAACATCAAGTGGAAAGAATGGTATAGGGTCCTCTGACCGCGGCATTGAATCGTTCAGCCGCATACAGGGCTTGAAACACGCGCTCTCGGGGGTCTTTTTCCTTACTGGCAAACAGTGCACCTAGAGCGACATGGGAGCCAGACCCTATCGCATCCATCCCGTCGGAGAATTCCGCTACTTGGAAGTCACTGTCGATGCGGAACAGGCGGTTTTGGTACCCGACGAGAAAGGTGCCAGCCGATTCTTTGTTGGATTGAATCTGAGTGTATCCCCCTTGTTTCAAGCAATCCCGTATAGCATCGATAAAGGTGGTGCACATGAACTGGTAAAGATCCTCACGGCCTTCAGGGGACGGGGGGACAAAGGAAAACCGGAGTAACTGCCCCATTCTGAACGAGGAGGTAAATCCGATGAGAAAGGGACCTTGTTTAAACACCTTGGGATCGCGACGGACTTGTAAATGATAGTGGGAAACGCCTGCACAGTCTCCACCAAGATACACCTTGTTGTCCGCAACCAATCCAACGATACACGTCATGGGTGTGCTCCTTTCGTACTCAACACGGGAACCAATTCACAGCGGCAACCGACATACAGGGGAGGATGAAGAAGATCGCGGGAAACACGAAGAGCCTTCGATCCGACTTGAATGAGTTGCCCCTCCAATAAAAAAGCCTCGTTTCGTCCGCGGCGTTCATAGGCCAATACGGAACAAAACGGGCTGGTACACGCGTGAGTATGCCATTCTTTCTGTGATATGTGATGAAATTCCATCCACTGGAGCGTGGTCTCTTGTTTGACATGGTGCAACAGATACGGAAGAAAGGTGGGGAGTGCACGAATGCGGCGATTAATGATGCCACGGAGTTCATCCCGGATTTTCGTTTCCGTGAAGAGATGCCGTTCAGCCACCACTCCCAGACGTTGAACGTCTTTCCTCATGGCCTCCATGTAGCGATGCGCCCAACGATGGGTCAGCGTGGAAACCCACGAGGGAGAAAGACGCATAGGGGAGAGGCGATTCCAACGGTCCAGGGTTTGTTCCACCACGTGCTGAATCGGCTCTTTCCAACAGGCCGCGAGTCGTTCTTCTTCCTCCTTCATCTGCTTGATACACGCGCGGGTTTGCTTGCGATACCATGCGGGATGAGAGGGGGAAGAGACAAACCAACTAGGCCATTGTCCTTTCCATTTTCGCAACAACGTTCCCGTTTCTTTGACTAAGTTAGGGGTTTCTGTTTTCATCAAATGTCATCAATCCTACCGACGTATATTTGGGAAGGTCTCCACGCAGGTCTTCCGGATCGGGAGCCTGCTCAATGTCTCGAAGGATTTCGTTAAAAATGAGATAGGCAGTGTAGGGATGATCGAGATAGTTTCGGCTAAAGGTAGGGCCACCAACCTCGCCAACCACAAACCCATCGTCTTCGTATTCCTGAATGATCTGTTCGATTACGGGCTGAAGGGTAGGGGGGTCAACTTGTAGTTTCCCTTCATCCCAAGTAAGTGTGATGCGACTGCCTAACCAACCGGTCATAGAGAATTTCATTTGATTGATGCCCACCACCCTAAGAGAAACATGATATATTCCGGGTCTTTTTCCATGTCTTTTCGACTATTTGTGGGAATGGCATTGCCTCCAAATAAGACCTCGGAACCGACACTAAGAAGTTCGTAGAAATAATCTTTGTAGTACACATTGTTATAGAAGTGACCGAACCCGCCATAGATCGCCTCTTGGTTCCCGTAGATTCGATGAATGGCTTCGCTGTCCGGGAAACCATAGTGCTTGACCATGACCTCACTCAATGAGCGAATCTCGTAGCTTCCGTTACTTTCGACGACCTTGTAAAAGTATTGCTGTTCCAGTTCCCTTGAGGGTTCATGAAGATGTTCAATTCGGTGCATGGTCTCATGAAACACGCTCACAGCCGTAATGGGATCATCATAGTTTGGTTTAATGGTCATGGTGCCAACCCCGTGCGAGGAGTAACTGGCGCGCCCCTTCTTTTGAAATTGAACCACCATAGGTTGTTCGCTGATTTTTTGCAAGATGGAACGGGGGAGATAGGGTGCGACCTGTTTGGCGAAAAATCGTTCAAACTGCTTCTTTTCTTGATCGTCTCCACTCACAGGGAAGACCGAAAGCCGTTTGTCTCCGGTATGATAGCCAAAGTCCTGAAACTGGGATAGGACACGTAGCCGAATATCCCGCAGTCGTTCCTCTTTTCTTCGCTCTTGACGGAACAAGGTGATCATCAGCTCGTTTTTCTTCCGCTCTTCTTCCTCCGTGAGTTTCCTTCCCATGTAGGTGTTTAGTTCATCCACGGTTTGCTGATAATCCCGATAGATTTTTTCATATCGCCGTTCAATCTCGTCATGCAGAATGTTGCCGATTTGCAAAATCGTATCCACGTCCATGGGTTCCTTCTGCAACAACGTGCGAACCTTCTTTTGATAGTTGCGCACAAGCACAGGGTCATATTGCGGTCTTCGCCAATGGTTGGCAAGGGGTCGGTTCAACTGAGCTTGTGGCTTGACCGGGATGCGGACAGGCTGATTTCGAATCACGGGAATTACGGAACATTGACAGTTGGGATGTACGGGCGGCCATAAGAGATCTTTCACCATCAAAAGGGGCTTTTTCCCTTCGACTTCGAGGGCATCCCCTTTTTGGATAAAGGATTCGTCGAGACCCGTGATGTGCCCATGCAATGCCTGACAGAAGGGGCAAGCGGTACGTTCCGCTTTCCACATCTTCTCTTCGATGCCATATTGCCTAAATTGATGAACCAACAATGCGTTGGCTGCGCTCACGGTGATGTCTGTCGAAATCATCCGGGCTCGTTGTTCAACGGATTTCCAGAACTCATCGAGAACTTGATTGGCTTGTTCATCATTGAGAAGGTCTACGTTTGATAGTAATTGGTCAATCTTTCTTAGATACCGGTCCATGATGGATTTGGCGTGCTCCTCCGCTATACGGATATACCAATCATCGAATCGGTTGTTGATGGGAACTTTTCCTGTCCTGCGCGCGAGTTCATTGTTGACATACGTGGCTAAGGGGTCATGCAGACGTTTGACATGCGATGCAATCAAGTCACTCAACGTCTTGGTTTCCCGACGCACTTTATCCCTCAACCGTTTGCGGAGTTTTTTCTTCGCGTCTGGGCTGAGGGCTTTCTGAGACCATGATTTCTGAGACAACGAGGACAGAAGGGACAGGCGAAGGGTTCGAATAAACCGGATCCATTCCTCCTCAAAAAGGGGGATGACGTCGTCCTCCATGCGACGGATCGTGTCATCAAAGTCATCAAATTGGCTGAGGTACTCTTCGACCTCCAACTCTTTTTCGTCATACAAGGGAGGGGGCAACAGGTCAAAGATGCGTTGATTCCCTAGAATGGGATCGGGTTCTAGTCCCAGAGCGAGTCGCGCTTCATTGAGCGTCATCTGTCCGAGTTGGAACGATCGGATGACGCTCATGAGGGCTTCCGTTTCCTTTCCGGAATGAACTCATCGCTGGGAATGACTTGGAGTGGGGGACGCATGGACTTCAATCCGGGTTGCCCTTGTCCTTGGAGTTGGAAGGCGTATCGGTCGCCTAGTGTATCATCCGGTTTCATGCCGAGTTCCATCCGGGCTTCATTGAGTGTCGTGATCCCGGCTTGGAAGGCTTGAGACACGCGAGCAAATTTGCGCTCTTCGTTTTCTTGTAGCGCCTTGACTTGAGACAGATCAAATTGAGCAACAAGCCCTTCACTGGCCAACAGTTGCGCGGTGATTTTAGATTCAATCCGTTTGAGTGCCGGGACGATGGTTTCTTCCCACAGGTGTTTCCGCGCTTCGCTGTAGTTGCTGTATTTTCCGCCGTATTTGATACCGGTATAGGAGGGGATGAGTACCGGGTCGACCCCGAATGCCCCGCAAATCCGGGTTTCCGTCAGGGCCCGAACGGTTTCAAATTCCATGTCAGAAAAACTGAGGCCAATTTGTTTGTAGTCCAAACCTTGCCCCAATACCGCTGGCTTGAACCGATTTCTACCTTTGAATCCTTTAAACCATTGGAACCATTTTTCTCTGGTGCGTTCCACTTCTTCTTCACGCAAGCGCTGATCAGAAGAGAGGATCCCATAAGGAACCGCAGCGTTTTTAAAGAAGGCACGGGTAAAGTCGGTAGCTTCATTATCAATGCCCACTTCACGCATGACACGAGCCAGAGGGGAGAGACCCATGCTTGGATTCAAGGGATCAGGGAACTTGAGATGTAGGATTTGCCAAGGTTCAAATCGGATCGGCTGGCCACTCACTTGATAGTGGTAAGCCACAATATTTCCGGCATCATTTACTACAGGTATCATGCAATCCGAGCGTAAGACTTCCATTTCAACGATCGGCGCATCGATGTGATTCCGACGCAGGAGCAGATACGCATTGCCGGCTGTGTTCAAAAAGGTATGCACCCATTCCCATAACTCATAAGAGGAGAGGAAGGGGTTGGGTCGGGTGAGTAGGCGAGAAAGCCAGTGATCAGGTAGCTCCTCTAATCCTTCGGGCGTAGGTCGGTACACCTTGAGCGGTGCTTCCGGGGCCGAGGTGGCAATCATGCTGATGCAGGCGGAAGCGATGCTGTTTTTGCGGTATCCTTCCTCGGTCAGGGCATAAAGGTCAATCTCCGGGTCCGTACGGACATGAGTCCAGGTCGTAAGAAAGGTCGGAGCCGCTTTCTTCTCAAACTGTTTAATTCGTTCCGATAAGTTGAACACACGGTTCACCTCTTTCGATCAAAATAAAAAGACCCTGAAGGGTCGGTTTAGATCAACCATCGCATTAATTCACTTCCATCTATCAGTCGAATTTGTTCCTTTTTTGCATATTTGATTCCTGCACTCGTAAAATAGCCAGTTGTAATAAAATAGGCTTCATCTGCATTATGAAAGTGTTTCACTCCAACGAATTTCATAACTTCGCCGGACGGTACTTGTTTTTGATATCTCTTGCATTGAACAATGATTCTTTTTCCATTCTTATAACAATCTAAGTCAATGCCTTGATCACCTGTTGCCTTAGTGACCTTAACCAGATAACCTCTTTTTTCAAATTGTTTGCCTATAAAGCGTTCAAACTCGAAAGGATCCATCTTTTTTAGCTGGTCCAAAGTATAAGTAACCTTAGGTATCTTCTGCTCTTTTGGAGCAATAACATTTGTAAACTGACCAAGGGAGTCACCATATTTTTGTCGGAATCTGTGGGATTCAATGGCGTCGTGTTCAAGCCAATGGCGAATTATCATAACTATTGGTTTTATCCATTTCGCCATAAAATGGAGAGCCTTTATACTTAATCGGAAATAAAATAGGATAAACTCTTTCAGAAATAACCCAAATTCCCGCAAAAACCCTCTCATCTTCTTTCCTCTTTCCTATAGATGTTATTTAGTATTTCGGTCGTTAAAGGTTCTTTAACGTCAGAATACAGGATAAATTAAAAGAAGAGGAGAGAATAGAGACAATTTAGGGCAAACTATCGCAATTCACCAAGTAATACAAAATCGTAAGGTGTCACCTTCTTGATAATCGTATCCATATCAATCACTCCTTTAAACAAAGATCTGCATGGGACCATGCGCCTTCAATGTCCAGCAGGCCAACCCCAATGACATCACACAATCATCATGGGCTCCTTTTGGGGCATTGTAGGTGATGTTTCCACTCTTGGTCATCTCATACTGGAATATCTCTAACTCATGAATCAATTCAGGGAGTTCCGGAAAGCTGATTTCCTCCCGTTCCAACAACATTTGCAAGTTCTCAATCATCTGCTGTTTGGTCTTATTGGTGAAGAGAAAGCCTTCCACATACAAGCCCCGTTGTTCCAATGCTTCGATCACGACATCGCCTAAACCGGTAGAGTCCACAATGACTTGGGCATCGTTATACTCCTTGGCCATCTTCACGATTCGCTCGATCTGTACTTGCCAACTCACTTGGTTGAATCGATCAAAGGCAACCACTTTTCTTTCCTTTACATCGATGACGGTCAACACCGTAAAGTCAGCTTTACGAGCCAAGTCCACGCCCAGGATATATGCTTTACCAAACTGGGGAGGCTCCAAGATTCCTTTGATACAAGCCCGGATGTTTCGGAACACACCTGCACTTTCCTCTAAGAACTCCGCTTCATACTCTTGCCGATAAGGTTTTTCTGGCAAGGTCCGTTTCACATCATCCAGCTCTGACTTCGGAATCAACGGATTAGAAGAGGTAGGAAAACGGAAGCTTTGGTACTCCGGGTACTCAGGGTCTTGGCCACGCAAATATAATTCATAGAACCAGTTCCGGCCCTTGGGCGTGGAAATAAAAATTGCCCTCCCTTGCGTATCCGTGAGGGTAGGGCGAAGTGCTTCTTCCCAGGCTTCTCTTTTAACCAAAGCGGCCTCATCGACAATCAACAGATGAACGCCTTCTCCACGAAGGGAGTCGTAATTGGCAGCCGAACGAAATTCGAGAACGGACCCGTTTTTCAGTTCAATTCGTAAATCCCCATTTCGTGCTTTATCTATAAACGGAGCCAATGCACGTCTGGCCAATCGATAAGCGATCAGGGTTTGACGATTGAATGGAGCAACCCACCAGCAAAGGGAACGGGACTGTTCCAAGGCTTGCTTCATCATCTCGGCCACACAAGCAAATGTCTTCCCCCAACGACGACCACAAGTCAGGATTCGGAACCGGGCAGGGGAGTCATGAAGCACCCATTGCGCCGTATGTGCTTGGTAACCTTGGACAATCACAGGTTCAGAAGAAGGAATACCGACTTCCCATTCTTGCAAATATCCATCGGGAGCGTAGAGACTCATGATTCTTCTTCCTTCCTTTTGCCAAAGTCCAAAATGATTCGTTGAGGTTGGCCCGTTTCATGGGGGAGGGAATCAAGCACATTTTCACGGCCCCATCGTTTAGGGAATCGGCGAGAAAGTTTCCATGCGGCGGCTTGCCAGCTTCCCTTTTTGGCGGCCTTTTCGATGTGGGCAAGATCCCGAATTTCGGATTCAGCCAGAGCCATAGTGACTTGATCATGAAAGTCACGGTAAATGCCTTCTTCTTCTCTTGCTCCTTGTCGCATCCAATTATAGATGGTCTGCTTTGACACCCCCGCATAAGCGGCAGCCGTTTCAATATAATGTCCAAGTCGAATGACGGAAACGATCTTTTTCTGTAGTTCAGGGGTTAGTTTGGTTGGTCGAGACATCGGCTTCCACGCTCCTTCACCTCCTGATACTCTTTTTATAATTTTCTAGATAAGCAAATATAAAATAGTTTATTATTAATATTAGAATTAAGAGCACCTATGTTGTGTCTATTTACATCTTGGAGGAGGATCATCATGAAAAAGAAAATTAGGTGGGGTATACTTGCGCTTCTTAGTTTGGTACCTATGTTTCCATCTACAATTCACGCAGCAAATAATTCATCAGTTACTTTTACAGCGAATGTAAATGGGTATGGACAAATTTATCAAATGAATGATGATGGAACCAATATTCATGCGGTTAGAAGTAATACTTTTAATGAAGAGGAAGCAACTGTTTCCCCAGACAAGTCTATGATTGCTTTTGTTTCAAATATGGACGGTGATAATGATATCTACGTCATGGATGCAGATGGATCAAACCTCAAGAAAGTAACTGATAACAACGTTCCTGATTTTGCACCGGCCTGGTCACCAGACGGCAAGAAAATTGCTTTCTTAACGACAACAGATGGCTATAACACCACAAAGCTTTGGATTACAGATATTGATGGAAGTAATCCAATAAATGCTACGCCGAAATGGTCAACGGTTTCGAGTGGAGACCGTCCCATTCGCTTATACGATATTGCTTTTTCACCAGATGGATTAAAATTGGCTATTACAACCGGATACAACGTAGATCTTGCTATTGTGAATATAGATGGAACGGGTTATGTTAACTTTAGCGATGAACTGATCGGTCAATGGCATCATGTCCATAAACCTCAGTGGTCAAAAGATGGTTCCAAAATTCTCTTTAGTTATGAAACGAGTGAAGCGGATGTTCCAGGCCAAGAGGGAGATGTCATGATTGCTACTGTAAAGCCAGATGGTACAGGATACCAAGAGATCTATCGTACTCAGAAGTTAGAAATTGGACCTGCTTTTTATTCACCTGACGAAAATCAAATTATATTCACTCAAACTGTACCTGGTGAAAATTACGAAACTGATTGGAACTATACTCGCCAGATTTTCAAAATGAATGCTGATGGTACGAATCTTCAACAATTAACTAATCCACCAACTAATGTTCTATGGGTTGATGATTGGAAATAAAAATCATTAAGACCCCGGTACCCCGCCGGGGTTGACTATTTATTCGCCAAATTTACATTGTCTATCACCCTAAAATCACTTGATAGCAATCCATCCCGCAAAGTTTAGATGTTTCCAAAACAACTCCACATGCCTGAATCCCGCCTGCTTCAGCAGTTCCCTATTCCAATCCAGTGTAATGGGCGTCATTATATGACGTAAGGATTCGGCCTTTGCGTGAATGGCATCCCAACTGTATCCGTTCCGATGTTTAAAGTGGTGATACTGATCAATGAATAGTTGGTCCAGAGGAGCAGAAGAGGCAATGACTTTTTCCACCAAGAAGAACGCGCCCCCCTCGAGCAACGAATCATAAACCTGTTGAAGGAGTTGGATGCGATCGGACACCGTAAGAAACTGTAAGGTCAGAACGCCCGCCACGACCGAGGGTTGCAGGTCAGACGGATAATCGGCGGGGAGGTGCGCGTATCGGATGGAGACATCGGGGTCATCCGCAAACCGCTCCTTGGCTCGTTCCGCCATGGCTAAGCTGTGATCCAACCCAACATAGCGAACGGGAACACCTTTTTGAGACACACGTTTCCACATCTGAATGGTATCGCCCAGACTACACCCCAAATCAATGACATCGGAATCGGCTTGAATAAATGGCTCGGACAGGTGAGCCAAGAGTTCCCTCATGGTATAGAGGCCAGGGATGGAGCGGGAGAGCATATCCGGGAAACAGCGAGCCACTTCTTCATCAAACACCCAAGGCCCCTTGGGTCGATGGGTTAAGCTTTCCATCCGACTCGCTCCCATCTCTGTTCAAATGCTTCCAAGGCAGCCGATACCCGATCCATGCGAGAACCATCCGAATAGGGGAGGTTAAATTCAAAGGCGATGGCTTCTCTGACCCGTTCCTTGGTAATGGTGGGGGTTTCGGCTTCGATGTAGTATTGCTGTTCCAGTTCCCGCATGCGCACGTGTTCAAAGAATGGGGTGAAGAGTTGCAACAGCTCCTGTTTGGTGTGATACTTTTGGACCTTGGGAGTCCCTCGGGAAAGGTCGCCCAACAAAATGCCCTCTTCATAATCGAGAAGAAACTGCCCGTTTTTGCTAAAGTTGTTACTGCGTTCTTCCCGAAAAAAGCGGGTATATCCGTTATTCGTCCGGTTCATCGCCCACACGGCCACTTTGGTTTTCTCGGTACAGAGACCGGCTAACAAGGCCACGATGTGTTCGCGATCCGCTTGAAAGGGAACGGAGTTTAACACACTGGATAAAAAGATCGTGCTAAAGGCTTTCCCTGTGGCAATGACGGATAAAAAGTGATCCACGATGGCCAATGAGGCGTCTTTATCCACCTGTGAACTTCCGGGCGGGCAGTGATACGGTTCAAAGGGAGTCACATCAATACCCGCTTCCCGTAGGATGTGGGTATCGGTGAGATGTCCAGCCCCAAAGTCACAAATGGTCTTGCCGTAGTAGCGAATCCATTGGATACGTTCTTTCCCTTTCAGTGCCTTCATCTGGTTGGATGGCTTTTGGAACAGGTGGATATACATACCCAGTCCCAATCCGGCTCGGCTGGTCAATCGTCTACGAAAGGCCCCGGTTCGCAGCATATCGGCATATTCCTCATGGATGGTAAAGTCCATGGACAGTTGGTTGAGTGCCATATCAACGGCATCGGCTCGTTCCTCCTCAATGAAGACCACGGGAATTCGCTCCATCTTTTTCATCGCCCAGAGATGAAGACGCCCCAATCCATTCAACACCCGATTATCCCTTGTGGCAATCAGGGGAGGGAGGGGAGAGATCTTGGATAATTGTTGTGCCGTCACGGTGGCATAGGGTCTAAACCGATGTACATTTTTTTGCAAAAATGGCTGAATGTCACTCATTTCATACGATAGACAAGGGTAGGGATCAGTGGTAGGGGTGATCCCTTTGGGAACGTCTGACATCTGAAAGGTTCTGGTGGTTTGGTGCAAATCATTGGTCCCACGATTGAAAAGAATGTTAAAGGTTTTTCTTTTTTCGATGGGCAATTCTTTGGAAACCATCACAGGCACTTGGGTAAAGCCCAACTCTTTGGCCACCCGATGACGCTGATGGCCGGAGAGAATCTCCCCATCGGGATGAATGACCAAGGGGAGAAGGAAGCCAAAGGTAGAAAGGGACCAGGAGACCTTGGATAATCGTTCTTCATCCGCCTGACGGGGATTGTAGTGAGAGGGAAAAATGGAATCAATATCAACTAATTTCATGGAACCCCAACCTTTGTTTGATCTCTTGATGGATGGATTTTCTATCGAAACCGACGGCGAGTTGGATTTCGTTTAGCCACTCTTCAAAGACTTCGCGTTCCACAAGGAAGTGATAAGAACCGATGGTGACTTTGACATCCGCCTTCTTATAGTCGATCTCTTCTTCGTCGGCATCTAAATCATCCCATTGGGCATCGGGGAGGGACGTAAGCAATTCGTCAAGTTCCTCCTCGTAAAAGCCCGTGAGTGTTAACAGGTCTTCGTCTAATTCCTCTAAGAGCGTAGCAAGTAATTCCTCGTTCCAATCGCCTCCCACTTTGTTCAGGGTGACGTTGAGTGCTTTTTCCTGTTGCTCATCGAGATCCACGACGGCACAGGGCACCTTCGTGTAACCTAATTCTTTGGCGACTTTAAACCGTTGGTGACCCCCGACCAAATATCGGGAACGTTTATTCCAAATCAAGGGATCGACCAACCCGAAGGTTTCGATGGACTTTTTCAGCTTCTGATAAGCCGGGTCTGTGGGTTGTAAGTCCACCCGGGGGTTATAGGGAGCTGGATGAATGTCATCGATCGAAATCCATTCGATTCGTAATTCCTTCATGGTATCCTCCTGAAATGAAAAAAATCCGTACCCAAAGGCACGGAGAGGGGAGAGAGATTTTTGGTTATCCTTAGTATAAGGGATGGAAGGAGGGGGATGCGCATCAGAATGGAGATAACCTTTGCCTCACAAATGTATCACTATCACATCTTGATAAATTAATGGTCTTCTTGCTAGAGAACGAAGTCCTTAAATGGGAATTCAATATTACTTAAATTAAGTTTTTGACTTAACGTTCACAAGCCAATCTAAGTTTTCTGATTAAGTCAACGCTGATCTATTGACTAAATGTTCTATTCAACCCTTTTAAAGACACAAGAGGATGATAAATTAGGCTCTTTTCCCAAAAATAAAAGATCGTCCTTTATTTTAAAGTAAAAAATTAAAGATTTATTCATGTTCCTTTCGACATTAAAAACAGTTGCGTTAAACTGTACTTGATTATCACTTAATACTTTGTAAGTCCCTCCAGCAGCGCCTTGAGGCCCTCTAGTTTCAAATGCTCCAGATTTAAAAGTGAAATTTGGATCGCAATCTGCCCAACCATTGTTATTAACGTTAGCTCTTTGTGTCTCCTCCTGATCTAAGTTCCAAGTTCCATCAAGCTCAGCTTCTGGGTTAGGTGCAACCACATCTTTTACTTGAACAACAATGGTTCCCACGCCAATTATGCTTAGAATGGCAATTACAACAACCCCTAACAAAAACATCGGCATCAATCCATGTTTCTTTACATTGTTTATCGTGTTGTTTGCAACATTGGATACTTTCTCGATAAAAGTCATCTCTTCCGCCTGATTGACCGTACCAAAATTGTCCCGGCCAATGTTTGTTTCAAAGTGATTGGATTCCTCATGAGGAGATTTCTTTTCATCCGTCATACTCTTACCCTCCGAAAATATCGTTAATCAGTTGAAGCGCGCTCGTAAGCAATGCACCCGCACCAAAAAACGAATTATACCGGTTAGCTACCTCTAAAGCTTTCTGCACCCGACTTTTTTCTGGTTGTGACGAGTTCAGCGAACGTTGAGCATCCAAGAGAAGTGGTACCAACTCATCACGGGCTGCTGCCGGAAATGTGTCACTCTCAGCCACATTCTTGATCTCTTGTAAGATAACAATGAGTTCCGTTTTCTTCTTAGTTTGCGGATCAGGCTGGATATGGATGTTCTTACCTTGGCTGATCTGGCCATAATTGTCTCGACCAACAGACACGTTTTGATTAAAGGTATCTTTTTCATTTTTATCTGTCATAACATTCACTCTTTCCTAATTTATGTCACCATCATTATACTACGGAGAAATATGAATAAGTAGCATTTATTTTGATTTTTTAAAAAATAAATCCCTATGACGTACGAAAAAAACAGAAAATCAGTTAACACCATTAATGGTCCCATTTCCAGAAGTAGAAGCTATCACCACGCCGTTATGAGGTCTGTTTTTTTTCATTTATTGGATTAACGTGTAGGTAGTCGGTTAAATTGTGTCTAAAATATGTCTAAACGTGTATTTTTCCCGGATTGATACCGTGACCCCGAGAAGAATTCAACGCATCGAAATGAGAAAGTTTCCATTAAAAAAAGACCTGGATTAACCCAAGTCTTTCTCTTTTTGGCTGGACTTGCTCGACAGGAGTCGTCTCAATATAATAAAGAAGAGATCCCGATTGATCTCTCCTTTAGGAAATGATTTATGCTCCCGTAAGGTGGGAGCTTTTTTATTTTCCCTTAGAAAATCGTGCATTCAATTCCTTCCGCCTTTCCTCCACCCGCTTGTGCACGGGAGCCATCCGTTCCTCTTCAAGCTTCCGATAATACTCCCTATGTTCCGCATGTTCCTCACAGACGTATTCCTCGTTCCAAAGGGGAGCGAGACAGATGCGGCAAATCGCGTAGGATTCGGGTCGGCTCATGACTTTTCCTTCTCCATTTTTTTCGCCAAGCGATAGGTGGCTTTCCGTCTTTCGGCTTCGGCCTCTTCTTCGGCCAGTCTCTTGGCGATTTCCTCTCTTTGCTTCTCCAACTCTTCTTCCGTTTCTTCAAGGGTATATAGTTCATCCACGGAAACTTCGAGGATTTTAGCCATTTTATAAAGGGTATCAATCCGGGGATATGCAGACTGACTGGTCCACATGGAAACTTGTTGTTTCACGACCCCCAAGGCAATGGCGAGATTGGATTTGTTCGGCTTCACCTTTTTGTCACCCAATTGGATCATGAAGCCTTCGTGCTTTTTCTTAGCTAGGATTAAGTCGAGGTTGCAGATCAGCATATTTTTCATCCTTTCTTGTTTCAAGTGTCCATCGATTATTATAGCAGATCATAACGTAAATGTAAAACAAAAAACGAATAAAGAAGTCTATTATTTAACAAATGGGCAAACCCTTTGTTTTATTTTTAACAATCGGACAAAAAAATGATATAATGATTACCATGATGACAAAAATGGATCTCGTTCTGACATCTAGGGAGGGCAAAATGGATTGGAAAGAAACCATGAGGAGCGTTGTGAAGGAAACGGAATTAGCCTTATATCAGTATCCGATCTGGAAGATGTCCATTGAGAATCAAAAGGAATGGGAAACCATTCTTCCATCCATTACGCCACAATATAAAGAAAAGACAAGCCTTGCCTATAGTGAGTACCAGTCCTCGACAGAGCGTTGTGTCATTGAAAAGAACATGAAGGAAATCAAGACCCACCAGATTGAAAATTCCCTTTCTCTGCTTACCGAATGGGAACGAAATTACATTGAAGAAAAATACTTTAATCCCCGACATCCCTCTGATTACGAAGTGTGTGAGGAGATTGGAATATCCCGGGCAACGGTCACTCGATTAAAGGTGCCGGCTCTTTTAAAAGTAGCAGCCGCCTTAAATATTCCGTATGCAGAAGAGTGTCTGACTCAGTATTATATGAAGAAGATGGCATAAGGAGATCAATGATGAGTACAACCATAAGAAATGACATCCAACTTCACTTGTGCCAAGCCATCAACCAGGTGAATCAGATAGGGAAATGTTATGGCATACAGGAACAGGAGCTAAGACAGCTTCAGTTCTCCTTATATCGCATTCTAGAGATATTGGATCAACCGAGAATGATGGAACGAGTCACTCAAGTGAAAAAGGATCAATACCAGTTTTTCATGATGAATTCTGGTTGATAAAAGGAGTCCAATGTATGAAACCACCTAAGCACATTGTGAGTGTGTCAGCCTATATTGAAAATCATCAGGGTGAAGTCCTTCTCATCCGAACGCAACAGCGTGACACATGGGAAATCCCTGGCGGACAAGTTGAAGAGGGAGAGCCCCTACATGAGGCCCTCATTCGAGAGGTAAAAGAAGAAACGGGGGTCCTGATCAAGCCTGTAGGGATCACCGGCATTTATCAAAATCTATCCATCGGGGTGGTGGCCATCGTCTTTTACGCGGAGGCACTTACAACCGAAATAACGATGCAACCGGAAGAAATCCAAAAGGCAAGATTTGTGAAGCTGGATGAGACAAAAATCGATGAACTCATCCTTTATCCCACCTTTCGTTCGCGCATCCGTGATGCGATGAAAAAGCAATGGATTCCTTATGAAGCATGGGAGGTGAATCCATTTTGTTTATTACAGAGGTTGGATCAAAGAACATAAAAACAGGCTAGGATTTATCCCGCCTGTTTTTCTTGTGTAGTACCATTTCATCTTATCTACTTGTTAACCCTATCTTCCTTGGGATCAAAAGATATTTTATAATATAAATAATAATAAGAAAAATATAAATAGACATACTAATTATAGTTGGTTATAATAAAATCAGAAATATAAGATTATTGATAGAAACTACAACAAAAAGGAGGCTAAGTTATATGAAACGAAAGTTGGCGTCAATGTTGTTTGCTGCTTTATTTGTCTTTGTTTTTAACAGTGAAACTTATGCTTCTGCTGGTGACTTTGTGACCGAAGATGGGAAATGGGACGGTTATGTAGTTACAGATAGTCATTATAGGAATGTTTACGTTTTTGTTAATGACTTATATCGAGTCAACCGTAATAGTGGCGCATCAACATATATGGGAAAAGATGCTTCAGCATTAAGTGTTCGTCTTTGCAGTGAATCCAGTGGTAACTGTACTGCTCCTAAATCATTTAACTCTAACGCAGAAGCTTATTTTACTGATATGTTACCTGGTGATTATTATGTTGATATTAGTGATAGTTGGCCAAACTATTACTTTAAAGGCTATCAGGAATCAGATTCATATTCATAAAAAAGCCTAGCATAAGTTGTAGTAATTTTTCGAAAATATCTGATGAGGTGAAAAAATGAAAAAAAAGGTATTAAAACTGTATTCTTTCTTGCTGTGTTTAACAGGCGCCTTTGTTTTAAACACTTCTGCTGCTCATGCAGACAGCTACTTTGAAACAGAGGATGGAGCTTGGGATGGATCAATTACTATTAGTGTTGATTTTTATGATGTAGTTGTGGGTATTCGAGATCTTTCCAGCATCCCAAGTGGATATCGAGTTTCTGGTGAAGATATAGTAGTTAGACTTTGTAATTCAAGCACAGGAAACTGTACAGCCTACAAAAATGTAACAGCAAATAGTGCTGGGTATTATGATGCAATTTTTACATCGATGAAACCAGGAACTTACCGGCTTGATGTAAAAGATACTTTATCTTACTATCGTGTCAAAGGATATAGTTCATTAAACACTTTGGGTGATTAGTATTATTAAATCCTAGAAAAGTGCACACACTTTATGGTTACAACTGCATCATCTAAATATAAAGAAACAGGCTGGTTTTACCCCGCCTGTTTTTCTTGTTTCGCCGCAGCCATTTCATCCTGGCCACTTGCATATTCTTCTCGTCCTTTAGCTACCTCTACGATCTGAGGAGCGGCAAACATCAACTCGATATCTAAAGCTTTTAAAACTTGTTCGATTCGCTCCATACTAGCACCAGAGTATTCATAACGCTCATCACGGGAGACCTGAGAATTGGAGACCCCCATCCGGTTGGCCAACTCACTTTGAGTAAGGCCACGCCAAAGACGGAGTTTAATGAGGTGTGTGCCAATCTCTCCTAGCTTACAGGTATAAGGGTCAAATTCCCCGCGCATCACCCGCTCGTATTCCTCCACCTCTCGTTTGTCGTTGAGATGAAAGTTTTCTGCAAACCCAATCGCAATCTGAATCATCTGTTCCGTAAACCCTTGTTCCTCTAGCTTCTTTCTTTCTTCTTGAAGCAATTGTTCTTGTTTCTCTACCTTGGCTTTCAACTTTTTATACTCTTGTTCCGTACGAATCATGGCACTCATCCTTTCTTTAGTAAGATGATTCCCTTTTCGGTTCCGACCCGATCGTAGCGAAAGAACTCATCAAATTTACGAAGCTTGCCACCTGGATACCAGTCACCGGCATAAATCCCCCAACAATTTGGCATCAGCTCGACCTTCAAACGCTCCCACATCAGGGTTTGGCGAATCCCTTTTTCATCAACAAATTCGCGTTTCCAAATGCTCCAAATGGGTTCATCAAACTTCTTGTTAAGTTGCTCTGAGAAGATTTCAAAGTAGTCCAAGATCACTTCATGCCGCCTTACCTCATCCTCAATCTCCATTATCTCATCTGGGATCTGAAAATCATAAAAACAGTCAATATCTCGCGGTCTAGGTTTATCGCTACAAAATGACCCATCTACATAAATATGTTCGACCCCGTAATCCCAAAGATAAGGAACCAACCTCTCTAATCGATTAACCAAAGTTAGCCGCCATTCTGCATCCCATCCAGCAATCCAAGTTTCACCGTGTACAAGAACAGACTTTTTTAACTGATCAAAAGTTAACTCGTAAGTACCTGGGTCAAGATAACCGTAATCATTGAATCTAATCATAGTATACCCCTCACAACCTGAGATGAAACCCAATTCAACGAATGAACAAATTTGTTCACATCTTATATGGGTGTGTATGTTCATTTCTTTTATTCGATGCTTTTGTTCACATTTCCTTTGCCTGATTATATACAATTAAATAGATCAAATTACTAACACTTTACATAGATAAGCACTAACGATAATATAAGATTATCGATAATACTTTAAACAAATAAGTGAGGGGAGTAAGCCGATGAGAGATGATCACTCTGTTAACCATCACCTTGTTCCCGATGTAATACATCAAAGCGATAATGCATTAACACAGGAAATGGTTACACTCAATGAAGCGGCAATGGATTACATTCAACATTCATTGGCAGAAAATACACGCAAATCCTACGAAGCGGATTGGAAACATTTTGAACAGTATTGCAAGAGCAGAAATTTAAGATCTCTTCCCGCCGAGCCAGAGACCGTTGCAAACTACATATCGGAAATGGCCAGAGGCACAGCAGATGACTCGAGAAAGAAGCGCAAAACCTCTACCATCCAACGACGGATCATTACGATTCGCCGCTTTCATGAACTTTGGATCGCCTATCAACGAAATTTAGCCAAAGAGCAAGGAGTGCCCTTTCATGAAATGCTTAATCCAGCGAACTCGGTTGCGGTTAAAGAAACCTGGAAAGGGATTCAACGCAAAGAAGGGGAACGGGTCACGAAAAAGAGACCGGCTACCGCAGAGGTCGTAACGGCCATTTGCAAAGATATCCCCAATGACTTACAGGGAATTCGAGATAGAGCCATCTTGACACTTGGCTATGCCGGCGCTTTCCGGCGATCGGAGCTGTCCGCCTTGGATGTGGAGGATATAGAGGAAGCGAGCAATGGGTTATGGATCACCATCAAGCAATCCAAAACGGACCAGACGAAAAAAGGGGAACGAATTTTGATTCAATATGGACAGAGCGCAGAAACCTGTCCCATTCGGAACCTTCAACGTTGGCTAAAAGCGGCGGGAATCCAAAGTGGTCCCATCTTCCGCCGAATCGATCCATCTCGTAAAGAAGTCTGGCCACACCGATTAGGCCCTCAATCCATCAAAGATGCTATCAAACGAGTAGCGAAAAAGGCTGGATTTAACGAAGCAGATTTTGCCGGACATAGCGTCCGCCGGGGATTTATTACCACGACCTATGCCTTGGGGCATGGGGAGCATGACATCATGCAACACACAAGGCATAAATCGTTGCAAGTGTTCCGAGGCTATATCGATGACCTGAAGAAGTCGAAGAACAATCCAACATCGAATATGGGTATATAGAAGGTTTTTTGGGTAAGCAAACCAAGAACCTTTCTCAAGCCCCTATCCGCCTGAAGCTGGCCGAATTGCCGTCTCTCGCGGATTTAACGGTAGCAAATGCTACAGGACTCGTTGTCGGCAGGCTCTCAACGGTTCGTTACCTCACCGCCATCGTATACTACTGGTGGAACAGTAGGCTTCATCGCAGTGTGAAGCAGTTATTCAAGCGACTTTCACGTCGCAGAGGGAGCATCCATCGATTTTGGTATCATCTCCCCAGTAAATGGAATCTATTGTGTCGTGAGTCCTGAAAACAAAAAGCCTGTCAACCTGATCCGTTTTTCACTATTGGGAGGTTGACAGGCTTTTTTAGTTCCATTCCACTATGGGTGCAATTAAAACGAGAATCATGAAGGATGGTTATTTAGGAGGATATGCTGGTATTAGTTTCCATTCCACTATGGGTGCAATTAAAACTCCTAATTGAATGAAGACCTATTTTAGCATGTCTTTGCGGTTACGTGAAAGTTTCCATTCCAAAATGGGTGCAATTAAAACGGAGAACTGCCGGACGGCTATTATGATTCTCACAAAATATACGTTTCCATTCCACTATGGGTGCAATTGAAACCCACATGTCGAATGTCATTCTGGGCATTTTCCTCTTTGTAACGTGAAAGTTTCCATTCCACTATGGGTGCAATTAAAACGATCCGAACTGAGACCAGTTTTATGGGATTGGCTCCCCGAGACAGTTTCCATTCCACAATGGGTGCAATTAAAACCTTGGTTTTTCAAGGGTTTTGGGAGATGCCATTTTTTCCAATCCCCTTAAACACCTTGATTTTACTACGTTTCCAAAAAGTCTGTCAACCTTCTCTATCTCCAAAAACCCGGGGGGTTGACAGACTTTTTGATATTAAAAGATCGTATCGATATCATATGAAGAGGGTAAGCCTAAGACTTGCTTTCTCATCAACTTAGATGAAGACATGATAAAAAAGATTACTTGGTCTTCTTGTGGCTGAATCACCTGTTTGAGCTGGTATTGCAGTTCGTTTAGTTTCTTTTCACTGATCATTCCTTCGAAGGTGGAATTTTGAATATGGAAGAGGTATTTTTCAAAGATCTTCTTTACTTTAGCAACTCTCTTAACGTTCACGTCATACATGCTGGGGGGACATCCTAGAACCTTTCTCTTTTTTTCTGACTGTCTCAAAAAGGTGTTCGGCTAGGTGCAAAAATGAGCCTTCTTCCCCTCCGAGACGGTTCCATAAACCCATGTGGTATAATCACACTAAATTTAATCGCGGAGTGATCAGTATGAGCATCGATGAAAACATCATGAGTTTTATATATAAGGAAAACAAACAGCTGGCACTTCCTTATCAACCAGGCGACATCATTCCTGTCCGGATTACCAAGCTGGTAGACTATGGAGCGTTCGCGGTGACGAAAGATCAATATCTCGCTTCAGGCCTTATTCATATCTCCCAGATTCCAGAAGGGTTAGAATTACAAACCATGCAGATCATTGAAGCGGAAGTCCGCCAAGTGAAGGACGGGAACAAACTGGAACTCAGCCTGATGCATCATGATAAACAGGAAAGTCCGTTTAAAGTATTGGCTAATATCAAAGAACCATTGCCAGAGAAACAGGCGCCGGCCGATGAAGTACAAGAAATCATCCAATATCTCTCCAGGGAATTCGGCTTAGTGTCTGAAGAGTCAAAACAAAAAGTTGAAGAGATGGTAAGGGAAATGGGGGTGTTCCAGTTTACGATGGCTATGACAAAGACACTCCCTACATTCAAGCGGGATCTTGTTTATCATTTTCTCAAGGAGATGGAACAAGGGAGGGAGCATCTTTGACCCGGCTCGCTTCCGCTTTACACGGCATCTGTGGGAACGATTAGAGCAACGGTTGGGGAAAGGCTGGTGCGGGCGAGACATTGATCAATTAATTAAGGAAAGCCAAGTCTTGCTTCAAACAGAAGATCACCTATATCTGTATCATCCAGGTGAAGATATTCGTTTTCCCTGTGTGAGAGACGGTGACCAGTGGGTAATCAAGTCAGTGATCGTACAAGGGATGTGGATGGAGGCGAAGAAATAATATTAGTGCTTATAAATAAATTAATCGAGAGAAAAAGCCTAATGTTCACCTGGAGAAACCCGTTTGTATTTATAGGGAGAGAAAATGAATATCATGAATAGAAAAGCGATTTTACAAGGCATTTTCAAATGGATGATTGGCCTTATCGTGATTGCAGTATTGATGATGCTTGCTTACTTTGGATTTAAAATTTGGATGGAATATGCGAACTCAGATTCGTTTAAAGGAGAAGTGAATGCGGCCATAATCACAGGACTTGTCGGGATATTAACGTTAATAGGGACGAGTGTGCTAACAGCTTATTTTAATTACCGTTCACAAAGGTTAACGATTCGAGATGAAATGTTTAAAAAGCGATGGGAGGTATATAACGAACTTAAATCAATAGCACGTCTTCTCTATTTCAAAATCGACGATTTTATACATGACCCTTCAATGGAAAATATTGTTCAAATACAAAATATCCAAACAGAATTTACCATGTATTTTGAGAAAAACAGTCTGTATTTATCAACCGAAGTAAAGAATCGGGCTATGCAGTATCGTTGGGCTACTAAGGCTTTTGTAGATCTAATTACTCAAAAAAATTCAGAGTGGTTCGATGCTTTTCTTGAAAAAGATACAATAAGTTATGATTTAACCAGAGAGGAAATAAAAAGATTACCAACGTATTGGGATATAGAAAAACCTATACTGGAAGCCAGTACAATTTCAGATGAATATATGATTACGAATATAAATTCAAATCACAAATTTGGAAGGAATTAGGTCTTTCATCTATTGAAAAAGAACTACAAAACTTAAGAAAATAATTCAACGCTTTCGCTACTTTCGTATTTAAAACTCTATTTCTTGGTAAGTTCAAGGTGATAGCACTAATGCTTTGGCCCAGCTTGTTTCCGCTTTACTGGATGGAAGCGAAGGAATAAACGTAAGGGTGAAAGGAAAGATCTTTTAATGACCTCACCATATTTTGAATATCTAAGTGAACCCTTTCGGAATCGGTTTGATCACTATGCCAACAGCTTGACTAAGCGAAGAATTATCTTGAATTGGCCCAAAGACAAGGAGCGCATCAAACGTCAGTTGTATAAAGATGATGTCTACCTGGACGATCAATTCATGAGATACCTGACCAATTATTTCAATGAAATCAAACCCCTTCTCCTTCAATCCTATCAAGAAGAATACCCCGGAAAGCATCCAACACCCATCGAACTAATCAATTGGATGAGGGATTGCATGATTGTTTCACGTCTGCTTGGAAGAAAAAAAGAAATGAAAACGTGGATAGAAATCATTAAGGTTTGCGATTGGTTACGAGAAGATAACCTGATGAAAATATAAAAGGCTGAGGAAACCCTCAGCCCTGATTTTTACCAACCAAATCCACCAGATCCAAATCCAGTACCACTGCTACCTCCGCCACCACCATTATTATCATCGTCGTCGTCATCGTCATCCCACCAGCAATTCCCGCCTACATTTTTGACCGCTTCCCGTAGCTTCCGTTGATATTCTCTCTCTTCTTCCTCCTCTTTTTTGCGCCTCGCCTCCGCCTCCGCCTCTTCCAGTTCCCGCTTCTTTTGCAACTGGCGCTGGTACTCCGCCTCCAAGTCGTCCCCTTCAAGATTCGATCCCGCAAAATCAGACATTCTTCCGTATTCGGACTTTTTCTTTCTTCGATCTCTGCCAAAGAATGGCATGTGATCCCCTCCATTTTTATTTAATGGAGGATGTGGTAAACTAGAGATGGTCGATTCTCAAAAGCACCTCACTTCGGTGGGGTGTTTTTCATTTGTTTACCTCATCCTTAACTATATTATATAAATTTTAACTCGATTTGTAAATGAAAAAATGAATATATAAAAAATAAAATCAAATCATTTATCAGAACTAAAAAAAGAACCCCGAAGGATTCTTTTTCACACCATCGCCAATAACGCCGCTTTGCAAATCAATTCCGGCAAGGCGTCCCCCTCCACCGTGACGTCATCCACCGATACTTGCACTTTCTTGCCGATTCGGATGACCACTTCTTTCCCTCTCTCCTGTAGATGTTTCACTACCTGAAACGCATGGGAGATATCTGCGGAGTAGAAGGGAATCGAACTATGTACAAACTTCGGATGTTGAACCATGCTCTCATCCGTTTTGGACATCATTTGCCATATGGCTTCATCGGATAACATGAATCCTGGAGGCAACGCGTCCAAGTCGGGTACATCCGAAATCATCTTCCCCATGACTTGATCGGCCACCATTCGATCTAATTCCCTTCCCTGTTGCATCGCTAAGATGCGTTGTTGCTCTGTCATGGTCCCAACCTTCCCTATTCTGTCTCTCCTAAGGATACCAGAAGGATGAACCATCGCGAATGAAAAAAGCTAACCCGCTGGTATTGGGGTTAGCCTAAAGCACGCTTATGACTCTTCTTTACATGCTGCTGAACAGTAGTAGGGGTCGTTTCCTATCGCCAGCTCCCGCGGCACATCTGTTCCACAGACAGAGCAGAATACATAATCCCCATAGTCTATGCCTCGGAACTACATTGGCCGACTCACCATCTCATGGATCTCTTTATCGGTCAAGTCGAACCGCTGCAATTGCCATAGAACATTTGCGGCGTTTTGAAGAGGGAGCCCGGCGTTGTTCGCTAGGGCCCGGGCAAGATTCTTTGATTTCATCGAATGTACCAAGATGTTCACTCCCTTTATTAGAATGATGGAGAGGGGATATTCCCCCTCTCGTTAGCCACGGTAGAACTCTTCCGATTCATTTAAACCCTCGTTATATTCTGATTCGTCTTTGTAGACTGTGACGTAAATATCACCTTCTACATAAACGATTTTGGCTAAATCCACTTCAGATACCCACACTCGGCGATGACCGCCATCCGCCCATTCCACTTTCTCTTCAAACAGTACCGGGATATCTTGTTCAACCTCATACCCTTTGAAAAGGGTAAAACCTTTATATTCGCCTTCTTTATCCGTCGGATAACAATACTTCGCAATGAAACCATCCAAGTCACCGACTTCTTCAGAATTCGCGTAATCCAGCATTTCCATATCAAACATGTTGTGTTCCTCCTATCATTTTTTCGGGGGAGATTTGATTTATTTATTTATATTTGTATTATATCAAAAATAAATTGATATGTAAATTATAAACTTAATATAAATAGAACGGAGGATGATGGATGGCCTCTTATTTCAACAGTGTGACAATCAAAGTGATGATGCTTACAATAACACTAAGCTGTTCCCAGGTGATATACATGAACATTTCCCCTTTCATTCAGCAGTGAGTTATCTCACTATACATTACCGACAACACGGAAGAATCGCACACATACAAATGAAAAGTTTTAAGAGCTTGGATCAGCTAATAGACCGCGGCATACGGATAATCCTTTACTCGGTTTTTTTCACAGTTCGCGTCCAAAAAAAAGGACCCCTTATTAGGGATCCGGCTTAAAAAACGCTATTTTTCCTCAGCCTTATCTTCGCCACAAACCATCTCATCTAGCTTATCCAAAAGCATATTTGCCTCGTCTCGCTTTGCATGAAGAACCGCTAATTGGAAACTCGCAAAAGCTTGGTCAGTTTCATATAACTTCTCATAATGTTTTATTTCCTTATCCAGATATGGCACTCTTTCATTTTGAAGCCAGTCAATCACTTTCTCCATCACTGCAGGATCATAAGTCCAATTTTTTGTCATTTGATCACCTCTCACACGGATTACTAATATCCAAACGCATACCTTCTAGACAACTGCCGACCAATCACAAATATGGTTTCTTGGCTTTGCTTGGCGGGTTCCAGCTCTTGGCATTCTTGCATGACCTCTAAATTCTTCTTATTGGCCTTGAGCAAACCAGCCGCCTTCATTCGTTGATCATAGTAAGCCAAGTCTTTAGGCATGACGAAGTAGAAGCGATCGCAATAGGCCAGATACCTTTCCCATTTCTCGTCACGGTAAAAATCGTGAAGATGCGCTTTGCACTCTAAGATGCAGATTTCGCCCTTCTCGTTATAACCGATCACATCCACACGAAGGTTACCTGGCAAAGTGAGTTCCGCTGTGGCCACATAGCCTTGGCTGTGTAGCCATTTTAGTCCCAAAGCTTGTAATTCCCCATGCTTCTCTAAATCAATCGAAGCAAACTGATTGGAACGATTAAGCGATTCCGCAAAGGATTCGGGCTTACGCTTTCGGAGCTCTCTTAACTCCTCTTCATCTCTCGCAATTTTCAATTCAATCTGCTTGATTTGTCTTTTTATAGAAGTCAGTTTTTGACCCTTAATCTCCTTGAGGGATTTAATCCCGTGGTATTCAGCATCATCAGCTGGAACCCACCACGTAAAGGGGGAGTCAGCACTTGGAACATGATCAGGATCATAAAAAACCCGATATCCACGTTTTACTCTTTTCCGATATTCTTCAACCAATGCCCCTACATCGTTAACCCAATGGACATAATCATCTTCATCTGAGCTATAGTCATTCCACTCCTTGTTGAAGGAGACGATCCCTTTTTTCTTCAAGTTCTTTTGCCATCGATAATCCAACCGTTTGGCAAGGCATAGCTTCCCCTTCTTAATTCCTAGATGGTCCATGAAAAACTCAAAGGCTCGATCGTCTTGGAGTTCTTTCAAGATCGGTATTGTTTCCCTTAGCTTTTCTTGTTCCGCCCTGGCCATTTCCAAGGCTTCTTGTAGTTTTTCCTTTTCTTTCTCTAGTTGGTTAACGGTGACTTGGACTTGGCTACCAACCGACCTTAACCGTTTTCGCTTCTCTTCAAGCAAATCTGGATACTTCGCTAACTCATCTCGCTTCATCTCAGGATCAACCGCCATGAGGATCTCACCGATGCCGGCCCAATCCTTGTCCTTGAACATCTTGATGAGGACAAGTCCCTTCAAGCCAAGTTCCTTCCACTTATCAACGTGTTCCGGTTGGCCAAACCGTTCCAACTGAATCAGGCAGTTATAGAATTGGGATAGCTTCTTGGATTGAGACTCGGTGAATCCATGATCCTTCAGTTTCCCTGGTTTCCATCCTTCCGCGAGACGTTCTAAAGCCCATAAGCTCCTCTCATCCTTGCCTGTAATCAACACTCTCTCCTCCAGTACTCGGGGTACTTTGATTGGAGTGTATCACGGAAGTAAAAAAAGAAAAACCCTCTTGATCATCAAGGGGTTTCATACTCCCATTCGATTCAATATGGAGATAATAAACGTCAACGAACCAATAAACACAATAAACTCATCCTTGTAATTCACAGGCAGAATCGCAACCACCATGACCAGAAATAACGCATAACTCTCGGGTCGAGCCGCCCCATGTTTATGCATAAAAAAGAGAATGACACCGGCAAATAATAACGCAACAATATAAATCACAAATTTCTTCCTCTCTTATTCTTTTTTGAATATGTTCTCTCCCCCAAAAATAAAACCCTTCCATCAGGAAAGGTCATCACCGGTTTTTATGGCAAATCCTCACATACCACGCCGTCCCCATCACCATCTAACTTATATGGATCGCTAGGGCCTGCTTGCTCAAAGAAGGACTGTGCCTCCTTTTGAGTGCGGAAGTCGCTACAGTCTTTATCTGGGATATTGGGGTTAGGCTCTCCTTTTGCGATTCCGTTGATTGGGGTGCCGGCATTTAAGTTGTTGCTCTTACACCACTTCTCCTTCTTGTATCCATCATCCGTAGCATAACCAGGACACTGCCATACCCCTTTTTTCGCCGCCTGGGCCACATCCTCTGCTTTTCGGTATTCATCCAAGTGATTCTTCGATTCATATATGTAACCGACTCTGGCCAGTCCTTCTTTCAAGAGAGCTTGCTGTACACTTTGATTATCAGCATAGATATGAGCCAAAAGGCGATCATATTTGTCCCGCTTCTCCCTATCCCATTCCAAGTACACTTGCTTTGCGTTGGATAACAGCTTGTTGGTAAACGCCTTGGCTTCGGGTCCAAGCGGCTGCTCTCCAAGGCGTGGGTGTGATGTTTCGGGAGTGTCAATGAGAAGGAAGCGAACCGATTCTACTTTTCCGTTAATCTCAAACCTGGCTGTATCGCCGTCTACGATCTCCACGAACTCCACCTTTTGTTTCCCATCCTTAGGTACTTCTGCGATGGGATAAGGTTTTTGAGCTTGAGGGTTTGAGCACCCCGATAAAATGAACAACACAGCCAGTATGAGAAAGAAAGCCTTTTTCATGAAATCCCCCCCTTAGGTTATATATTTCGTGTAAGTTCAATATAAGTCCAAAAGCGGCATGATCAATTCCATACAGGATTCTCTACCTTCACCCCGTCGCCATCAAGTTAACTTAACTTGATAGGTATGTTTTTTATTCTAAAAGTAGGTTGATGACTTCCTTTTTCCCGTTCCATTGGATTTCAACAGATTGAGAGGTGTCGTTAGGATAGCCCCAAGAATATTGCGTCATGGTCTCGGATTTTCCTTCTAAGTTGGTGATGAACGAACCTTTCTGAATGACTCGTTCTGGACTCTTCCAAGTAAACGTTGCTTTAAGACCAGACTTGTTCTCTTGTTTACCTTTATAGATAAACTGAATGCTTTCTTTTACGCGGAATCCATGAATCTCATATCCTCTGTTGACATTCCATTCCTTTCCATAGGCTCCGCCACTCCCCACTACCTCTGGAAAATACCAAAAATAATGTGCAATTAAGATCAAAACAGCGATACCGAATATAGCGAATCTTTCCTTCATGATCTCTCCATCCTTTTTCAGTGATTAAGAAGGACAGGAACAATATAAAATCACATTCTAAACGTCATTATATCTTCTGATCCTCCAACAATGTTATATTATCAAGTTTTCATATATATCGAATATAAAAATACCAGGGCAAGGGCCCCGGTTGTTGATTGTTATCCTGTTATTTTAGTTAGCGTCCCTGAAAATCATCCTTACTGCTCAATCGTTATCCAACAATCGTATCCCTCTTCATACTCTTCCAAGCACTGGTCGTACAGCAAATATTCCGGTTCGACTTGCACCGTGGATTTAACTTCATTACGGCAAGTCGCATCTTACGTCTACTCCTCCTTTCATAATCAGTTTTGCAACCATTAACAATTATGTCACTACACAATTTTTTACAAAAGAAAACCCTCCTCAGCAGAGGAAGGATGGTGACGGGAGGTAGCACCCGCCAATTTACTGCCTAAAGTATGTAGGTTGATCAATTTATCCTTCATACCACCGTTCGTCAATTGTCCATACACCGCATTTATTGCACCAGTTTAAAACAAATACCCGTTCAGCAATATGTTTTCTCCTTTAATCATTCACAATCAAACTCAATGGTTTCACGTAACTCTTCAAGTGCGCGTCTTTCCTCTTCTGTGAGAAAGTGTTCTTTTTCCTGTTGTTCCAGCCATTCTAATTGCTTATCGAGAAAGTCTTTATCGCCCATCCCGATCCCTCCAGCTCGATCTTTATGTTCTTTGCTCCTAGTTGGCGGTAATAATGCTCCAACCCTTCGCGAAGCAAATCAAACTCTTCCGGATCTTTTGACGTGGTGACCTGTCCATTCACACTTTTGCAAATTCCGGCCAGCTCCATGGATACTGTATATTTCACCTTTCTTTCCATCATGTTCCCTCCAAGAAGGCGGCGCATGGCCGCCCTATAGTGTGATACGCTCCAATTCATGCAACTCCAAAAATTCTTCTTCCGTAAGTGTCCCGTTCTCTTCCTTTTGCTGAAGCTCGTCTATCCGATCAACGCGTTGTTCAACAGACCATTCATGGTAATTTTCCATCCCGTTCCCTCCTCACTCGACATTCACAACCTGCAAATATTCTGCGGCAAAATATCCGCTAAACCCTTCGAGAAAAACGAGTCTTTGTTCACCTTTCATGAATTCGTCTGATTTACAAGTCCACACCTTTCCGCGATGCGCGTCAGCTTCTAGACATGTGTGCATGACTACCTTGTCGCCTTTTCTCAACATCCCGTCCCCTCCCTCATTCCCACTCGTACTCGTCAGGCTCTTCTTCCACCAGAGACATAAATTCATTGACAATATCTTCATGTAAATCGGGGTCCCGATACAACTGAGCAGGGGTCAACCCACTCTCCTTCAAATACTCTTCAAACCGCATTCTGCTCCCTCCCTCATCCCCGCCATATCTTTGGTGGGATTTGATCCACCGGCGCACAGTGATCGATTTTGAAATCTTCCGGCTTATAAAACGAACTAGCTTCAGCTAGGCTTTTCACCCAAGCCTTGCGAGCTTTCTTTTTTGCCTCCTCCTCATCCCGAGCGCGGAAATACCCTAGTACTGTCATACCATCAGGGTCTTTCCCCTTTACAGAGAAGTGGCGAACCACATTATCCATTCCGTTCCCTCCTTGGAAGGCGGCACCTGGGGCCGCCCATGTTATTCAAATCGTTTCAAATATTTCGCGTAAGCTTCCGCTTCCCTCCGTTGATCAGCAGAAAAAGACTTCAACGTTGATTCTTTCCCTACGATCCAGACAACCCAACACGTCGAAGTTCCATAAACTGATTCATTCGCATCCATTCTATCAATTTCAACCTTACTCACTGTTATTTCTCCCTTTTAGAGCGCGACCCCAGTTAGGAGTCGCCTAATATTTCAAGTCATAATCTGTACTACTGATCTCGCCTTCTTTGAAAAGCGATGGTTCGTATTGAATCTGATATTCGTCACCGTATTTGTTCAAATCTATGTTCCGACTAACGGCAGTTACCGCGTCGTCTTCATTTTCTGCTAGAACGTTTGCTGTATTTGATTCTAAGATATCGCGTCTATTGGAACGAATAACCTTCCACCGAACTGCGTAAACCTTCTGATTTTCTGATTCAACATCGCCGAATATAAACAATATCCTCTCCCTTTCGTTCAGTGTTTTTGTTTGTTTCTATTATTATATTATCAAATATAGATTAATATGTAAATTTGAAACATAAAAAATAAATATGGTTTGAACTCATTATTAAAGGCACGACCCATAAGCCGTGCCTAGATAGTGATATCCGTTGTTCGATCCCCTTCATTTGGTTGTACCCATACTTCCTCGCTATCCATTAGCCATACACCTGCTTTAGCTGCCATTAGGCTTCGTAAGATCGTTTCCCCTATCGCCTTTGCTGCGGCGGGTGGAACGGCATTCCCAATTCGTTCCCGCCATCTCGCTTCGTTGTTTCCTGCCAACTCTAACAGTTTCCCGTTCACATGAGTTGGAAAGCCTTGGAGTATAGCTAACTCATACGTCGTTAACGGTCGATGCCAGCTCCAATCCTCCGAGATAATGATCTATTGTCCCTTATCGTTCAAGGGTGGAATATGTGGTCAGGCACTGGTTGAACATGTGTAAGCCAAGATAGTATTACTGAGTTGCATAGATTAACATAAAAAAAGCCCCTAAGGGCCGGATTATATCTGCTTTAAATCAATCATCATCTCTTTTCTAATCTCTTTTAACTTTGCATCCAATTGGGATTGGTAATTGCCTGATGGTTGCTCAATACGTGCAAGCTGGATGAACTCTTGTATAAGAGTAGCGACTTTGTCTGCTACAAGAAAGTGATAATCGATGTCTTCTTTTACTTCATCGATCTCAAGAGCAGGCTTAAATTGAGGAGTTAAACATTGTTTACGAATAAGGATGAGCTTCTCTGTAAGTCGTGCATATAGTTGTGTTTTTTCCTGGATCATGGGAGTAAGGGCGGTTGTCTGCTGGAGTTTATCATTTGATTCATTCGTCATTTTTTGCATCTCAAGTGTGAGTTTACGATTGGCGTTAAGAGTAATGACGATCAGTATGATGTTTAAGATCATTGCAAGTAATGTAGAGAATATAGAAGCATAGAATTCTCCTGAGTGAATTGCGGCGTTAAGTTTGTCCCAGTTTGGAGTAAGGATTATTTTCCATTTGTTTTCTTCAAAATAAAAAGTAATAACTGTAACATAAAAATGAACATCATCCTTTAGTTCATTTACATCATTCAATTCTGACTCTATTTTCTTTATCTGAGTTAAATTCTTTTGCGGCTCCTTTTTCAACTCTTTAAGTTGCTTTAACAGATTGTCCTGTTTAATACCCAGTTGCAAGATTTTCTTATTTAATTCGTCTATCTTGTTTATATAATCTGAATAAGACGGCTGTTTAGTAATGAATTGATGAAAATCTTCATTAATGGATTGACTTCTCGCCGGAGTATAGCCTGCTTTTAAGTAAACAGCGCTGAAATTATGCCAATAGTCAACTAATGATTTGTTAATGTGTGATGATGATGCATTTAAATAAACTACATAACTTCCAGTTAAACTAAGTAAAATACAAACAACATATATCCATCTTTTGTATTTGGTAAGAAAATCGTGGACTATGTACCAGTTGAATATGACTACGATAAATATGATTTCTAAGATTGATAGATATATCGAATAGCGAACTGCGCCTTTAAAGAAGGTTACAACAACATAGTTCACAAGAAAGATTGCTGGTAGTAAGAAAAACAAACGATACTTCCCGAACCAGCTTAACCATCGCTTCAATCCATTCACCTCTTTTTATAAACAGTCAGGATAATGATTTGGCATATAACTAGAAAGAGCCCGTTCTCTATGAGTACAGGCCCGGTCTTGGGGAAAACAAACAAGAGGGATAATCACTCATCTCAGATTGCGAAGATGATTATAACATGAGTAATACAAAATCTAAAAGATACTCTTTGAATTCTTAATGTTTAGCAAAAGATGTTTCCAAGTTGTTCAAATCGAACAGGAGTGTGTTGGAGAAAGAGTCTAACTAAAGATTCTATTTAAATAAAAAGACAAGGCCATCTGTTCAGCCGGCGCTCCCGTCAACCATCGAAAGTCGGCGCATGCTTCCGGATCCGCATCCATTCCCACCACATTTTCATAGGTTCCAACCATACCTCGCCATTCTTCTCTGGCTTGACCGAACCCTACAGCACCGCCACCGCTACCACAAAAAAGGTGAGACACCTTGAATTTCATGATGTTACCTCCTCGTTGTCACATAGTTCTTTTATGTTAATCAGAAACCACCAGCCTTCCATTGATTCCTTGACTGGCTTAAATCCTGCCTTCTTTAATGAACGAGCGACTTTACAACTAGCTGTATAGATTTTAGCTATCTCTTTGTCCATTTCGACAATGGTTTCTCTCTTCTGGTCCATAACCCGCCACCTACCAGTGTTTGTTTAGGCTTTTGTAATACTCGTATAAACCTCTTTTCTTCAGGCTGGCTACCTTCACGCCAAGGGTATGTTCCGTTCTCCCTAGTGCAAAGGCCATGGTTTGTCGGTGATCCGTCTCCCAAAACTTGCAGAGGTATTCAAGATCTGATTCAGAAAACGGTCGCTTATGGTTTGGATGAAAATCAGGATGATATTCCATCCGGCCAAAACGGTCATATCGAATCTCGTTTTCTGATGAGGTTTTCATGATCATGTTGTCACCTCTCTAATCAAGTTTTCATCACAATTCAATTATATCAATATAAACTTAATTTGTAAATCATAAACATAATATAAAATGCTCCTTGTTTATAAACGGCGAGATCATCTAAGCAAAGAAAAAACCGGTCATCCGTTAGGGATGCCGGTTTCTCTTTCCCTTCGTATGCCCCCATGGTAAAATGGGGTTGGGTAATATTGTGATACGTGGCCTCGACGGTGTGCAGACCGATCGGGGCCATTTATGCTGGCGGGGGCTCCGGTGTTTCTAATCCAGTATCCGTGATCGGCTTTGGGGGTCTGATACTATCCAGCAACATCACCAATCACCTCCTCTCTCATGATGAGATGTCTAGCGACGATCCACTTCATCTGGGTGACCCATCTTCATCATCTCCCTTCCCATCATCAATGAGGCGGAAAATTTCATTGATACCTTCAGCGGGTATTTCCACCCTTAATTCCAACCCATTTTCGTCAACCCACTGCACCACTCCCTCACACTTATATTTGCTCGTCAGAACCGTGATTTTCTCGCCGAATTTGACTTCATCCAAACCAATCACAATCCACTTTTTCAACTAATCACACCTCGAAGACGGATATATTTACGACTTCGTATATATAATTTACACTATCGCGAATATGCTGTCAATCATTTCTTGTAAAAAATTTCGAGATCGTGTAAATTAGGACTAAAGGAGGGGTGGAACCATGGCGCTATCATTTGAACCACTTCGGATATACTTTGTTAAAAAGAAAAAGGACAAAATGGATCTAGTCAATGAAGTCAAACTCAGCCCGTCAACCGCCGCGAAGGTCTGGAATGACCGTTTCCCTCTAAGGACTGATGTGATTGATCGGATATGCGAGACATATGATTTGGAAATTGAACAGGTGATTAAACGTGAGAAGCCAGGGGATGAGTAATTGCCCTGGCTTGATTAGTATCCCTTCTGGACACCCATTACTATTTTCACAAGGAGACCAAAGTAATTTATATGCTAAGAGATCGTCGCCTAACCCCAGGCGGCCTTTTTATGTGGCGGTTCTACTAATGAGGGAAGCAACATATGTTGCAACAAAATTTATAAAAATAGACGATTACGTAATTCTATTAATGTAATTTATAATAAAATCATAATAAATAGTTAAATAAAGGAGAGTCATTCATTGACAGAATCGCATATTAAGGGTAAATGGTATCTTCAGACATGGTTCATTGTCATTCTTTTTGTTCTTTGGCCCTTTATCATCCCTGCTTTCATTGGAATTTTCTCGTCGTAAGACAAGCCAAATATAAACGTAAGTTAATCGAAGAATGGGAGAAAAGCGGATTTGGTGATCTGATTCAAATACAAGAACAGAAAGAGAAAGTGGAAAAGCAGATCAAGGATTTGGAAGTAGAAAAAGGTGTTTGGGAACAACGAATCAAGGATGTGGAGAAAAAGAAACTGAAAAGAGAAGAGGAAATGAACCAGACGATTGAAACCTTAACTCAAGAGATCGCGACAAAGAAAAAAGAGATCGTGATCTTGGATGAGGAGTTATTGTATCAATCCTTTGGGATTTACGAACCTAAATACAATTTGACTACTTCAGCTGAATATAAGACGCGGTTGGATGAGATTAGAGCCAAACAAAAGCAACTGGTTAAGGAAGGCCGTGCAACGGATCATGTGGAAGGTTGGACGCTAGAGGGTAGTGCCCAAAAAGGACGGGCTATGAATAAGAACAATATTAAGATGGCTGTCCGCTCGCTTAATATCGAGTGTGACGAGGCGATTTCTAAAGTGAAGTTCAATAATATCGAAACGATGGAGAAAAAGATTCGGAAAGCCTATGATACCATCAACAAGATCAATAAGTATAACCGCATTTCCATTCGCCCAGAATATTTACAATTAAAACTAGATGAATTATACCTTGCATATGAGTATGAACAAAAGAAACAGGAAGAGTTGGAGGAACAACGGCGGATTAAAGAAAGAATGCGCGAGGAAAAACGCGTTCAAGAAGAAATTGAACGAATGAAGAAAAAGATCGAAAAAGAAGAAACCCACTTCAAACAAGCTATTGAAGATCTTAACTTCAAAATGCTTGCTGCCAATGAGAAACAAAAAGCCCTACTTGAGGAGAAAATCCGAGAACTCGAAGCGAAACTGGCACAGGTCGAAAAGGACAAAGAAAAAGTCCTTGAGCGTGAACAAAACACTCGTGCCGGCTATGTCTATGTCATTTCCAACATCGGTTCCTTTGGAGAGAATGTGTATAAAATCGGCATGACCCGTCGTCTAGAGCCTATGGATCGTGTAAAGGAACTTGGAGATGCATCTGTCCCATTCACGTTTGATGTTCACGCTATGATTTTTAGCGAAGATGCTCCTCAATTGGAAAAAGCTCTACATATGGCCTTTCATCATAAACGTTTAAATAAGGTGAACGAACGAAAAGAGTTCTTCAGGGTAAATCTTGAGGAAATAGAAAAGGTCGTTAAAGAAAATCATAACAAAGTCGTCGAATTTACTAAACTTGCCCAAGCTGAAGAGTATCGGAAATCCATAAAGATGGAAGAAGAGAACAAGCTAGTTGCTGTAAAATAGAATAAGGAACAAAATGGAGCTTATGTGTCAAGGGATTATTATTTCATTTGCTATTGGGTGCCAGCCATTCCCCAATGAACCATGAGGCTTTTGTCTTTTAATTTGCACACAAAAAAAGGGATGCTTACCACCCCTATATGATCATTTCGTTTCGTTCAATTATGTTCTTAACCATCTGACAAAAGGCATTGTAGGCTTGAATCATTTCGCGCTCTTTATCCTGATTCAATAGTTTAGATGCCTCCAAAATCAAATCCCGCAACTTTTTCAAATCCTTTTCATCCACTCCAGACGATTCGCCAAGTTGTTTCAGTTGATTCAACATATGAACGATCATTGGGTCTGTCAGTGCGCTCATCTTTTCGCCTCCTGTATGGTACAATGTCGTTATCTCGTAATTTTTTCTGGAGCCCCCCGGTGTGCCACCACCCAGGGGCCCTTTTCATATTGCCACTCCCGTCTCCCCGATCCATCCTATCAACGGTTCGACGATTCCATTTCTTTTTGAATAAGCTTGTCAATACCTGTCAGTACTTGTTTCTGTCCACCTTCATCATTGAGAAGCTGAAGGAAACTCAACTCTCCTATTCTAAGTTTGGAATGTTCCACAAGGCCATCGATCACCTTTTCGGTTTCATCCTCAAGTGTGAATTGGGCAATCTTCTTTTTGTTCATGGCCGGATCGGAAACCATTTCAAGAAACGGCGGGTAAGTGATACGAGCTAGATGACCAATGACACAATACTGACCGTCACCTATATATTTCTCTTGGATAATCCCCTCACGCTCGACGACATCGCGCAACTCTTTCAATATGTTTAGCCGATTCATTTTGCTTCCTCCTTGTTGCCCTCTTCTTTCTCGATGACGACATCTTCGATCTCAACCAGCCGCTGTTGCAGTTCGTTGACTTGGTTCAAAGAAACATCCAAGTCTTGCAAGTGCTTGCTAAAAAAAGCCAAGGCTTGATGGAGAATATCCAGTTCGGTTTCGCTCAGCCAAATGGGGAAACTGAAATCTTCTTCATTACATTGTTTCATATCATCTTCTCCTCCAATTCAAATGTAATAGTTAACTTATATTTTTATATTACTACATTATAATTAATTTGTAAATGGAAAACTAAAAAGATTATTCACCAACCACCCGTGCATGGATTTACAAAGGCAATATGATTGAAGAGGCGGATGGGGAACGAGTAGTCGTCCTTTTATTTTAACTTTACAATTTACATATTCGTTTAACCGTGATATAATGAAACATGAACGGAATCATGCTAAAATAAAAAGGCCTAGGGGGAGCGCCATCCCTCTAGGCTTCACACACGGGGCGTCCTCTGGTTAATCCAGGGGACGTTTTACTTTTTGGGGAAGAAACGGATCGGAGAGATAAAGCGAGATCGACGGCGTTGGAATCGTTTGTGAATGTCGGCTTGGACGTCCTTGACTACTTCCTCATTGGCCATCATGGCGTATTGGACGGTGTCTTCCCCCTGTGCATCCACGAGAAGACCAGAATGGTAATCGATGGAGACCAGCTCCTCTTCCACCACCCCTTTGAAGATGGCTTGGCACACAAGGTATGAACCCCGTCTGAAGGTGTCCCACATCTCGTTGTCCCATTCTTCCATATCAATAATGACGTGTTGCATGGTGAGTTCCGTGCTTAGGAAACCGCCATTACCTTTCAAAAAGGAATGAGGAGCGTCAAGATTCTGAACAAAGAAGTCGTAGTGGATGGGATCCATCACAATGATTTCCTCAACAGCAAACCGGCTGATGAGATCGACGGAACCTTTGAGGTCGGTCAGGGATTGGGGATTAGCGTGAAACCGCCCACCCGTGTAGATTTTGTTGAACTGGGAAGGATTCATGTACAGCATGTTCATCTCTCCTAATATGTAAAATTCATTTACAATGTAATAGTAACATAAAAAGTGAAAAAAGTTAAGGGAAATGTATTTTTTTAAATCAATTTGATTTGTATAATTATTGTTGATATAATCAAGAAAAAATCTAGGAGGAACCCCTCATGGAAGGAAAAAAAGATGTTTCTAAAATGAAACTAATCCCTAACATCGAATTGATCATGCTTGAGCATAAACGGAATGGAAAACCCATCCGGCAGAATGAACTAGCAAAGGAACTCAATGTCACGGTGTCAGCCGTGTCCAACTGGGTGAATGGATCAACCATGCCAGAAGCAAAAACGCTGTTCAAGTTGGCGTATCTGCTGGATCGCACAGTGGATGAACTGTATACGGTCAACTGGGAAGATGAGGAATAGTAGGGACACAACGAAATAGGAAAATCAAAGGCTGCCACGATGGGCAGCTTTTTTGTTTACCATTCATTCATATATTTTATTCAGTTTTCCGTTTACAAATCCATTTAATATTGATATTATTATATTGTAAGTTAACTAGTTAATTGAAAGGGTGTTACAAATGAAAAAAATTAAAGTGATTGTGAAAAGACCGTTCGAACCATTTGAAATAATGGAAATTGAGAGAAGCCTGGAATCATATTACCAAGTCATAGGTTGCGAATGTATCGGCGCAACCAACATCACGAAAGACGTGCAAATGATATATGATGATGAATACCTGTTAAACCGTTCGATCCCCAACCTTTCTTATCGCGATCCTCATGTAAACCACATCATCTGTGGAACCGTCATCTTCGCAGGAATTGAAGAAGGCGAAACCATCAGCCTGGTCGATGCCGAAACGGTGAAAATGCAACTGGAGATTCTGTTCCGTTCGTTTAATGAAGTTGAATCAAAAAAAGAAAATCACGAAGACTATATTTCTGTCACCATTGTCTCTCCTTGCCATTTCAAGGTGGAAGATATAAACGTAAGACGTCGCTAACCAAAGGGGGGATGCTTCCCCCCTTTCAGATGTTCCGCCACCATCTGGATAATACATTTCATATGTATTTTATCATTTTTCCATTTACAAATTAACTCATTAATAATATAATAATATTGTAAGTTAACTAAACAACATGAGGTGGTTTCAAATGACAACACAAACAAGCTGGGAAGAATTGTTTGGATGTAAACCATGGAATTTCACAAAAGAAAGAGCCGATCAACTCCCCCGCTTTGATGACTTCCGCGAAATGCCCATCATTGAAATAGTTCAGTTTATCAAAAAAGCGCGGGACGTGGAGGAGTACTGTACAGACCATGCAGTGTTAAACAGAATTGATACCTCTGTCAGGGAAGCACTCATCGCGCTTGAGCTCTTAGTAGGATAAGGTGGCCACTGGCCGCCTTTTTATATGGAAACTCATATGTCATATAAATTCTCATCTGTCATCTTATGTAAGAATAAATATGAGAACTCATATGAGTTGATCCCCTAAGGTTCACGCTTATCTCCCAATTCAAATCGCAAAAAGTAAAGTTGCCGTTTCCCTAATGTCACCCGCTCAACCCATCCCCTCTCCTCCAACAACTTCATGTTCTTGTTGATCGTCTCCCGTGTCACGCCAAAGAATTCCGCCAATTCGCTTTGCGTCCATTCATTGACTTCTTCCGTATACAACAATTCCAATATGCAGAATTGCAACGGCGAACAATCGAGTTCGGGGAACTTATGAATGAGGGTTTCCATCTTTGCGTCCTCCGATTTATCTATTTGATTAAATTATATCTCACCTTTAACCTTTTCGTCTAATATAAAGACATGCGCACACCTGGGAAATGGCCACTCTCTATCCCCTGTTGGCAGCGCATGAGGGAATAGGATTTGGTTTGGGATACAAACAAGTCCAGTTTACCTTTATGTTGAAATATCCCCTCCCCTTTTGTCGATGCAAAAAAGGGAGGCCTTCGCCCCCCTATGGTTGAAACAGACTGACTGCCAGTATACTCGGTTTCGGCTGCTGAACCAATGAAATGAATTGCCACCGTTCCGCTCCATCATATTCCTCCCGCTTCATCACAAAATCTTTCCCTCGGATGACTAACTTCGTTGTGACATAGGGACCACCCCGATATTCCCGTTGCACATAGATCAGCTTGGCCATCATGGCAAAGGACTCCCAGGTCACACTCCATTCATCCGTGCCTACCCAGAGAACATCCTCTGGAGTGCGATGGTTTCGATCCAAACATTCCATGGTTTCTGCGTACAAGGTTTTCATTTTCATTCCCCCTGATGATTGTGTTCTAAAAGGGTCCCTCGCCATCTTCTGCTTCGATCTCTATCAACAGGATGGCATGCTCCCGATACAGTCCTTGGCATTCGTCACACAAGAAGCCCATCCACTCAAACCTGGTGCCCTTTCTTTTCCTTTTCGCAACTCCGACACGTCCTTATTTCACCCCCAGAGCGAGGGGGCGTGACCCCCCATTTACTCATGGGCTTGTCCTTCCTGTTGTTCTTGTTCCTCTTGTTGTGCCTGATGCAACAGAGTTAAAACATGGCTTAGTTCTTCCTGTGTCAATGTTTTAAATGGCTTGTTTTTGCTTTCCGTGTATCCTTTTATCACATCCGCATAGGTCGTGTTTTTCTTCCCATATTCAATCACAATGGCGCTAAGTAAATTCTTGTTTTCCATCAATTGACGGTGGAAATCCATCACTTCTTGATAGCTCCACAAGGAAATCTCTTCCTCTTTCTGCAATTCTATTTGCTTGATGTGACTGTCCAATTTGGGGTAAATCTTTGCTACATCTTGTAAAAAGGCAACGATTTGATTTTTTACATCGGTGTAGCTTTCCACCTCTTCTCCATCAATGAGCCATGTTTTTATTTTATTCACGACTTCCATCGTGATCGTTCCATCGTAGTCCTTGAACAATCCTGGCGTATCCTTCAACGCTTCAAACGTGTGATCTTGACGAAGCATAAACACAAAGTCAAACAAATAATCGTAGTCGTTCGATTGTTGCGGACGTACGCCGATTTTCTCCACCTTGTATTTGGTCTTTCCTTTGTCATCCACCCCGTCTTCCTTGTAGGCATACTCTGTTTTGGCTCGAACCGTACAAATAATGTGGAGGGGCGAATGGAGAATCCGTTCTAACACCTTGCTGTGGTATTTTTTCGGCATCCGCCACGCATGGAAATCACTCATCCCCTTCTTTTTCGGATTGGCCGCCATGTCCGAAATCCCGCCCTCCCCTTCCCACTCATGGGTAAAGGAATCCAAGATCAAGCATTGAATCCCAGCTCTCTCACAAATGTCCAACGCATCCATGAATTTTTCCCATTGGTACGGAGGAGTGAGTCCCATGTGTGGGATTTTCGGTCCGATGAGTCCCACTTCCGGATCGTTCACCCCATAATGCATTTTCGCTCGATTGTATTCAGTATCCAATATAGCGATCTTCTTCCAATCGCCCGTAAGTCCATAAGCGATACGAAGTGCATCACGCGTTTTCCCTGTTCCCCCTGGTCCACATACCACAATCCGCGCCTTCAATTGTTCTCGGCTCCCTTCCTCAAGCACCAGATACTTACCCTTGGCTAAGACGGACATAATCACAACCCCTTTTGTACTTTTGAATTTATTTGTTATGTTTATATTTAACTTGTAATATTATTATAATATAATTCAAGCTAAAGTAAAACTGATTTTTTACCCTTCTGACGATTTTTTTCTATTCATTCACCCTTCCGACAAAATCCAGAGCGCACGATCACGAAAAAATTTTGCCAAAAAGGGAAATTCACTCGTTCTCCGTTTGACAAACTGTAGATATTCTGTAAACAATATAACTATAGAAAATTCATTTCTCTTACGATTTAAATCCGAAAATAATCACACTTTGCGTCCAAAAACCCTTGTCTCTTCTTGTTATATAAATGAGAGTGAGAAAGATGAGTAAAGGAGAGAAGAAAAATGACGCTGGGAGAGAGACTCAAACAGTTGAGGGAAAAACGGGGCTTGTCTCAAATCGAAGTGTCCAAACGCACGGGCATTCCCAATCATTCGCTTAGCAACTATGAGCGCGACCAACGGACTCCGCCCATTGAATCCCAACGTATCCTAGCCGACTTTTATCACGTCAGCTTGGATTACCTGGTCAATGGCGTTCGGAACATCCCAAAACAAACATTAGATGAGTATCTAGATGATTATCTCGAAAACAATCAAGAAATCATCTTTGACGGAATGCGACTCAGCGAAGAAGATGTGGAATACCTGATTAACAACTTTAAACTCTTTGTTTCCATGAAAAAAACCAGACAAAAAGAGGCCTGACTCTCCTTGTCTGTTATTTTTGTCCTCATTATTCTTTATCATCATCCAGAAAAACTCAGGCAAAGAGGGGATCATACGCCTGCTGTTTGCCTGAGTTTTTTTCTGCCTAAATAATCTATGATCTCTTGCATTTCCTCGGGGTATTTGATTACTAATTCTTTGATTGCTGGTGTGATGTCGATCCGTGGTCCTGCAGTGACTTGAACTCCCAACTCATCAATTAGTTTAATCAAAAGATGGATTTTTCTGTGCACTGCTACCCCTCCAATACTTTCAATCCCTTAGAACATTATTTTATAATTAAACGCACTCAAGAACAAACGTTCTTCACACAAAACTTTTATGAAATATGGATATATTCATTAAAACAAACGATAAATCAATAAGCAATACGGCGATTTGCTATAATCGATCATTAAATTTTATTAAAATTAAAATCAACAAACTTTTTGTTGCATTGACTATAAAAAGAGAAACGTTTCCGAACAAACTAATTACAGACTAAAAAATAAAATATTTTTGCTTTATATACCGTAAAAATAAAGTGGTTAAAATCAGTCTACCTTTCCACGTATAATAAAGGGAGGATGGGATAATTGAGATTCTATATCATCGAAGTAGGGAAGTATTTGCAGAGAAAACGAAACGAGCTCGGTCTCAAGTTGAAATATTTCTCAAACCAAGGCATATCGCCCTCCACCATCAGCAAGATCGAAAACGGCTCCCCTAACGTAAGTGAAGAAATGATTCTCAAGTATGCCCGATTGTTGAATGTGAAAGAAGAAGAACTCATTCAGCTTTCACAAACAAAAGAACACGCTCCAGATTCCTGGTCAGATGAGATCGATATCCTTGAAAATCTGCTCGAGATTGATCCGGATTCTGTGATCGAGAAAACCAAAGCTCGTTACTCAGAGCATCCCATATACCCCTATCTCCAAGGAAAAGCCTACAGCGTGAAAAAGCAGTATCAAAAAGCGATGAAACACTTCATCGAGACCATTCGACTTTGCAAAGAGGAACACGATCATCTTAATATCAAACCCGCCGCACAAATCAGTGTAGGAAACATTCACTTCTACGATCAACAACTTGAACTGGCCATCAAACTGACAGAAGAGGCAAAGGAATCATGGGTTCCAGAAGGAGAGCGCTCCTATCTTTATTCATATATCTTATTGAACCTAGCGATCTATTATCGAAAGGCAGAACGTTACGAGGATTTTGAAGAAACGCTCAATGAGCTATGGGATCACAAAGAACAACTGGATAGCGTAAACACGAAAGTCATTGTGATCGAACATCAAGCCTGGCTCCTCTACAATCACAAACAATATGACAAAGCCATTCATTTTATTAAAGAAGGCATTCTTCTTGCCCGATTAAATCAATTATGGGAGCGGCGATGTGACCTTTGGACCTTGCTTGGAGATGTCTACCATGAAAAAAACGAAGACGAGTTAGCCATCCAATCCTATCTCGCAGCGATCGCTACGAAAAAGGAGATTCCTCAACACAAGATCATTCCTGCATGTACGAAGTGTGCACTTCTTTACCTCAAACAAAAAAGATTCGATCAAGCGGAGGAACTATTACATACAGCCAAAAAAATCTGTGATCAGAAAACTCCTACCAATGATCAAATCGACCTGATGATCTCCTTTGGAGAAGTCTATCTTCAACAAGGTAAGCTTGAAAAAGCTGTTGACTATTTTATGAAAGCATTGTCTTTCAATCACATCCCCAAAAGGAAAAAGAAAATCGCGCTGATCTCCCTATGCCAATGTTATCAAGTATTGGACAAACAAAAGTTTGAAGAATATAAAACCGCCCTTTATCATTGGGGCGTTCAAGCCAAGGAGGAAGTATTATGAAGTTATTTGTAAAGACCATTTTGTTAGGCTCCATTCTCTTTGCCCTATCCGCTACATTTTCGACTGAACCCGTTTGGCCTAGTCCACCAGCAGAAGCACAATCCTATTCAGCTTTAGATGATGACCCGGTTTGGCCATAAAGAAAACACCAGGGCTCCATCGATGTGATGTGGCTCTGGTGTTTTTTAGAGTCAAAATCTAACCTTCCATATCCTTCTCATGTGCTGCCAAAAACTAAGACGAGGCCCACCGGTGATCTCATGTACCTTCTCCACACACCAATCCAATTTTTTGTTGATCTGATTACTGTTAAACCGCTTAACTTTCAGCTTATAATGCTTCTTCAATACATATTCTTTTTTGCGATCCCGCTCTTTTTGTGCTGGTGAGCTGTGATAGGCTTTTCCGTCCGCTTCAATCGCCAGTTTGTATTTTGGAATATACAAATCCACTTCCAAGTCCCCAAAAAGGATATGGGTTTTTACACGGTAGCCGGCACTTGTCAGAGCCAAATATAATCTCTTCTCAAGATAAAAGTCACGATCACTGACCTTCACTAGCTGCCAATCCGGCCAACGCTTTTCCTTCAATACAATCCGAACAAATCGAATACACGCCTTAACCAAATTTCTTGCCCGAATATAACGTATCTTCAAAGGCGGCATGCTTATCCCCCTCTTTTCGTATCCTTCCCTTTTCATTTTATCTGAATTTATGCAAAATATCAGACAAAAAACCTTGTCCATAGAACAAGGCTACTTGGACAAGGTTTGTAGAGGGTGCGAGAACGGATTTCGGGACCATCATATGTTGATTTTCCAGTCGTTAGTTTCTATGTAACTCTTCAGTAAAACTGTTTCTTATATTGATAATTTCAGTTAATATTAAAAAATGGAGGGCTTTTGGATTTATTACTTCTCTTTGGTCCAAGTAATGAAAGAGAATAGATATATGTTTTGAAGCTTTTGCACTCAAGGATCTTTTGTATAATTGATAACTCCAATTTTTGATTTGATTAGTAAACTTAACTCGCTCTTCTAAATCAGTAGATTGAACATAAGCCCGTTCAAATTCCCATAATATTTCTTGCAAGATATCATTTACTTCATGAACTTTTTCTCTTTTATATTCAAAATGATCTTTTTTAATTTGAGTTTCTTGTTGGACAAGATACGTGAGAAATGCTCCTCCAAATCCGATAACAGCAGCAAATACTTCCGGACTTACTATTGCTTTTTTTATTTCAGAATGAATAGGACTAATTAAAACCAGATAAGAAATATTAATCATAGTCACCGAAAGTAGGATTATAAAAAAGAAATACAATCCATAAGATAAATACTTTAACATCCTTTCTGAACGTTCTATTTTTAATTTGGATTCGAGGATTTCCTTGTGTTCTTCAGGAAAATCCTCAGGATAATTATCCTTATATTTCAAGTTTATCACTCCTTTACTTGGACAAGGCTTGGATATCTTTATCGATCGCAGTCAAATCGAGTTCTCGCTCAATCAATTTCGTGAGTTCCCTACTGTACTGTGAAAAAAGTTCATGGTCTGCGTCCAAAATGGGATCTTCTTTTTCATACGAGCAGAGGTCAAACATGAGTTGTAGCTGGTCCCGGATCGGCTTCGATATGTATACGCGGTGGAGATGCCGGAATTCATCTAAATCGATCAACGCTTCCTTCATCCGTTCATGGTTCTCCGGCTCTCTCGCTAAGATGCGGCGAAGTTTCCGGTTCTTCTGATCCATCTGGGGATACAAGTTAATCCGCTCATCCAAGAATTTTTGCACCATGTTAGATCGAGATTGTGTAAGTAAGGCTTGATGCGTTTTGTGGTTGAAATAGATGGTTACGGCGATAGTGAGGAAGATGAAGGAGCCATTGATAAATGCGGCATCCACTTCCGGGCTGAATCGTTTGCGGGGCCAGATTTCATTAATAACTATGGTTGATATCACTGCAAGACCAATTATTGCAACAACAGAGAGTGCGATTTTTAAATGAGGTAATTGTCTCAACTGTTTCTGAAATTTACTTTGCGGCACATCATTCTTTTTTACTTGCTCAATGAGTTTAGGCTGATCGCCTGCATCTTTTTTTAGCTGATTGTCTGCAGCTTTTTTCATTTTCAGTCCAATAATCCAAGATAAAACTACAGAACCACTTATCATAATAAGTGTAGTAGTAGTAAGGGTCAAATTAACATCAAAAATAAAATCTATAGCAAGAACAACCAAAACCATCAAAATTGTCGTCAACATAAAAAGTGGCATACCAACCAACATCCAAAAAAGAGCGTCATCACCTTCATCAATTAAGGCTTCACTCTCTTCATCAATATCCCTTTGCTTTTTTTTCATTCCTATCCCCCCTTCTCCCTCATATAAAACAAAAAACCTTGCTTTTACTTCAGCAAGGATTCATCCATTTCCTGTTTCAATTCACTATGTAACTTCTCTTTCGCCATCTGCTTCTGCTGCTCTTCCGTCAACGTATGGAGAATGCGATAAAACGTCGAGCGCGAAATCCCCAAGATGCCACAGACTTCATTCACGCTCAGATTCTCTCTGACGTAATACATAAACTTCTGCTGAAAGGCGGGGTCTTCCCATTTCTTGATTCGACCGGCCTTTTTCGACGTCTTCTCCATTCCCTTTTTCGTCCGCTCGCTTATCACACTGGTCTCCATCTCCAACAGGATCGGAGCCATCTTCTTCAGTTCATCCAGTTCTAACCGATCATCCAAGAGTTCGACTTCACATGGAACCTGGACAAATGCGCGCAACATCTCAGATATGGTCCGTCCCAGGCAAGTAAGATCCACAAGAACCAGTGTATCCTCAGGAGAAAGCTGATCCATCAGACGATTCCACTGAATGTTCGCGGTTTTTCGAGAATACATGAGCTTTTCCACGATGATTTTCTCACAACCTACGAATCGAAGCCTATCAATTTCATCCTTTCTACCATCCACGGTGTATCCGATCCTCATCCGGTTTCTCCTCCGTTTATTCACATATCCATGAACATGTTATGTTTTCATTGTATCAAAAAGGTGTTCAAACGACTAGTGGTCTATTTATTTTATCACTTAGTCAAAGGTGTTTTCAATTTTATATCATTCTGTTAAAATGAACATATCGTGTCGATGGTGACGAAGTTTGCGGGTTCTGATAGAATGGGAGGAAAAAATAGACAAAAAAAGAGACTCCCTAAGGAGCCCAAACCAGATTATAGCATTACAAAAAAAAGAGCCTTCAACCTCTCCCCCGAGGATAGAAGGAAAAACCGTTGGTCTCATTGAGAGACAAAAAGAAGAAACTAAACTTTCATGTCACCCATCGGAGTGACACAAAAGAGGCTGTCTTATTCAAATACATAAGTTACCCTTAGTTTACCCATTTTTTGAATAAACGTCAACTAAGGTAACTTTCGTGTGCCTCCTGTGTCTTCTTCGATGGAAATCGAAAACGCATAGGAGGTCTTTTTATGTCCAAAAAACCAGAAGAACAAAACTTTCTGTTTATGGCCGGACAAAGCAAAGCGGAACGGATATTTCAAGACAATTTCGTGTTAACGGATAAAGAATCAGGTTTCAAAATTATCAAAGAACACGGAACGAATGCGTTTACCATGTGGTGGATCCTACAATCGTATTGCTACGGTAAAGGAAAGGCCCATGCATTCCCAAGCCTGAAAACACTGTCCAAGCTGGTGAAAAAATCAGAGCGAACGGTTCAACGCTGGTTAGATGATCTGGCCAAAGCCAAAGGAATCAAGATTGTTCCTTGCTTTTGGGAAGACACCGGTTTTCAATCGTCTAACCTCTACGTACTCAATCATGACTTTCCAGAGGTTCCCGAATGGTGGGATACCTTCTTTCAACATGGGGCGATCCGGACAAGAGATAACCAATTCTCTGAACGGCCAGAACCCAGTAAAAAAGCCCCTGACAAAAATGTCGTCCCTATAAAATCAGCCCCGACAAAAATGTCATCCCCTGAAAATCAAGGGTCTTCTGATCAAGATGGTCAAGAACTCAATAACGAAGGGGATGACAAAAATGTCACCCCTGAAATTCCGGGCACGACAAAAATGTCACCCCTTGAAAATCAAGGGTTAGAGGCGAAAAGTGGGGAAAACCCCGAAACTCAGGCCCCGACAAATTTGTCACCCCAAGAAGAAGAAGAAACAACTTCTTTTCAAGAAGAAGAATTAAATACTATTAAGAAGAAGAACAACAACAACAGTACTTATATAGATAATAGAGTAGATACAGATATGGGAACTGATCAAGAAGAGAAAAACGTTGTTGTTGTTGATTCTCAAAAATCGGAAATCATTGCTTTGTTTGAAAAGAAAATGCAAATGAAGCTATCAGAAGAGGGTTTCAATGAACTTGTTCAGTTGACCATCGGTAACTTGAAAGCCAACCAGAAGGAGATTTCTTCTGAGTCCATTGTTGCCCGCCTCAAAGAATATATTCATCACGTGGACCAATATAACCGACCATTCAAGACCAACGGCTATATTGTCTTGCGCAATGCGATCCGGGATAACTATGTGTATGTCAATCATCCGATTGGACAGCCCAAGAACCAATATGCCTCCTCTCCACGCTGGAATCATCATGAGGAAGGAAACGAAAATCAGATGGACAGCCCCCGTCTGAAAGCCTTAAAAATGCGGAAAATCGATCTATTCTCGGAAATGACCCGTCTGAAAAGAGAGGAACCGGACAGAACAGACAAGCTGGCGGCTGCTCAGGCCGAATTCGAACGGGTGAGAGAGGAAATCAAGAAACTAGAAAAATCGTGTTCTTAATCGATAGAGGAAGACCGTCATAGATGGTTCTCAGAGCGAACAGAACACCTTTTTGAGACAGCCTAAATGGAGAAAGAATAGGATGGGTAGGGAGAGAGGTTACATATAAGAAAAAACGTATAGTCTGAGAGAAAGATAGAAAGGTTTCGGCGCGGGGCCCGGCTGTGCCGCGGCTGGCTCTGGTCGGCGTGCAACAGACGGCCCCCGCAAAAAAAGAAGACCCGTTTATAAACGGGTCTGAGACTCTCGACGAATATAAATGGTTAGACGTACAAATAAGTTTGTTTATAAGTTCCTATCCAGCATATTGTGAGCGGGATGAATATAAAAGAATGGGAGTATACGAGGAAAAAGGAGATAAATTTAAAATGCATCCACAGATTAAATCTCATCTCAAGGAAATGAATGCAGTCACTGACCCGTTGAAGCGAGATCCGAATGATAAATCTCCAATCACATATGTATATCATATTACTCCTCATCGGTTCGAAGAATGGTTAGAACCCGATCTTGAAGATACGGCCGAGTATAGTGGATATAATCCTTACCGCTTCCGAGATTATCTTAAGTACATTCGAGTAAGAGAAATTCCATCAGAAGGTTACGTAAGTACCCACTTAGTGTGTTTGAATGGGTTTGATGCGTTCTTTTATAGTGGGAAATATACCGTCGATGATCCTGAAAGTCGGGAAGAGGCAATATATGATCAGCTAAATGATTTGTATTTTGATTTAGAACGTTGTATTGAATTTCATGAAAGAGAACTGAAAAGAAAGAGTAATGGTGAGTGAACATCATGAGAGACATTGTAAAAGAAGCGATCTTCCTGCGAAATGATATTAATCGGTTGCATGAGATCATGTATTCATTTCCCGATGAATGTGATGAAGTAAGCGAAGAAGAAATAGCAAACGATGAGCAAATTTTTGCTTATCACAGAAGAGTAAGGGAGATCGGAAAGCAACTCACACCAGAGGAAATGACTGAACTGATTCTTCATCATGGATTTCAGTTGGACATCTTTCCATACCAGGTTGATGGTAAAAATTCGGATTACATTAAGCGATTTGAAGTAAGGTTTGATGGCCTGTATTTTCCCCTAAAACGAGAACATTGGAATTCAGAGCAATTGGCATGGATGATAAAGAAATTACATGCATCCTCTATAGCTAAAAACTTTACGATGAATCTTGATTGGAAGTCGCAACGATTAACTGGTTCTGATAATGGATTAGGTGATGAGTATGTGGGTCCTGATTGGGATTGGCGGGATTATTTAAAGCAGATTATTTCAAATGAAAACGTCGTACTACCAGAAGAGGATTAACACAGCCTAGGGGTGGGAATGGTGAAAGTAAAAAATATATTTTTTATCCTTGTTACCCTTTCATTAGAGTTCGTCATAAGTTACCTTTGTGCAAAGGTGTTCGAAGTCTCAGTGACCGAAACTACTTTTTTTGTCGGAGTATTCTTTATCTCTCTCTTTGTTTATTTTAATACCGCTGGAGGTACCTCAAGCAGTTGGACAGACGCCCGAATAACTGCAACGACTGGGATCAGAATGGAGAATAACTCCACTCGCCTTCGATTGAGTCCTGTTCTGATTGGAGCGATTATCTACTTGTTGATCTCCACGGTCTGGTCCATATACGTGTTTTGGCCATACTTTGTAAAATAACATGTGTAAGAGCCCTCAACGGAGGGTTTTTATTTTGTTCTTATTCTCCCTATCTTACCTTTCAAAGGAAACAGAACACCTTTTTGAGACATGTCTTAAGCAGGACTAGTGTGATAAGACCGGGGAGGATTTCTCCCTCCCTTAGAACCGCATATTTTCGGACTTTTGTTTCCAATACTCTAACTGTTGAGCCATTTTCATCATGCGATAGTGGATATGTGTGTTTACGATGATCTCTAGATGTTTGAGTTGTCTCTTTAGTTCCGGCTCTTTTATGTGACGACTCCAGAGCCGGAGCCAACGGTGATATTCTAGTATTTCCTGATGCGTAAATTGATCCAATTGATCACATGGCAATTTTTTTATAGTCTCTTGATCGATTTTGTTTACTTCTCGCAAGAGGTGAAACATGATAATCTCTCCCTTAGGATTATTTCTATTTATATTGATTATATCATTTTTTATATTAATTTGTAAACGAAAAAGTGAACATAAATGATAAGAGGGCTATTAGACGCCCTAACAGAAATGTCACTGTCTGCGTCCAATAACCCTCCCATTGTGTTATCATGGGCTCAGGAGAGTGCCGTCTCCTACCCCTTTTTTACTTTTGAATGGAGAATCGGCGATACGTCGATTCTTTTTTGTATTTCTCAATCAGTTCTGGATGGTCCCTTTCTAATGCGTTCATATCGAAGCGTGTGGTGCGAACGGTTTTCCATGTGACTCCGTACCTTCCCACATAGCCCCGCTCATTTTGTCCCAACCAATATTTGAGTTGGTTCTGGATGCGTTTGACTTCCTCCTCATGCATGTTCATTGCTTCCTTCGCCTGGTAATACTCCTCAATCAGTGTGAGCGCTTCGGAAGGAAGGCTAATTTCACTTTCGATGGTCTCTGAAAAATGCTCCCTGAGAAATCGTTCGGAGGCCTTGCTCCCATCCATTGGCGGGATTTCTCTGCGCTCAATATACTCCCAGAACGCCTGGCATTCTTTCTCTAAAATACGAATCAGCTCTTCATCTCGATCAATCCGGCGATAATCCACTTTTTGATTGCCAATCATCATCACGATGTAACCGAAGGAAAAACCGAAACAATTGAGGTTGTGTTGCATCTTCAGGTTTTCGGCAATCGGAACCCCCTCATTCCGCCACTCACGCAGTTGCCCGGGGTCAACCAGTGTCAAGCGGATCAGTCCCTTTTTCTCATTCACCATTACCGTCCCCAATGTGTTGCCAATGAGATAAGGAATTGTGGGATGCGTGCAGACCTCATCCTTGATTTCGACGGGGTAACCGAACTGTTCCGAAAACTTCTGTAGAATCGGTATTTTTAAGATGTCGTACAGCGTCTCCTTTTCTTCTTGTTTTTCCCCCAGCGTTTTGTTTAAGTAAACTTCCATTCGTGAACGGGTGGATGAAAGATTCAATATCGCGATGGCGTCATGACAACCTAAACCTTTTTTCAAGACACATCCTCCTTTCATGTTATATTTTAATTTTATCATATAAAATGGATATGTAAAAGATAAGGTGCATATATAAAATAAAAATCCACCCTCAGGTGGACTCTTCTTCATTCGTATTTATATCCGCTGATGGCTTCCAGGGCTGCCATGCACACGGACTTGGGCATGCCTTCACTGGTTGCCTCATACACCTCATCGCCTTTTATAAACCGTACGGTGACTTTTTCCTCTTTGCTTTCGATTTGATAGGCAAACCCCAGGGACTTCATGCGCTCAACCACTTCCCATGCGGCGTCTGGCGACACGCTATATCGTTTTAGGCGGAGGGATTCCAGTAACCGTGGATTCACGTTTTTTAAATTCGCGAGAAAATATCTTTTCCATACGCCCGTCGTCAAGACCATTCCTGGGAGAACGGTTTCTGGACAGCCTTCCTTTACCACAAACAGGCCCATGACTTCATCCGCGATCCGCTCTTCCATCTTTCTCCGCTTGATCGCTTCCGCTTGTTTTGGATGCATCCATTCTCTCTCCCCGTTATTCTCTCATTTTTCTATAGCATATCGAATCCAAACCCACCTGTGAAGTTTTTTCACTTTCTTTTCCCATTCTATTGATCTATCATAAAAGGACAATCATATGTGCGGTAAATCATTCGAAGGCTACGAGTAGCCGCCGCGTAGACATTCCCCATCTACGGATGTGAGGAAGCCTGTACGTTTGAATCTAAAGGTGATGTTTTTATGTCTACGTATCAATTTGGCGGAGGAACAACTCGTAGCTTTTTTGCGCCTAACGTAAACCGTGGCGCGTTTCGTAAGCTTTCTGATGCAGATGAACGACTGGCCGATGCCATTTTTAACGGGAAATCGTTTACTGAAGAAATTCCTGCAACCGATCTAGAAGGAAAAGCCATGCAAACCACCACTGATGGATGGCAGCCGGAAAGCCTGGGTGGCCAAATCATCGATATCGTGCGGCAAAAATCCCGGATGCGCGCTTTCCATCAGGTGATCAATACGCCATCTGACCCATATGAATTGCCGGTGAATTTGCAAGATTTTACGGTCGATTACAACGTGGCCGAAGGCGCCCCGGGTACCGATCAAACGGTGCCACAAGGACGAATCAAGTTTGTTCACAAAAAACTGATGGTTTCCACCAAAGTCTCCACGGAGTTTGAGGAAGACAGTGTGCCGCAAACGATGGCCCTGTTGAAACAAGCGATCGGAGAAGCCATAGCCCTGGAAGAAGAAAAACGCTTCTTCACCGAAGCAGATGGGGTGTTGGCCAAAGCGACAGATCAAACCAGTGCGATTGGATCCATTTCTGAAACCACCGCGGCGGATGAGATTGTGGATTTGTTGGCGACGATGGATTTTCCGTATAATTTGGATCCACAAAACATGGTATTGTACCTGAATCCAAGCGTATACTTCAAGCTGTTGAAATCAGGTCATGTCCGCACGATTGACCAATATGGTCCGAACGCTACCATCGTCACGGGTGAACTTAACAAACTTTACGGCATGGGAGTAGCGGCGATTGGAGCTCTGCCGAAAGGGGGAACCAGTCCGAACTTTACCTATCCGATTGTGATCGCGAATCGTTCCTCTATCTTGATTGGCCAACGCCGCCAGCTGACCATTCGGGTAATCCCAATCGATGGGGACCAAAACAAAATCGAAGCGACGGTACGCTCGGCTATCGCTTATCCTTATGCAGGCAAAGGCATCGTGAAAGCAAACGCCACATTGGCTTAATCAAGGGCTGGGGCTCTCGCCCTGGCTTCTTTTTTGAGAAAGGAGGAGAACGATGCGTTATCCGTTTGAAGTGATCACGGAGTTTGAGGTGAAGTCGCTGGAGAATGGTGTATTGCAGTTGGAAGGGTATGCGGCCACGTTTGGCAACGTGGACTTACATGGGGATGTGATTGATGAGCGGGCCTTTGATGAAACCATCGAGCGATATATGCATGTCCCCGTGGTTCTTGCCTTCCACGATCAGCGTATTCCTATTGGCAGCGTGCATGAGGCGCATATCGATAAAAAGGGTCTGTATGTTGTAACTCAAGTTCCTGAAGCGAAACAACAAGCAGTGAAAGAAGTCCGAGATCGTATTCTATCCGGAGAATTGCGTTCCTTTTCCATCGGCGGATACTTCCACCGGAAACCGATGGGGAACGTGAATCTGATTCATCAAGTGGACTTGGTGGAAATCAGTGTAGTCAAGCACCCCGCCAATCCATGGGCATCCTTTACCTTGTCGGGATCCATGCAGAAATCCTTGGAGCACAAAAGCCTGTTTCCCGAGTACGAAACAAAGGAACTTACGAAGTTGCAGGCAAAGTCGGCATTTCGCGAAGAGGAAACACGGATGCCATCGGGACCGATTCCCTTTCATGTGAAAGTGGAGGGGGCCCGGACTCCACAATTCCTGGGGTATTGGTTCGGCGCAGACGCTCCCGGATTCAAGCAGTACGAGTTTCACATGGAGGTGCCGGATGCCCAAACGGCAGAGCAAACCATGCAGCGGCTAAGAGATTATAGCGATCGTGCAGGCGTGACAGTGATGGTCAACACGCCGTTTGACTGGAAGGAGGTTCGATGATGGGGAAGATCGTGTTTGAAGTAGAGATGACTGGCCGTATTCATCCTGCCTTTGATGCGAAGACGTTCGCCCGTGGCATTGCCTACCGAGCATCCCGTTGGTGCGAGTCGGCACAAGTGAAAGGGGCCAATGTGGCAGTCGAAGTGAAAAGCGAGAAGAAGGAATAAAGGGAAAAGCGGGGCGATCATTGCCCCGCTATTTTCAATAGCTTCGATAGATTGGCGCCCAAGGCCCGCCTGTCAGATGGCCATAATGAAAGCCCTGGAGCCGCGAACCTCCAGGGCTAAGACAACATATGCTCGCAAGATTTATTTGCCTTGCGGCAGAATCATTTTATCATATTCGTGATATCTGCCCAATTTCCATTTCCTTCCCTGGGAAGGGATAGGGGAACGATTCTATATTTCAGCTCTAATAGAGCCGCGTGGATGGAAATAGAAATCGTATTCTGGACTTGATAATCGTCCTGTGCTTCCTCAAAGTCCTTTACTAAGCAAAGGTACTCGATGATCTCCTGCGTGGACATTTCCGCCAAGTCTTCATTGTCTGGCAGCCGTTCGGCTTGTTCTTTTGTGAAGTCCCACGTCTCACAAGATAGTAAATCCTTCCAATGTGGTTTACCCATTTCTCCACTTCCATTCTTTTTTCGTTTTCTTAAAGTCGAATGACAGATACACTCCTGGGTTTTCCTTTTCCAACCTTTTTCGATACTCTTCGGCTTCCTTCCGATTGATAAATTCGGTGTGATACTCGATGCATTCTCTTCCCTTGTATATCCGGGTCGCTTTGATATAAATTAATGAATTCATCCATTCCACCTCTCCATTTCCTTTAAAAAAAGAAAGCGGACGGATCCGCTTATCCAAATTGTGAAAATCGGTTTTCGATCTCGCTCATAATCTCATCTATCGTCTCTTGATCTACATCATCAAATTTTCTCAAAAGAACGACTTCGACAATCAGTTTGACTGTTTTCAGGTCGATTGTTTTTTCCATCCTGTCTTCACTCCCCCAGTTCATCTTCCATCACGATTCCCCACTGAGTGCGGAATGCGCGTTTTCCCGCATATTTAAAAATGGATAAGATCGGATAGGGTTTTCCATCGATAAAAATGATGTCTCTTTCAGTCAAATAACTAGCTGGTTTTTCCGCTTGAAATCGCCAGTCAATGGTTGCGGTACCTATATGTTTTTTTCCTCATATGTCTGCCTCCTATGTTAAATATAAATCAATTATATCATTTATATATTAATATGTAAATGAAAAAATGAATAAATTGATGATCCCGTTTCGACTCATCTGTACAAAAAACTCATATTCAAACTCATATGAGTTTAAATATCTAAATTCATTGTGATACTCATAAGTCATATTATATTAGATACAATATCAGTTATATTATCTGATGTTATATATCAAATGAAGTCGAATGTGCATATAGATATTTTTTCTCCTATGATATAGAAGTTAATATGGAGGATCATACATAGAATGAATTCTTATATGATATGCACTCTCATACGTAATATAATTCGACCAAGTAGATGAAATATAATAGTTAAGATGATTTTATTTATAGAATGGGATCTAAGATAAAAGGGGAGATTTTATACGATGTGAAAAGTTAGAGGAACAATGCTATTTAATCTAAATGAATTCATCAATTGTCATATATGATTTCATAGAATATCCCATATGTTATGTCATGTAACAACTTATTCAGTATTCAATAGCCAATGAGACTGCATATAACATGTGATTTTCCATATTCTATTTATTACCATTTTTTATACAATGATAGATATGATCAAAATTATCATCTTTATTGTGATATATTATGTTGTGAGAAATACTATATAGGGAGGGAAATGAAATGGCTAAAACAATTGCAATCATTCAAAACAAAGGCGGCGTTGGCAAGACAACCGTAACTTGTAACTTAGCTGCAGCACTCTCTAAAAAGTATCCCGAAAAAAAGGTCCTCATCCTCGATATGGATGGACAAGGGAACCAGGCGTTGTCCTTTGGCCATGAGCCACGAGAGCTTGAGAATACCATCTATGATGTATTGGTAGGAAGGTTGCCGGTAAAAGAAGCGATTATCCAGTTAAGCGACAACCTTGATCTGTTACCCGCGAATGATGATATGAACTATTATGAATTGGATACACTGCCAGGCGTTGCGGACCTTCGGGAATATCTGTTGACCTTGAAAAAAGCATTGGACCCAATTATCGACCAATATGATTACATTTTCATTGATAGCCCGCCTGAACTAAAGATCATTGCGGCATCGGTGATGATGGTAGCCGATGAAATTTACATACCTTTCGAACCAGATGCCTATAACGCCTCGGGGTTGATTCAACTTTTGGAGAAAATCGAGATCTACAAGGAACAATACAATACATCGCCGAAAGTCAAAGGCGTCATTCCAATGAAAGTGAAGCCTAAGACGATTTTGCACCGTGGTGTCATGGTTCAAGTCGATGCTTATTGTCAATTAAAGGGGATTCGGGTGATGAACACGAAAATTCCGGATTCAGTGAAATATCCTGAATTCATTGCATCTGCACGCATGCCAATGACTTGGGCAGATCCAAATGGAATTCACGCAAAGTATTACTATGATTTGCTAGAAGAGGTGTTAAGAGAAGATGGCTAGAGGGTCGAAAAAGATAGCTCCGCTTTTCCCAATGGAAGACAAAACGAAGAAAGAGGAGAAAAAGAACGAGGAAGCAAAGGGTCAGCAACAGAAACAACCACCTAAGCAAGCAACTAATCCAGAACCTACAGCAGCACAAGTACCACAACAAACTAAGCAACAGGAACAACTGCCTAAGCAACCAACGGAACCAGCAGGAACTACTGTACCAGCCGAAGATAATCAACAGGGTGATAAACAGCAACAAGGACAACAGGCTAAAGGAGACACGCCACCAAATCCTGTTGCTCAAGTTCTACCGCGGGAACAAGACACACATAAGAAACCATCTAATACACCTGTTCAGACGTTAGCAAATCCGGAACCACCGTTAGACCCAAAGGATTACGTCGATCCGGAGCCTCAAGAACCGACCAAGGAAGAAAGACCAGATGAGTGGCTGCGTGACCCGGCAGAAGATATAGAAGCTGAAGTGGATGCTGTTGATCCACTCAAAGAGCCAGAAGAACAATATGAGGAACCACTTAAGGCGCAACCTCAAGCAAAACAAAAAGATCACCTCCCTCATGGCCGTGAGAAAGATGATCTTGAAAAAGAACTAGCAGCGTTTAGACGAGCATTGGAAGAATACAAAGACGAACTGGAATGGCGGACAAAAACGGAGATCACGCATAACATTCCGGTTCCGATTCCGATGCCAGTATATCAGAAGCTGAAAGAGTTAGAGCCCTACTATACAACGAAGAAAATTGGATTTTTGCAGGATCAGATCGTTAAAGGGACGATCAAACAAGTGGAATTTCTCATCCGAGAGGTCAAAGAGAAAAAGCTGAAAAAGAAACGGAAAAAGTAACTCGTCATTATTTTGAAACAAGTACAACAAAAAATCAATGGGGAACAATGGAATGATCTCTCCTCAAAAGCTACCTTAGCGGGTAGCTTTTTTTGTGTAAGAAACAGGGTTATAAAAAATAATTTCTTTGCACTTTTTCATTTACAAATTAAGATTAACTATGTTATAATCATTTTAGAAATAACAAATAAATCATTTCCTAAAGGAAACAAGGAGAGATTGCAAAATGCTGAACCGAGTGATTTTAGTAGGTCGCCTTACCCGTGATCCAGAGTTGCGTTACACCCCAAGCGGAGTAGCCATTGCGCGCTTCTCCATTGCAGTCAACCGGAACTATACGAACGCGCAAGGGGAAAGGGAAGCGGATTTCCTCAACATTGTTGCATGGCGTGGGCTGGCCGAGAATTGCGCCAATTATCTGAGCAAAGGCTCTTTGGTTGGAGTCGATGGCCGTTTGCAGACGGGTAAATATGAAAACCAAGAGGGGCGTACCGTCTATACCACCGATGTGGTGGCGGAAGATGTCCGTTTCTTGGATACGAAAGGTTCAGGTGAACGGAGCGGCGGAAACGCTGGTGGAGGTCGCAAATCAATAGATGATCCGTTCGCTGATGATGTTCCGATTGATATCAAGGATGAAGATCTGCCTTTTTGAAGTAAATATGCCCCTCTTTCATAAGAGGGGTATCCCACCAAGGAGTGAACATCATGGCAAGAAAATTTTGGACAGATGAAATGGTAGAACAAGAAATAAAGAAGTCTATGGAGATTCTAGGAATTGACCGTATGCCTACTGGCCCTGAACTTCAGGGGATTGGAAGAAATGATTTGCATTGTCGTATTAGCAGAACCTATGGATATGCTGGATGGGCAGAAAAACAAGGATTAACTTTAAAATCCTGCGATACTCGAACAGGAAAACGTTATGAAGAAATTGCCACCAATCTATTAAAAGACAAGGGATACGAAGTTGAACGGATGACCACCAAACATCCCTACGACTTAATGGTAAAAGGCGTTGTCAAAGTGGATGTAAAAGTAGGAAAAGTATGGTTTCAAGAAGGGAAATGGCGTATCCATACGTTCAGATTAGAAAAAAGATTCCCAACCAGTGATTTTTACTTATGCATCGGTCTTAACGAAAAGGAAGAAATCGAAAAGATATTTGTGATTCCAAGCCTTCATGCCCGAATCATGACAATATCAGCCGGAGAGAATAGCAAGTGGGATAAATACCTGATTCGATTCGATTTGTTGGATACGTATTCAGAATTCATGCAAGGTTTTCTAAATGGAATTGAATAACGTATGGGTTCCTCGGTACCCGGGGGACTTTATCCTAACATAAGGAGAGTCACTTCATGAATGTCTGGAAAGCCACAATGAAAATAACTCATGTTGGAACCCATGATCGTGATGATATTGAGGAATTCATCATTGCCGAAACCGAGGCGCAAGCAAAACATGTAGCAAATGGTCTTGCTTCTCTTAAAGATCATGAGGGCTATTACGTGGATGATGTAAAAGTAAAGTTTCTTGGTCAAGCCCATATTGCATAAGGGGGACTTCGGTCTCCCTGATAACTTCACAGATTGCGTCCAATAACACAAGGAGGGATTACGATGAACTATCCAAAGCGTTGTCCAATCACTGAACTCCCTTTTTACGGAGTGGTTACTCATCCAGATCGGGGGGAAGTCCCTGTATATGGGGAGGATCAGGAGTTATATACCATCCCCGTCATGAACGATGACGGTGAATTTTACCGGTATCAGTATCTACCAGATATCCGGGAATGGGACCCCGTTCCCGAGTTCGTCAATACGCTGGAAGAACAGTTGGCCAATCTTCTCAAAATGGCAAGATCAAATGAAGTGAATGATTGGTGGAGAGAATCGACCGACTATGTATTGGGGCTAGTTCGTTAGCCCCATCTGCGCACCAAACAGCCAGCAATCTATATACAAATTGACGCCAAAAAAGAGGCTCATATCAAGGAGGATTCCAAATGAAAGAAATTTGCGACGTGGAAGTCTTGTTAGAAATGTACCGCAGGGGGGTGGCCAGCTATGATGACGTAGTGAAATGGGTGATCTTTGACAGATTGACCGATGAGCCGGATGCGTTAGTGTGGAAATGGATCCGGGACAAGATGGAGCAAGGGGTTATGTACATCGGAGTGGATGGTGTAACCAAAAAGAGCCCGCCACGAAGGCAGGCCCTTTAAGGGTAAGTTAACCAACTTGAAAGGATTTCACGTTAACCAGTATACCACAATCATGAGGAGGATGAAACCCTATGGAAATCAGAAAAGTGACGGGATTCGGCAATGTGTTGATTCCAAAGGCGTACAGAGAGGCGCTGAATATCGAAGTAGGAGAAAAAGTGTGGGTGTATATGAAGGATGGAAACATCGTGATTTCGAAAATCCAACAAGACCAAGTCCAACAGATTGTTGGGAATTAAGATGAGCCACCCTGGATGATTCTGGGGTGGCTTTATGTTTACTCCTCGTTTATGAAGTCAATGCCTCAACCGAAGGCATCGTAAGCTGTTCACATACCGTATTCAACACATTTTTCTCTCTATAGGGAACGGGTAAGAATGTCGTATCCCAGCGAACATGTAAGACATCATCGACCTCGTATGTATCCCACAGCCAGTAAACATTCTCAATCAAATCATCCACGTTTCCGTTACATGAAATCCCTGCATAGTGCAATCCCACTCGTTTTGCCTTCAATCTCTCTAATTCCTCTAAATGGCCTTCCTTCTGACACTGGATCCGTCTTACAAAGAAATCAACGGCTTTGGGAGGATACCCCAACACCAGACCCAATTCCTTGTGGAATGCAGGAGTTGTGTGAGATAATGAAGCTGTGCGTTGCATCCAATTCATTTTCTCTCTTTCATCTGGAAAGAATAAGCATTGACGAGCCCCTTCCAACAGATGGATGGAGACATGAGGAAAGCTGAGCATCTCGTCAAATCCAGGTTGACTTTCTTCTAACAGAAGAGATGGTTTGATCCCGTTTTTAAAGGAAATGATTTCGTTCATAGCGAAACCCCCTAGAGAGAAAAAAGTGGAAGGCTCCGAAGAACCTTCCCATTATCTTACCATAAACTACAAATTACTGAACAGAATCACAGTCGCGACAAATCCAATTACCTGCATCGTTTTTAACAACGTCGGAGCTACCGCAAATTTTGCACTTCTTGTTGTTAAAGCGAATGAACAGAGAAAGAATTTTGCGCATGTTCCCCACCTCCTTCCTCGTTGTGACGTGAGGTGGTGTGAACATTACTGTGAATAGAGCGTGTTTGTTTCTTTCTATATCCATTATCGCATATAGGATAGTGGATTGCAATAATTTTCTGATATAATATTCGAAAAAAAGATTAGGTGAAAACCAATGATACCGAACAAAAAATGTATTCTTAGCCAGCGATTAAAGGAACGAGAATGGACCCAGTCAAAACTTTCTCAGGAAACAGGAATCCCGCAATCCATCATTTCGCGATATTGCACTTCTACAACCAACTTTAATATCAATTATCTATTTGCGATTGTAGAGGTGTTGGGACTTGAAAAAATTGATGATTTATTTGAAGACCAAGACTGATCACATTGTTTTCAAACGCCCCGGTTACCGCCGGGGTTTTCTTTTTTGAATGAGAATGAAAAAAAGCCCACAGAATCATGGGCTTTATCGTGTTTATGCGGATCGTTTATTTCGTTGGGTTTTTAACTCATTGAGTACTTCCGCAGCAATTCGTAGGTCGCATCCGGTCATTTCTCTAAGGTGTTTAATGCTCGGCCATTCATGATGATGTGTTTTGTATTCGATCGCTTTTGCTTTGACCTGTTCCTTTGTTAAGAGATGGGGTTGTGGAGTGACGGATTCGATGGAGGTGGGTTGCTCTTGTTCGGATGGTCCCGATTCCTGCTCATCGACTTCTACCGGTTGATTGGATTCCGTTAGGTCTTCTTGCTTGAATTCGGGTTGGTCGGTTTCTTCTTCGTCCTGCTCTTCAGGGGGCATGGGCTGGTTCGCTTCCTGCTCGGCGGGAACGGATGGAGAAGATTCGAGTTCCTGTTCAGATTCAATGGGTTCAGATGGTTCTTGTTTGGATTCGGTTTGTTCGGATGGTTCCGCTACAGTTGGTTGGCTGATGGTTTGTTCGAAAAGAGGTTCGTTTGAGCGATTCTCGCTGGCTACCATCGGGGGCGTGTTCGTTTTCAACGTTTCGTAAGCGGTTTGGAGTTCCGTCAGTTCTTTTTTCAACTGGGCGATGATCTCATTGAGTCGTTTAACCTCATCTTGTTTGCTGTCCTTATCTCCCATGATGGCGGAGGATAAAATTCCTTTGCTTCCCCACATCATGACGGGAGGAACCAATCCCAGCAACACACACACGAGCCAGTATTGACCCGATTCCAAGGTGGCCGAAATGTTTGACCACATGACAAGTCCGGTTCCGATGGTGAAAACAAACCAGATATAGAAGCCGGGATTCTTCCGTTTGATACTCGCGACGACCATGCTTATGCTTGATTGGATAAAGGCTAATTCGCATCCAATCGTGGCGGCAAGAGCTAGGTTCCCGGCTTGCCCCACGGACATAAATAAGGTCCATGTGTGGTTAAAGGAGACATAAATGTTCATCGCTGACACAATGAGCGAGCAGATAATATTGAATAAACGGAGGAAGATGTTTCCCAATCCGCTAAAGAGTCTAGAGAACCAGCTTCTTTTCAATGCTGTTGATTCATGATACAATGGGATCACCTCAAACTTGTATAAGGCCTTGGATGATGTGCGAGATCATCCAGGGCCTTTCGTTTTGTAATTGGGAACGTTAAGTGGTTTTTACGATAGTAATCTGAAATTCTAATTCGTCTTTTGTGTTGATGACCAACCCTTTGTCGGAAGTAAAAACCCCTGCATCTTCAAAAGATTGAATGTGCAGTTCTTCTGCTTCCTCGAGCAATACGTGGTGAATAAGGGATTCTAATTGTTTTTCATTCATTAATATTCTCCTTTCAATAGTTTGATTAACTTACAATATAATATTATCAAAAATAACTTAATATGTATACAAGATAACATGACATCACAAAAATTTCACAAACCATCTGAGATAGCGAAACTTTTTCACATCATGCGTCCAAAAACTGATCATTCCAATGCTTAACCACTCATTCCCAATGTTCCATCAACCGGTGATTGATACAATGATGTTAGGTGATTAACCATGTTCAAATCTCCAATGCTGCTACACAAAGCAAATACCGTCTTTTCAGACGAAAGACATATAGTGGAGTTAAAACTTGATGGCATCAGACTCATCCTCTCAACTGTGGGTGAAACCATTCAATGTTGGACCCGGCACGGTACCCCGTGTATTGACCGTTTCCCTGAGTTGGCCACGTTGAACTTGCCGCCAGGTGTTGTGTTGGATGGCGAACTCATTGTCACAGACGAGAAGTCCCATCCCGACTTTGAAGCCATCCTAACCCGGTTTCAGACGACGAATGAACATAAGATTCGGTCACTGATGAAGAGTGACCCTGTCCAATTCTGCGTGTTTGATGTCTTAATGATCGGTGGCCAGGACGTGACCGCGCTGCCACTTCAAGAACGGAAAGCGATTCTGCAAGAACATATCAAAGAACAGCCCCATCTATCCTTGGTGAGATCGGTTCCAGGCAAACAGGCTCGGGCCTTCTTTGATCTGGTCAGCGAGCGGAACTTGGAGGGCATTGTGTTAAAGCGCTCTGATTCCACATATCAAGTAGGGAAGCGATCGTATGACTGGCTAAAGGTGATCAACTACCAATACCATGATGTGCGATTGACTGCGATTCGGAAAGGGGAGTTCGGGTGGCTCATCGGCCTAGAGGAAGAGGGATGGGTGCGTCCAGCAGGGATGATTGAGTTTCCACCACCACCCGATGCCAGGAAAGCGGTGTGGTCGATTGTGAATAGGTTCAAGGTGGGGGAGGATAAAGAGTTTATTTACCTAAAGCCGGTCATAACCATGAAAGTAAAGTCGAGAGGGCTGACCAAGCGGGGGATCATTCGCTTACCTGTATTTCAGCAATTTCTTTTCAAGGAATCTACTGCGTAAGCAGGGTTTCTTTTTTATTTCGCTAGCTCATAGTATTCTGATATAAAAAGGAAAGGGTGATAGAAATGATTCATCCAGCAGCAAGAAGGAGAAGACAAAAGAGAAGAATGATGGCTCAGCCAAGGAATAAAGAGATTCAGGCTAAAGAAATTACAATCAAGATCAACTTAGACAAAGGTACGGTTAGTGAAGAGACACAGAAAAACCAAGAGGGAAATCAGCCAGAGAACCAGGGTTGGACGTGGTGGCAGCAGTTAATTGGAGTGGAGTTGTTAATTGGTGGTTTTATCGTGGTATGGTATATGGTGTCATATTTTTATCAGCTTGGATTTAAGTATTTTTACAATATTCCATATTATTACATGGAATTTACTGTAGATCGTTTAATGGAACCAGGCAAATATATATCAGTCACTATTTTTTCTTTTATTTTTGTTTTATTTCTACTTTTTAAGTGTAAAAATAAGCTCTTATATAGATCTATTTACTTAGGTTACTTATTGGGACCAACAATAATTATACTCAATAAGTTACCTCTTCTTATTCCAGATTTTAATCCTTGGTTAATAATGACTTATCTAATTTCCGCAATTTTAATTTTTATCATAGGAATTTACTTTGATATTAAAGGATTTGTTAAATTCAGTAGTTTAAGTGATGCTGTTAATTTAACATCAAAATCCTCACGAATAATTTTTACAATGCTATTTATACTTTTATTAAATGTAGGGGCTTTTTTCATAGGGTTTAATGTACAGTTAATACAAGAAGATTATTTTACTATTGAGACTATCGAGAAAATAGATGGGGTTAAAATTAAGTCAAAAAAAGTTGTGCTTGATAAGTATAAAGATTACTATGTAGTTGCTGAACTAGAGGGAGGAAAAAAGCTTTATGACAATTTCCAATTAGTGAAGATAGAATCCAATGATAATGCTCCTAAATTTAACATTTCTCATAATCAAGTCGACTTTGAAGAAAGTAATGAACAGGATGTTGTTCTTAAAAGTGAGCATTTAGGATTACTCTCACCTTATGCTGATTTCACTATTTTTAATGCATTTCGTGATGCTGCAAACATAGAAGAAAAGGATCTTGCAAAATCCTCTAAAGCAACATCAGAGCCATTAAAAATAGTAAACGAAAAGATGGCTTTTGAGTTATACAACTCTGAAGAATACTTTGACGTTTTGTTTAAAATCCTCTATGAGTATGAACCTAACAAATTTATTACATACAAAGAATATATTGTTCCAGGAAAAGAACATATTGTAGGTGGTAATTTTGATGAATATACATTTGAAAATGGGAAATTGGTTCTAATTAATGAATCTGCATCAAAAAATGGGAAATTGTTGGTTCCGAATGGTAATTATAAACTCTATGTTGAATGTCTTAGCAAAAAACCTTGTGAAGCAGCAGGGTATTTATATTCTATTGAAGACCATCAAAACGATTCTTGGACTTATTGATTTCGTAGGATTTAATTTATAACGTGATTGTTCCGAAATCATTAGAAATCAGTGATGGCCGTGTTATGATAAATGGTGGTGATGGAAGATGCTGTATGACGACGACCACCTAGATTTTGAAATCAAACTCAAACGATATGTCCATCTTGAAGTGCTACTCGAAGCGTTGAACCGAGATAAGAAACAACTTGGCCACCTCAAGATGGCAGAGGTATACGAAGATCAAATCGATCACATGACGGATCAAATATTGAAGGACATGGCCGAGCTACGCCGCTACTTCCGGAAAACAACCCTGTTTGACAGAGCACTATTTATATTTATCCGAAAAGAGACACGACCTGATGGATCGAAGTCTCTTTTTTCTTTTGTGACAATTGTACAACTTTTTAAAATGTGGTAAGATAACAGTATGTGTTTGAATGTGTCAGTATATGTTTGTATATGTATGGAGGTATATGTATGAGGCTTTTAACAACAGAAGACATCGCGAAACGTCTACAATTTGATGAAGCAACCATCCGCGACCTCTTGAGAAAAGGGGAGTTGAGAGGATTCAAGATTTCTGGAGAATGGCGAGTCAGCGAAGAAGACCTTGCTTCCTTTTTGGAGAAACACGCCAATGTCCCACGAGAATCCCAATAATGTCTTTTAAGACATACGAAAAGCCCAGGGCGAACGTTGGCGACGCACCCCGGGCAGACACCCTCACCAGAAAGGATGTTTGATGAAAAGTGTACCATAACCCAAAACTGAATAAAAGTTGTCCCGACACTGTTGATCATTGGCAAAAACACTTCGTTGGAGGCGATGCAACATGACGACAGTGAATTCATATCAAGAAATACCCAGTTGGGTTAGACGAGGTCATGATCGTCAGCCGAATCGGGTTGTATGTGGGTTGTACGAACTCTTTGACCTCATTGAAGATTTCGGACCGATGTTCGCTTCATTCTTCCGTTGGATCGGGAGAACCGCAATGGGGACATGGGATTTCCTTGTGAATACCTCAATGATTACTGTCAATATTGCGATGCTAGCGGGGATCATCTACTTATCGGTTGGCCACTCATATCGACTTTGCTTGTATGCTGGTTTTTCAGGCATCGGGGCATGGGTAGCGGTCGGAGTGTGGGAAGCCGCGTTCATTTACTGTAGCCAAGTAATCCAAAACTCATTTAAGAAGGGCAAAAAGCAGAGTGTATGGGCATGGACAGGGTTCCTGATGGGGTTTGCTTTCGTTGTCGTCAGTAACTATATGGGCATGGCCGAAAACCGCATCGGAAAGACGATCGGGGTTAGCACTCCATTTCTTTTGCTGGTCATGAAGGGCGTACTGGCATACCAATTCAAAAAAGAGGAAAAAACGAAGGAAAGAGTGGGTTGGTTTTCTCGTTTGTTCTTCTGGCGGAAAAAGTTGGATATGGACACCAAACTGGATACGTCAAAACGGGATACGTCCCAAACAGAAAAACTGGATATGGAAACTGGACATGTGGACATGGATACAAAACTGGATACATCCAAACTGGATATGCCCCAAACGGAAAAACTGGATACGAAAAAACTGGATATGGACATATCCAAACTGGACATGAAAGTGGATACTGGACATGTGGATACGGAAAAGTTGGATATGGATAAACTGGATATGGACACATCCAAATTGGATATGAAGATGGACACGGACGCAAAACTGGATACGGAAAAACTGGACATCGAACAAGTGGATACGAAACTGGATACGAACAAGTCAAATACGACGAACGCAGAGTTATCAACGGTGGACACGGTATCCACAAAGAAACGGGACACGCTGGATAAGGCCGAAGATGAAAAACTGGACACGAAAAAACGGGATATCCAGAAAGCCGATATGCCCAAACTGGATACGGAAAAGTTGGATATGGATATGAACGTGGATATGGACACATCGGGAAAACTGGATACCAAACTGGATATGGATACGTCGAAAAAACTGGACACGGAAAAACTGGATATGTCCCAATCGAAAAAGCTGGATACCAAAAAACTGGACATGGAAACAGTGGATATAGAAAATCTGGACACCGAAATCGAACTGGACAACAAAGTGCTGGACATCGCTAAATATCTGGAAGGTAAGAAAAGTAGTGAAGAAACCCTTAAAGAGATTATTCGTGTCGTCAAATGGGGACTGGAAACAAAAGCGAAAGAAAAGAAAAAGAAATCCCCTGGTAGACCTCGGTTAATGAAGGAAGGAAAGTGCAATACCTATGTGGCAAAAGAAGCGAAAAATATCTTGAATGTGATTGATGAGATTCAAATGCAAGAAGACCAAACAGAACAAACCGGATAAAGTACGGAAGAGATGCCAACCATTTTTGGCATCTTTTTTTGGTCGAGGAAAGTCCATTATTCGAGGGGAGCCGGTATAATTACAAATGTCAGAATGGTCTTTTTGAGTCAGAAAATGAGCTAATAGGGTATTTGACAGGAAGTTAATTTGATGTGTCTCAAAAAGGTGTTCAATTTGGTGTGAAGATATGATTCTCATGATGGAGGGAGAAAAATGGATTGGCTTAGATTTATGGGCGAAGATTGGTTTGGTAATTTAGGTCAGTGGGTGGGTGGAATCGCAACGGTAATCAGCATATATTTCTTGGCCAGAAGTATTATGCCAAAACCGAAAATCGTATTAAGATCAAGAGAGACTATATCAGGCAAATACGGTAAATACGGGAATTATGTTATTCGAGTGGGAACCACACATGCAGTTCCCGTTATCATATACGATATTGGTGTAATCATAAGAAGACCTCTTATCCCTTATCATCCCTTCATCAAATGGACGAAGTATCAATGTACATGGGGAAAGAAATTTGTTCCCTTGGCAAGATTTAAAGTGTTAAGAGGAGCTCCGGAATTACCAAGTAAGCTGGTACAAGGTGATTATACGGATGAGATTTTAGTAGATTATGTGCAACTAGCGAATATGATTAAGGACAAAATGAAATCAAAGTATTTCATCATTCAGTTCTACTTTGAAGATATGGGTGGTCGCCGTTTTTGTAGTAAAAGAGGATTGGTAGAACCGGAATATATTTTAAATGAATTTGAAGTATCAAAGGATATTAAAAAGAGAATAGATGAACTTAACAAAGAATTGAACATTAATTAAGGTTCATTTCTCCCAGTAGTTGTCCTCATTTTTTCACAGTTCGCGTCCAAAAACAAAAAAGGCCGCCTGGGTAAAAAACAAGAAAAGGCTTTACCTTGTGTATGATGCACAAAGTAAGAGCCTTTTCATTGTAGTCTTGATTTTTATCGGAGGGGTTTTTATTAAAGATCTAATGTTAACTGTTCTCCTTGGTTATTGGATGGTTCAATTTTATTATGATCAGTCTTTTTCATCCACTGTTTCTTAGGTTGTTGAAACGCTTGTTTTTTCTTAGTAAACCATTCCGGTTCTCCATTAGGAAATTGATTCTGTTCCCATTGGGCTCGTTGTTCCTTAGGGATTTGCAAGTATTCATACCACAATGTTTGCTCTAAAGTAGCGTGATGATACATATTTCTTTCTACCTTGGGTGCTAAAGCTCTTGGTAGTTGATATCCTTTTTGAGCTAGCTGACGTAATTGATTAAGACCTCTTTCATCGTCTTGACGAAGTCGTTGCTCTACAAATTGTTTCCGTTCTTCTTCACTGATTTCCTCTTCTTCAATGTTACCTTGCGGTGCGTGATTTTCTTCGCGAATCTTCTCTTCTTCTAATTGTGCTTGCCTGATTTCTTCATTCTTCCGTCTTTCTTCCTCTAAACGGGCCAATCTGTTTTGTTCCTCTATTTGGCGTTTCTCTGCTTCTTCTCTCCGTCTCTGTTCCTCTTGTCTTTTCCTTTCCAGTTGTTCTAGCCATTTTCGCGTTTTTTCCTCTTCCTCTCTCTGTCTCCGCTCCACTTCTTCCTCGCGTCGCCGTAATGTTTCCTCCAACTGTTTACTCGCTTCTTCCTCTTTGCGTAGACCTTCTTCTTCTTCTCGGAGTTTCCGTTCCAGTTCCGCCTTTCTTTTCTGTTCCCGTTCCTGCTCTTTCCGCATTTCCTCTCGTTTCTTTTCTTCCGCAATCCGGATCCGTTCCCGGCGTGCTGCTTCCTGTGTTTCTCGGATCAACGCGATGGGGTCATGTGCATCTTCTGTGGTTTTCCCCGATTCAAAGTCAATGACATGGGAAGTAGCGGGCGACTTGCTTTTCTCTTCCCCTTCACAATCCTTCCCTTTGAATCGGTTGGCAGAGACCTGGGGAGAGGAGACCTTCCCTTCGTACTCCACCTCGATCACTTCGGTATCCAGTAGCACGTCCACGATGCGATGTTCCGGAATCAACGTCACATCAAATTCATCATCCGTCGTGGACCACTTTCCCCCTTGTGCACGTACACGTTCTCTTCGTTCTGCTGATTTTGGAGTTCGACGAATCAACAACACGTTTCCATTCGCGATGATGCCGATCACATACAAATACTCGTCAATGAGGAAGTCAAAAAGGGCGTGGTCTTGCCCCCCAAGAAAGAGCCGGTAATGCATGTTGGCATCCAAAGGGTGATGAACGGTGTATTTTCCTTCACCTCCAATAATCATTTGGTTATCTCCCGTTAATCGAGGGTCAACAATGGCATAATTACGGAAAAACCGATCCATTAAGAGAACCCACGCCACCGGGACCCGATCCGCTCCATACACCGACATTTTCCGTTTGGCGTCTGCCACTTTTCCATGGGAGGCTTGAACCTCTACGACTAACTTTAACTCATTCTCCAACATGGCCACATCGGCCCTGACTCGCCGTCCGTTCGCATCGCGATGGTTATATTCTTGTTTGACCGTATAGCCACGTTCTTTCAGCAGATCGAACAAATAGCCCTTGGTTAATGCGTGGTCGGGACTTTCTGAAGGGCTACATTCTTGATCTTTGTGATAGAAATGGGAATGGATGGGGACGCCGTCTCGTGTATGTTCTTTGCGAAAACGGAGAATCTCCCCGCACTGCAAGCAATAAAAGGGGTGCTTCTTCTTTCTTAATTGGAGTATTTTCTCCTCTTCCGTCGTTTCGGTCGCTATGACAATCAGCTCCCCTTTGAGCGCATCAACTTTTTTATCTGGTAATAGCGATTCCCAACCAGGAAAGGGACGAATGCCTGCAAATTGAGTCATGTTTGACCCCCTTTATTCTTTCATTTCCAAAACATCTTTCTATTACAAGTATACAAAAAAGGCGAAATGGAAACACAATAATTGGTTGATCAAATCATTTTATGTTAAATGGAGATTGAGGAAAGGGGTTTGTTTTTATTTCACTCTTGTGATTACATGATTTCATGATATAATGTATACAGAAAGGGGTTGCTCATTATGAAAAAAAGTGAAATGCCAACCGTTCTAGTTCGTTTGCATCCGGAGAAGAAAAAACAATTCGATATGATGTTGGTTAAACGAGGGATTAAAGCTCAGAAATTTCTTGAGGATTACATTGATCAGGAATTGGAGAAGGAGAAGCAAGAATGAAAAAGACGCTCTGGATTGACCGGAGCGTTCCAAATTCTATATTTGCTGAATGAACCGAATCCGGTGTTGCGGGCAATACAACCTAAAAACGGGAGAGGATTCAGGTGAAAGATATTAAAAGCTTTCTTTCTGCAAAAAGGCAAATTGATGTTAATAATTTGCTGAATGAGACAATGAATCATCCGTTGATTATCGAGTTTTCTGGTCATCATCCAGATGTGCCATTTGAAGAATATAAAAAATCGCTCTCCCATCTCCGACAATATATAAAGGACCAAGAAGCTTGCTTACGATGCCCTGGTTTAGATGATTGCCCCAATCAACAAAAAGGGTATGAGTCCATTTTAAAGCGAACCGAAACAGGAATAGAGCGGAAGGTTCGGCCATGTGGTAAGTTGGAGGCTCAATGGAGAGAAGAGAGGCGTAAACGGCTTATCAGAAGTTTCTATATACCACGTGAAATCATTGAAGCCACCTTTGATTCGATTGCCCCAAACAATGACAGATACCATGTGATTTGTGAAGCGATTGATTTTTGTACTTCAGTTGGGGAAAATATTCATGAAACCAAGGGGCTGTACCTTTGGGGTGACTTTGGAGTAGGGAAGTCTCGCATTGCCGGCGCTATCTGTAACAAATTAACCGAGTTTGATATAGACTCATTAATGGTCCATGTTCCAGAGTTAATCAATGAGCTAAAAGACGGCATAAGGGATGGATCAGTTAATGAAAAATTAGACGTTTACAAAAAGTGTAGTGTGTTAATTCTTGACGATATTGGCTCGGAAACGATGACATCTTGGGTGAGAGATGATATCTTCAGTTCGGTTTTGCAATATAGGATGGCCGAACGCTTGCCAACTGTCTATACATCAAACAAAAATTTAAACCAATTGCAAGAACATTTCGCCAATGCTAAAGGTGATTACGATGAGCTTAAAGCGGCACGGATCATGGAGCGAATTGGTCATCACGTGAAGCCGTTTCATGTTAAAGGGCGGAATTGGCGGGAAGGTAGGTAAATGCCTACTACCATTTGACGAAATTTGTTACCTTATCGTTCTTTACTCAATAGCTGGCCAGTGGTCGGCTATTTTGTTTTGCAGACAAAATAAAAAACAGCGGCATAGTTTACCGCTGTTATTCCTGGGTTCCTGCTGCAACCCGATCAAGGAACTCCTTCAGGTCTTGTCTGATCTCTTCCTCGTACATCCCCCCAACCACGACCTCGACACCGTGATCTTTCAGGTGTTGGATGCCGCGACCAGACACCTTAGGATAGGGATCCTTGATTCCCACGAATACTTTGGCCACTCCCGCAGCCGTCAGCGCTTCGCAACAGGGCCCCGTCCGTCCCCAATGACTGCACGGCTCCAACGTACAATAAACGGTTGCGCCTTTTGCCTGGTCTCCGGCATCAGCCAGGGCATTTACTTCTGCGTGCGGTCCTCCCAATTGGGAGGTATGTCCGCGGCCAACAATTACCCCATCTTTGACAATGATGGCCCCAACCGGTGGATTGGTTCCGGTTTTCCCCTGGGCTTTTCGACCTTCCAACACGGCTTCCCACATAAACTCTTTGTCTGTCATGATTGGGCTCCCCCTTAGAAATCGAATTGATAAGCAAATTCGTAAACATCAGCCCGATAAATAAGCGGACAAATTTCCACCAGTTGCTTGTTGGCGTCATACGTCTTGCGAGTGAGACGCACGACAGGGATGTTTGAGTTTTTCGGTAGACGCAATGCTTCGCGCTCTTCCTTGCTTGCAAAGTCACAAATCAGATTTTCTTCACAAGAAACAGGCTTGAACCCAAGATATTCAAGTGAGCCATACAAAGAAGCATTCGCTTGTTTCATCAGTTTGTATAAATCCTGAGTCGGTACGAGGCTTGGAATGTATGCCTTAGAAACCGCGACAAGCTGTCCGTTGAGAAGTTGCTCCGTGTGGTAGAAAAGCGCTGGAGTTGAAACTTCGGACTGCAACGCTTCCGGAATGTCCTTTTTTTGATCGAGTATGCGCAGCTCTAACACGTTTTTGCTGGCGATCTGTCCAAACTCTTGGGAAAATCCACCCCGGCGGTAGTTGACGGAGCGAGTGGGAATGACCCGGACAGTCCGCTTTGCGTGTTTTCCTCGCTTTCCTTGAGAAACAACCAGCCCTTCCTTGATCAATTGGTTGACTGCCTGTTGGATGGTTAACGTTGAACGGGCTCCATACTCTTGCAAGAGATCAAGGTTAGAGGGAAAGGATGAGCCTGGTGGCATTTTTCCTGATAAAATCCGTTCCTTGAGATCCTCATAAATCTCTTCCCATTTGGCCAAAACGGAACCTCCTTTCTTTGCTGTATAAATTTAAACTGATCAACAGTAATTGTACTATATTCACTGAAAAAAGAGAACTTTCCTTCTTGTGCGTATTCTAGTTTAAATTTATACTGGAGATATGAAGGAGAATTTTGAATGAAATGAATGATCGGAGGGTTGCGAATTGATTAAACGACAAACGAATGAAGATTGTCAGCATGTTTGTCTCTTTCAAGAAGAAGGAGAGCCGATTGTCATTCTGATGAAGAACCTCATTGATGTTGAGATCAACACAGGCGTTAGGATCATCACTGGACTCGCTAAAGCAGAATAACCCCTGCAGCAAGGGGTTGTTTTTATTCAACAAAAAAGAACCAGCTTTTTCCTGCTAGTCCTTTTGTTCGTTTTCCTGTTTCAATTCATCTTTTTTCTTTATTGGAACCGGCTGATCATATTTGATTAAGATCAGTTCTGCCATTTCGTCAATGATTTTTGACATTGGGCGATTGTATTGGAGGGCTGAGAGTTTTTCCAGAGCTTCCCAATAGTTGATGTCAATGGTTGTAGGAACCTTCATCCTTGATTTGAGTCCGCTACTTGTTTTACGGTTAGCCATTGATTAGCCTCCTGTTTTCGAGTTTTGGTAATGTCATGATACCACTTAAAAAATCTTCTGTAAACTTGGGGAAGTTGGTTGAAACATGGTGAAGTTTTTTGTATACTATAGTCAGTGAGGCTGGTGATCATTCCCGGCCCCCAAAGAAGTAAATAAAAACAAAAAAACAAAAGAGGAAAAAGATTGTTTTCTCTTCCAATACTTCCGCTTTACATCTTGTTCATCTGTTGATACCACTATCTTTTTCCCGATTCCGGGATACTGTGTTTCGCAAAATCACGAAACACACCCCGAAACACAATAGAAAGGTGGGTGTAAATTGGCTAGTTCTGATAACATTTTCAAGCTTCTTGGGTCATTATCCACAGTGACCAATTTGGTCATTGCCGGGCTCGTTATCTACGCATTTTACAAAACAATCTGGGGATTTAAGGATGATTTGGGTCAATCGATTCCTGGCTTGGTTAGAGTAAGAAACTTCCTGGTTATGCTGATCATGCTTGGAGCGATTACAGAAGTATCGCTTCTGAAAGCAGCATACAACCTAGGGAAAGAAGTTAGCCCAATGGTGGTTAGCATCGTAGATGATATTGAATTGGATGTGAAGTAAAGATGGGTGTACTTTACATCAGTCTTCACTATGCCGCGTATGTATTTTTCTTCTTGATGGCGACTCACGTAGCAATAGATTTTTTTAAGAGGTTTGATCTTAAGTCGGCACTAAAAATTGCTCTTGAATATATGGTTGTGTTGGTCCTTGCCTTTGCGTGTGTGGGGTTCATGGATATGGATCTCACACCGCAAGAAAAGGCGTGGGCCGATAACTTCTCTAAGACCATGTTCAAGGAGGGGAAATGATGAGTTTAGCCTTGATAACGACAATATTGAAATGGTTGCTAATTGCTTCGTTTGCCACCTTCTTCTTCTATCTCAGAAACAAAAAGAAAGACTCAGCGAAGCAAGAAGTGAAACAAGCTACGCCAACAACATCATCTGTTAAGTATGAAGAGTAACCACATGGTTGCTCTTTATCTTTGAAAGGGGTGAAAAGTATGAAGATAGTGCGTAATGACTTAATGAAAGTGATTCCGATTGTCGGGTTATCACAAAAGAAGGCAGCAGATGAAAAAGAGAATAACGGGTTTAAATCCATAGTGGATGAAATGTTCATAATGAAAAACTTGGTTAATGAGGAAGGGTTTTCGCCTTCATTCAGTTACAAGCTGATGAAGGATAACGGAAAAATACACACCTATTTGAACGTAATCGACCACGACACGGTACAGAAAAGAGTTCGCCACGCGGTTTACGAAGACTTAGGCGGGTGCCGGTTTTCTGACGGATCGTTGAAATTATCAGATGAGAATGTGACTGCCTTTATTGTTTCGTCTGCCGATTATTTTTCGCTTAACTTCGATCTAGGTTCGGAAGAAATATCTAAACTATTCGCTCTTATAGGAAGTAATGAAAAGCTTTTATACAATGTCACAGTACAAGAGCGGGTTGATAACGAAGAGGTCAAAAACCAATTGCTATCTATGATTTATGGCGAAGAATATACCGCCACAAATGAGTCTCAAGAGAAAATGGCCCCACTATGGAAAAGCTTCTTTACTGAGGCTGAATTGAAGTCGTTAGAGGAAAAGGCGAAACAAGTGAAGGACGGATATCAGGCAGTCAGAAATGGATGGGCAAAAGTAAAAGGTTTTGTTAAGCGTACACCTGTAGCGGAAATGGTTGATCTTGATGAGCAAGAGAAGCAACGTGAGCTCCCTCATAAAACCGAAAAGCAAAAGGCGAAAGCTAAACATTTTGCGGAAGTTCAAATCATGTTTCTTCTATGGACAGAGAACGACAAGAAAAAAGATCAGTTCCAGCGTGCATTGGAACGTTGGGCAGCCGAGTTACAAGGGGATACGATCATCACAGTATCCCGCTTTGAACCAGATATGAAGAAGATCGAAAAGGGCTACATCGATCCAACTCAACCATTGATGATGTTATATCGGAGGGAGTTGGTCCCGCTGATGTGGATGCCGACGCCTGATCAATTCGGAAAAGAGATATATCATGAACAGAAACTCAAGACGGAGATCGCTGACAATATGTTAACGGATGTGTTGGGATCTCTCCCGTTTGCCCGTCATTTTAACACCAGAGAATTTATCGCATTCCCACCATACGATACGCGCCAGCAACTAGATGACCGTGTGAAAACCATGCTATTGAGCGGCGGGCAGGGCGGAGGGAAAACGACGTTTATTATCAATCAGATCATTGAAACCTTTGCCTTGCGAGCCAAGAGTCGTGAGGAGTGGAGGAAGCACGCGAAAAGCGTGGTCGCGTTCGACGTTGCTGACGGCGAGATGTTTAGAGAAATCATGAGGTATATTCCAGATTGGTTGCAAGATCGAGTCATTTTTCTTAATCACGCTGATTTTGAAAACCCGGTGCAAGTTGGGTTTCATGACTTGTTGAAGCTGAACCGCGAGACGCTGAAGCGTACAGGATATGAGACGGAGATTGCAAACATGGATACGCAAATGTTGTTAGATACGATCGGTGATGATTCCAAGGTTCAAGCAATTGAAGTCCATCTCATGGGAGCATTACAGGCGTCGTATGCTGCTGGCGAAGGGAATATCATCGATGCAATCAAGATTTTAAGGGATGAAACGTATCGTAAGCAGATTTTCCATAAACTCGATAGGAAAAAACATGTTATGATCCGGGTCGCCCTTGCCAATTACCAAAAGGAGTATATGAAAGATTCCGCAACGATTTTAAAGACGATCGATAACCGCATTTTGCAGGTGATGAACTACGACGATTTAACCAATTCCATCACACAGCCACACATGGAGGAAATTGATTTCTGGAAGTGGACGATGGGAGATGAGAATGGTCCATATTTGGTTTTAATCTTCTTGCCGAGCGGATCACTCCAAGAGACGACGTTTAATTATCTGTTTGCGCATTACTTCCTAAAACTGTGGAAGTTGATGAAATTCCGCGACATCATCAATGAAGATGATCGGCCGGAAACGTTAATTATCGTTGATGAGATTCACCAGATCATGAATCACAAGGTTGTTGTTGATATCTTCCCATCCTTGTTTAAAGAGCCGCGCAAGTACCGATTCCGATATGTGATGAGTCTGCATGGTCTTTCATCGATCCAAGGGACCAAGAAGAAAGAGACGATTGAATCGATCAAAAACAACCGCTGTAATTTTGGGTTCTTCGTTGGCGGAGAAGAAATGTTCAATGAATTTAGAGCGCTGATGGAACCATACGATTCCAACGATTTCAATCATCTGGCCAATTTGGAGTATTGCGCGCTTTTCAGTGTCATGGTTAACAAAAAATCACAGGTTTTCTTAGGCCGGCTATTGGAGCCGCCATCCATGAGAATGGAGCCTTGCCGGGAACTGGATTTGATGGAGTTCCGGAATATCAAAAATCGTTTTGGTCGTCCCGTTGATGAGGTCAGGGGAAAACGGGTTGAAATCATCGAGAAGGTGTATGACTTTAGTGTATTCGATGATGAGGAAAAGGAAGGTGAAAAAGGATGCAATATACACGAAGAGAGCCTTGGGAAGGTCAACATGTTGATTTAGAGCTGGTTGAAGAGATGGATGAGGAAGGATTCGAGACAGACGAAGATGATGAGTTTATCGAGATGGAAGAAAAAGAGACAAAGCCAAACAAAAGAAAACGGCGTAAGTATTATCGGCGAGCACCTGTTGCGAAAAAAAACCTTACCCTTGACTGGCTCAAGTCACAACTCAACGTAAGGGATGTGCACAGGAAGACATTGAAGCTATTGGCGCAACACCGAATCATGAATATTGAACAGTTGCTTTATTGGCATGAGGATTTTGGTCAACAGAAAAGAGCGAAGGCATTGATGCAACGGCATTTAAACGAGTTGGTTTATTACTACCTGGTAAATAAAAAAGACCACATTCACCACAAATTCCTAGACGGATCAAAGCGGCGGACGATCTTCGCTGCTCTTGGTCCGTTGGGAAGCAAGGCGGTAGGATGGCAAGAGCATGTAGAGCGAATCCGTTATCACACCGATGGGAGTGTATCTATCAACAATCGCTACTTCCATATTTCAAGGGTTTGCGACTTATCTATCATCACGAATGAGGTGTTGAAAGAAATGGGAGCTTCCCTGGAAATGTGGGTGGTGGAATGCCGGAAAAGTATTGTGAATCACGATAACAACTTGAACCCGGATGCTTTTGCGATGATCAAGGACTCTGTGACTAGAAAGAAATACACCGCGTTTATTGAGTTTGATACAGGTGCAGAAGATTTCCGCAGAACGGAGAAATTCCCGGAGCTAACAAAGAAGTTCAATCGTTATAAGGAGGTGAAAGAGTGGGATGGCTGGTACAAAAAAAGGGTTAGTATCGAGAGCGAGAACAAATTCCCTTATGTGTTCTTCGTAACCCAAGAGCCACGACGAATGAAGAAAGTACCTTCGCTATTAAAGGAACGAGTGAACGAATCGATGGTGTGTATGGTTGAGGATTATGCCGCTAGGCTTAAAGAATTCATTGAGAGGATGAGGGAGAATGCTTAAAGAGTTAATCCGCTGGTTTTTCGGGTTGAATAAATATCAAAGTATTTCCGCGTATCAGATCAAGATTGCGGAGAAATTGGCAGGCAATCAACGACTGGCCAAGTTACTTTATTACACAAGTGATCGTCCGTTTGATGAGCCGGATCTCAACGAAATTCAAATTAACGAATTGTATCAACGCCACATCATTCCATCAAAACCTCCATTGAAGCTATCCGATCCGGTGACGTCTATCTATTTTCACCTGGACGATATAGGCGAAAGAGACGACTGGCTATTTGCTCAAGGGGAGTTAGAGGTTCGAATCATCACGCCCCACCACCTGATGTATATCAAAGACAAAGACGGAAAGAGGAAGACAAGGAACTGGGAGATTGCACAAGAGTTTCAAAACAGCACGCGGATGCTGTTCATTTTAAGCGGGTTGAACTTAACGGAGCAGGATCAAAAAACGGCATTTAGCGGGGAATTCGATGTGCTAGAGCTGAAAGATGAGAACATCCGAATACTCAAGAAATTTTTCTGATCAAAGAAAAGAGTCTGGACATTATGATCGCCCAGACTCTTTTATATTTTCGCCAATCCAATAAACCACATGACAAACTCTTTAAAGCCGTTGTAAATTCCTTTAGCCAATTTGAAGATCTTCCCGCTTGCGATGACTAGCGCGATCATCATGATGATGATGGCCGACATCGAAGCCAAGATGAACAGGACCCCACAAACAATGTAGGCACGTAAAACAAGGAACCAGAACAAACGTCTGTAGTTGAAGCTTTGAAGGTGCTTTGAAATGATTTGCTTCGTGCGATCGTCTTTGGATCGTTCGATTTTCCTTTTGATTTGTCTATTTTTAAGCCCATTTTTTGCTTCATTATATTCCTCAACAAGTATCGTTTTGGTCGAGGAGAAGTCCTTCATAGCTAAGTAATGGAAGATCATTCGCATGTTTATCAGCATATAGAGAAAAACACAACTTGTTGCAATGATTAGTATTTGTACGATGATCGGTGATACATATTCGATGATCGAGCCGAACAAATCATATCTTACGAAAAAAAGCCACATCATCCAAACGAATATTCCTAATTTTATCATTGATTTTATCACCATCACCCCCTCAAAGATATTATAACCAAAACATCCCCATGTTTCAACAAGCGTGACCAAGTTTAGAGATGTTTATTTTGATAAGTACAATCTTTTTTCAGTATAAATTTAAATTAATAGCTTATCAATAATACTGTGCATTTTTTCTGAAAATAGCTAACTGTACAAATAGAAAACCTCCATTGAGGGAGAAACGAGAAGTGCTAGGTGAAAGTAAAAAAACTCCAAGATTTGCCCGAAGGAGAGTAGAATAAAAGGGATAGATTCTGAAAAGGAATAAAATGTTTGGGAGGGTACGAGGATATTGAGAGAGAGGATATGGACAAAATTAAGTGAATTAAGGGAATTGAAGGGATTCTTCATATTAAAGGTGGTATTTTTTATTGTTGCGTTGTTATCAGGCTCTGTTTCATTTTATAAGATGGACAGTTTAAATGATTTGTGGCCCGAGTTAGCTGGAATATCGATAGATATCCTCGTGGTTATATTCTTTTACGAGACAATACGAAAAAGAGATGAAGAACGGAAGATGGCTGAGCAAAAAGAGGAACAAGAGAAAGAACTCATGCAAGAGTTGATTAGCAGAAACTATCAGAGACTGGTCGAAAAAATTGCCATCACCTTTGTTTCCTTCTTTGCATCCCATATATACAATCAACGGGATATCATTCGACGGAGGAGTTATTCCGAGAAAATAATAGAAAAGCAGATTCTACCGACTCTGGACGGTATCATCGATCAACGCGAATATGATTTTACTCCTGTGTTGAGAAGGGAAAAAGATATTCCCGATTCATTACTGATTGATCAGAGGCATTGTCTTAATCCGGAGAAAAAGGTGTACTCTATACCCGATTTTGATACGAAATTTAGGATTCCAGTACGAAGGTACTTGAATGATTTCTTGAAAATGTATCTTTCGATACTGCCAGAAGAACCGAAAAAGGCTTTATTACGTTTGAACGATTCTCTGCTTAAATTTGACGATCTGATAGTCCAGATGGGGTTTTGGATTCCCGATGATGTAGAGGATGATATGGAGTATTTGAGGAAGCAGAAAAAAATTAGTGAAGAGGAGCGGAAAAAGCTCAAAGGAAATATCGAGGATATAGCATATAAAATCCTTGATTTATTTCAATACCAAGAAACATTTACAAAGAAACATTAAGAAAGAACGAAAGCCGGGGTGTCAACCACAAGCGCGTGTACCGCATCATGAAAGAGTTGGGGTTGTTAACCCGTTCCAAAGGA
>NZ_JBHTBW010000088.1:0-596 GCF_042665195.1 Laceyella putida
TATCTGGAGGAAAGAGCGGAGAAAGGAACATTGGATCTACCGCCCCTGTTCATCTCCAACTATCAGAAACGGATCAGCGAGAGAAGTGTCCAAGACATGTTAGCCAAGAAATTCAATATCCATCCTCACATGCTACGTCATACCTATGGCAGGGAGCTGGTTGCTAATGGGGTGGACATTGCCACGGTCGCCGAATTAATGGGCCATGCCGATATCAATGTGACGAGGAGATATGCGAAGCCAACAGAGAGGGAGTTAGAGGAAGCGGTATCAAAGGTTTTTGGGTAGACCAAGAACCTCTTTTCGGGTACCTCCTCAATGGGATGAATATTCAGTATGATAGGATGGAGGAGGTATCCGATATGGGTCAAGATCAGGAAAGAAAACCCAAACCCAAATGGGTTCACTTTTTCTTTTGGAGCGGTGTCACTCTTTTCGTCTAGTTGCTGGTTTTAGGCCCAGTAGCGGTGAAGCAGTATCGGCTATTCTAACTTTATTTTTGGTACAGTTTTCGGGGGCAGTCCAATGATATTAGGGCGTGTCTGGTGAATCCATCATGATTTCCTGTTAGAATGTTCATAACAACAAAAGCAAGG
>NZ_JBHTBW010000089.1:0-952 GCF_042665195.1 Laceyella putida
GGAGTTCCGTCAACGTTTTACCTCAAATGCGGCTTAAAATGTCTGGACTTTTGGGGTTCATTAAGGATGAACGTTCAGAAATATTGTATGTGGTACGTTGAACAAGCGTTAAAGACACTTGTTTAGTTAGAAAAGAAACTCCCCTCTTTGTCCAATCTCGATGTTAAGGCCCTATTAGATTTACAGTAAGTGCTGCCCCTGCATATTGGCTAGCCCCAGAAACAAAGCTTGGAACGACTGTCAAAATATCTCCTGCAACTAAAGTAGTTTGAATTGTTTTTCCTACTGTTGCTCTACTACCTGACGTGCTGAAACGAGAACCTGGAATTATGATGTTGTTTCTTCTAATATCATAATTGATTGTGGGAAGCCCTAAAGAGGTAACGTTTGCCGTTATTTCATATACACCATTGGCTAAGATCGTAATACTATCCGTTCCTGGATTTGGATTCGTATTCGAAATCGGTCCAGGAAAATCAAACTCTATAGGAACATTTTGTATAGGGGTTCTTGCAGAATCAATTCCATATAACGAACCAAACGTAGGGGTTACCCCCGGTCCTCGTGGTCCTTCTGGTCCTCGTGGTCCTTCTGGTCCTATTGGTCCTCTTCGTCCTTCTGGTCCTATTGGTCCTATTGGTCCTCTTCGTCCTCGTGGTCCGGGAGGACAGATGCACCTTCGCTTTGATCGATTTGGAATAGAAATATATGGGAAGCATCTCTTAGAGAGTTTGTAATTTTTATTCATAAAATCACCTCCTAGAATTATTTACTAGTACATAATACGTTGGTAAATCCGAAAAGTTTGGACAATTATTAAATTGATAGATTTGACATATATTTCGACATCTACCTTTAGAATACCAACAGCCCTTTTACTAATATTTCGGATTAACCCCTTAATTTTGGACAGAGTGTATCTTAAGCTCGCTTTTTCACCCTTTTTCAACTA
>NZ_JBHTBW010000090.1:0-517 GCF_042665195.1 Laceyella putida
TTAACCAAGTCAAATTAATTTTGGATGAGTAAGCAGTATCCCCTAAAACTTCATGACAAACAACACCTTGTTTCAAGGTGTTGGAAATTAAAGGTATGAGTTGTTTGCCATCATCTGCTGAACCCGTAGTGATTTGGGCACCTGTAATAATTTCATCCTCGGTCATAGCCAGGTGCAGCTTATATCCAAAAAATGACCGAGTGCTAGACTTTTTTCCGATACGAGCATCAGGATCAATAGCAGATTGTACCCCTTTTTGTAAAAGTAATCGCTCATCATGAATGATCTTATCGGCAACTTCAAGTTTATCTTTTAACGCGCCTTCAGCATCCGGCACATACTGTTTTACTTGTTTAGTAAGAAGTACTAGAAAAGCCATCCATTCTTCTTCTGAAGCTTTTTGACTAGGGAGTTTACTTAGCTTCTCGATCAATTTGGGTTGATATTTTTTTACTACACGTCTGAGACGTGTAGCAGCAGTAACAAGAACATCTTTAGGTTTTTGTTTGGAGGCATT
>NZ_JBHTBW010000091.1:0-1389 GCF_042665195.1 Laceyella putida
AATATCGGGTAAGGCGATGGTTGCGCCATCGCCAATTGGCCAACTTCTTTAAATTCATGGCAGCAAAAAGTAGCATCGCTTGCATTTGAACTCGACGCTTCCCTCGAAGCGTCGTCCAACGCATTCCATGCTTTTCTTTCAAATCGGCAAATACTCGTTCAATTGTTTCTTTCCGTTGTTTATAAATTATTTTATTCTGTTCCGTGTGCCGGAGATGTTCAGCTTCATCTAAATAGGCTTGCCAAATATGTCGTTGAATCTGTTTTGTATGGTTCCGGCTGTTCGTACATTGAGAAAGGAATGGACAATCTTTACAGATTTTTGGATCAGATATGTACTGACGGTAGCCTTCACGATTAGTTGTACGGTAAGTCAACGTTTCACTAGCAGGGCAAATATACCAATCATAATACTCGTCATAAACAAATTCATGTTTTCGAAACAAACCTTTTTTCGTTTGAGGTCTTGTATAAGGCATAACGGGACGAACTCCGTCATCAAGCAAGATTTTGCTAATGTAAGGAGTTTTGTAGCCAGCATCAACAGCGACCGCTGTTGGTTGAGTAACTGTGAGTTTGATTCGATCATAAAGAGATGAGAAGACTTGGCTATCGTGAACATTACTTGGTTCTACTATCGCTCCCAAGACAAAGCCATTCCGATCACAACCAGTATGAAAGGAATAAGCGAAAACGGATTCGCGTTCATTTTTTACAAAGTATCCGCTATCCGGGTCAGTTGTGTTTTCCTTAACTTCTTTGACTTCAACATTAGTCTTGGGAGCTAGTGCCTTTTTTCCGTTAGCCAAACGATCTTGATTGATCTCATCATGAAGTTGCTCTTGATAGGTTCGGGTCTGCGCCCGAACCAACTTCTTTACATATTTCTTTTTGTTTGCATTGGCTTTTACATGTGTTGAATCAATAAAGATGACTTCTGGATTAACAAAGCCATGATCGATTGCTTCTTGTAAAATACGATAAAAAATCACTTCAAAAAGATCGGTGTCTTGAAAACGGCGGACATAATTCTTTCCGAACGTTGAAAAATGGGGGATTTTTTCTGTGAGCCCATAACCAAGAAACCAACGATATGCCACATTGGTTTCAATCTCTTTAATGGTTTGCCTCATGGATCGAATGCCAAATAAATACTGAATGAGCGTCATTTTAATTAAGACCACTGGATCAACACTAGGGCGTCCATTATCAAGGCAATAATAGTCTTCAACCAGATCATAGATAAAGTCAAAATCAATACTGGATTCAATCTTGCGGACCAGATGGTCCGCGGGCACTAAATCATCTAATGCTATGATTTCAAGCTGGTTTCGACCACTTTTCCCATGTTTGGATAACACAAAAAATCCCCCATTATTCATTTTCTTAT
>NZ_JBHTBW010000092.1:0-1828 GCF_042665195.1 Laceyella putida
TCGTAGCTGACAGGCAACTGGTGGAGAAATCCTAAGGTTGAAGCCCTGTGACAAAGTAACCCCGCAGGGGTGCGAGCAACTCAGCAGACCGTAACATAAAGTGAATCCTGCCGCTTCGTCAAAGCCAACCATCTTTGATGGACAAGGAGGAGCCGAGCCTGGTGAATATGGGCGAAGGCCATGGAAGGTGTGAAGAACTTGGAACGCAACACCGAAGAACCTCCCGGAGTAAGGGGAGCGGTATGCTGAGAAAGTAGTTAACGGAACTGGGGAGACCCTCCTCTGCACATTTCCTGCGGAAATGTAAAGCAGAAGCCTATAAACCTAAAGAGGTGAAGTGGCGGATGGCAGAGAGGGAGTCGGAGGGGGTCATACTGTACTGATGATCGCGGAGACAACATAACTCTGCGTAGGGAAGGATCCCTGCTTTGTTCGTGGGTTTGAAGGAGGTAAGAGTGAGTGAATGCAAGTAAACTTGCTAACTACACCAATGTGAAAGCTCGAGAACTTTGGAAAACCCTATATCTTTGTGCCAAGGAGAACTCAAAACGGCGGTTTCACGCCCTGTATGACAAGATCTATCGCCCGGATATATTGGCAGAAGCATGGAGACGGGTGAAAAGGAACAAAGGAAGCGGAGGAGTAGATGGGACTACCATTGCCAATATCGTTGAAGAGTACGGTGAGAGCCGCTTTCTGAATGAAATCTACCTTGATTTGAAGAAGAAAAGATACCGCCCTTCTCCTGTTCGACGCGCCTATATACCGAAAGGAAACGGAAAGCAAAGACCACTTGGGATTCCCACGATCAAAGATCGGGTGGTACAAATGGCAACGAAGTTGGTCATTGAGCCGATTTTTGAAGCCGACTTTCAAGACTGCTCCTTTGGCTTTCGCCCGAAAAGAAATACCCATCAAGCCATTGCTAAACTTCGCAAAGCATGCAGAGACGTATCCTGGGTAGTGGATGTAGATATACAAAGCTACTTTGATAACATCAACCACGAAAAACTAATGAAATTGGTCAAAATGAGAATCAGTGACCGAAGAGTACTGAAGCTGATTTACAAGTGGTTGAAAGCGGGAGTCATGGAAGACGTACGGTTCCATGAAACAGAAGTGGGTGCGCCACAAGGCGGGGTCATTTCACCGCTGTTAGCCAACATCTACTTAAATTACATGGATGTGATATGGACGAAACAATTTTCACATCTAGGCGCCCTCGTCCGCTACGCGGACGATTTCGTCATTGTGTGCAAGACCAAGCAAAACGCATTGCAAAGCATACGGGTGATTAAAACGATTATGGCAAGGCTTGACCTTGCCATAAACGAGGAAAAGTCGAGATTGGTAAACATCTGGGGGAATACAGATGGTTTTGACTTTCTCGGCTTCCACCATAGGAAATTTCCTGTCTGGCTAAAAGGTGGAGGATGTATACATGTCCTGTCTCAATCCCCGAGCAAGAAAGCGATGAAAGGAATGAGACAGAAAATCAAGGAGTACACGCAGCCCAGAAACAAACTCTACTGGAGCATGGCCAATATGATTCGCGGTCTGAACCGAATACTCCAAGGGATGAAGAATTACTACATGATCTCCACGATAGCCAAAAAGTGGTTAAGGCGAATTGACTGGTACGTGATTGAACGTCTTACCCTATTCTGGAACAAGAAAAGGAACAAACGAAGGAAATTCGGGAAGAAAGGCGAGATCATGAAAATAACACAGGGGAAACTGGTGAAATTGGCTGTTTAAAGTAACCGAATGCCAAAGAAAGAAGAACATCGGAAAGCCGTGTGAGGGAGAACCTCATGCACGGTTTGAT